>NZ_JBWYIJ010000008.1:0-169083 GCF_056779695.1 Acinetobacter sp. 25-47-122
CTTTAGCTTCTTTAGCTTCTTTAGCTTCTTTAGCTTCTTTAGCTTCTTTAGCTTCTTTAGCTTCTTTAGCTTCTTTAGCTTCTTTAGCTTCAGTGTTCGCGACCTGTTCTTGAGATGCAACCGCATCCATCATTTTTTCATCAGCTTCTTGTGCAAATACGCTGGTGTTCATTAGTACATTTAACACAACGATTGAAGCGAAGGATTTGCTTGTAGTTATGTCTTTCATATTTTTAAGAAACAAAGTCATACCCCATCTGCTCAATATTTTCATTTTGGCAAATCATAGCATTAATAAAAGATTAGAGCTGAATAACGAGATTTAATTCATTCGACCTGTATGCATATAAACGTTTAAATCCACCATAAACTAAACCCGAGTTCTACATCCTGTAAAACTCGGGTCGATGAGGTTGTGCTTTTCAAAAATCATATTATTGTTTTATTGGCTTTCCTTTCCTACATCATCTCCATGATGATTTTCCGTCGGCGTCGTCTTCCATATTGGGATCATTCCATTCCCACTCCCTGTGCCGATAAGCTTAGATTACGCTTAAGCTCGCTTCGTGACTATGGGTCAACAGACACATTCATTGTAAGCAATTTCTTACACGCATCCATTCACACTTGTTTGCCATCTTTATAATCTTGCGCAATTTCATCTGTCACTTGTTTCTCTTCTTTCTCAGCTTTCGCAATACCTTCTTGAATCGCCTCCTGAGCCTCTTGCTCATCAGCATCCGTCTGTTCTAATTCTTGCTGTACTTGCTCAAATTGTCGTCCAGTTTGTAAAACAACGTACACAGGAAAGTGATCCGAACCAATATGCGGTAATCGCTCCATTTTCACCAAAGCAAAATCAGTGCTGTGGAATACATGATCGAGTGACCATCGTAATAGCGGATAGTCCGCATGGAAGGTATTGACATAATGACGTCCAACACGCGGATCTAATAAACCACTGATACGTTGAAATAGTCGTGTGGTACGAGACCATGCCACATCGTTTAGATCTCCCATGACAATGCAACTTTCATCCAAGTCTTTAATTTGATCACCCACAATCAACAATTCAGCATCACGTAATGTAGAGTCTTTGGCTTCAGTTGGACTCGGCGGTTTGGGATGTAAACAATATAATTGAACTGGCTGTCCAGAACGTAATTTCACTGTGGTATGAATAGAAGGAATCTCATTACTCAGTATGAATTTGACTTCGGTATCACTCAATTCCAACTTACTGTAGAGATGCATTCCATAGAGATTATCTAAAGGTACTGGAACACGATAAGGATAATCCGCTTCGATGACTGAAAGTTCATTCTGCCAGGTTTGGTCTGTTTCAAGCGTCAATACGATATCGGGTTGATGCTGATGAATCTGTTCAATCAAACGATGATATTCTGTATTTGGTGTTAAAACATTCGACACAATTAAAGAGATTTGCTTTGATGGATCAAGTTGATCTGGTTGGACCTGTTTCACCTGTTTTTTCCAAATTAAGGTATAAGGCAAAACCATCTTCAATTGATATGCTAATGCAGCAATTAATCCAACAAATATGACTTGGCGTCTTAAATCCCATTCCCCATCCCAAATCAACAGGAGGATAAATGCGATAAAGCCTAGGGCTAAAATTTGTAGTCTTGGAAAATCGGCACCTCGAAACCACCACTCATCACGCGGAATCAAAGACCAAAAACTTAACCAAATCACAACAACAGCCAGTATCTCAATCCATAGCATAGCGCTTCTCTTTATATATTCTTAATTTTTCGATGATTCATAAATTTATATTAGTTTTGCATGTAACATAAACAAGATATATTGCACAATATATTTGCTGTTTTGATTGTGTACCACTTGCAGTTATACACTCTTTTGATACACTCGAACCCCCTTTTTTATTTTAACGCACCGAGGCAAAGTGACATGAAAGTAGGTCTGGTCGGTTGGCGCGGGATGGTTGGTTCCGTCCTTATGCAACGTATGGTTGAAGAGAATGATTTCGCTCATTTTGAGCCATTCTACTTCTCTACCAGTAATGCAGGTGGTGAAGCCCCTGCGTTTGGTGGTAAAACTGCCCCAGCACTTATGGATGCGACAGACATTAATAGTCTGAAGCAAATGGATGTCATTATTACCTGCCAAGGTGGTGATTATACCACTGAAGTTTTCCCTAAGTTGAAAGCTGATGGTTGGAATGGTTACTGGATTGACGCTGCATCTACATTGCGTATGGACGATGAAGCAATCATCGTATTAGATCCAGTCAACATGAATGTGATCAAAGACGGTTTGGTAAAAGGTACGAAAACATTTGTAGGCGGTAACTGTACTGTTTCATTGATGTTAATGGGTCTTGGTGGTCTGTTCCAAAACAATCTTGTTGAATGGGCGACTTCAATGACTTACCAAGCTGCTTCTGGTGCGGGTGCGCAAAACATGCGTGAACTCATCACAGGTATGGGCTATTTGTATAACAATACAAAAGATCTATTAGACGATCCACGTTCTCCAATTTTAGATATCGACTCTAAAATTGCTGAATTACAACGTGGTGAAGGATTCCCTTCAGCAAACTTCGGTGTACCTTTAGCAGGTTCTTTAATTCCTTATATCGACAAACAGCTTGAAAGCGGTCAATCGAAAGAGGAATGGAAAGGTCAAGTTGAAACCAATAAGATTCTTGGTAATTCACAAATTGTACCTATTGATGGTCACTGTGTACGTATTGGTGCAATGCGTTGTCACTCACAAGCATTGACTTTAAAACTTCGTAAAGATGTTCCTTTAAATGAAATTGAAGACATCATTGCAAGTGCAAATGACTGGTCTAAAGTTGTGCCGAACACACGTGAAGCATCAATGACTGATCTTACACCTGTTGCAGTAACTGGCACGCTTACAGTTCCAGTAGGCCGTTTACGTAAACTCAATATGGGTAAAGAGTATTTAGGCGCGTTCACTGTTGGTGACCAATTACTTTGGGGTGCTGCTGAACCTTTACGCCGTATGCTACGCATCTTGATTGACTATAAAAATGCTTAATGTTTAATAGTCTCTTCAATAAAAAGCCGGTCTGATTAGATCGGCTTTTTTTATGCAACTTGAATTGATGAGAACTTGGAGTGCTATTTGAAAGGAAATATTATGACATCTATACAAAAAACAGTTAAATTACAATCTCATCACTTCTTATTTCGAACATCTTGATCGATGCATAATGATGAACTGAGAATATAAAAAATCGAGATTAAAAACAGTCCAATATTTCGAGCACTCAGGTATTAGGTTTGCAATAAATTCATTGAATTCAATGAAGGGGAAAAATTATGTTGTATGTCATTCCATTTGTCGTCTTGCTGTTAATCGCACTGGTGCTCAAAAAACGTGAGGATAAACAAAAAAATGGTGACACAGGATCAACAAAATCTAAAAAAAATGTGAGTGCAAAACGCGCTAAAAAAAGCTCTAAAACTCGCTCCACCCCACCACAAGCCTCTTCACAGCACGGTCATGGCGCACCACAGGACCTAAGTGCCGAACCAGTGGCTGATGAACTTAAAGCCAGCATTGAATACTTAATTCAATCAGAAAGTTATATGTCAGCCGAAGCAAAAATCAACCAAGCATTGAATCGTGATCCTAGACAACATGAGCTTTACTCGTATTTGATTGATATTCACATCCTACAGAATGATGAATTTGCTTTAAAACAATTAAGTAATTATTTACGCTCCACTGGATTACATTACATTGCAGATGAAGCTGAAGACAAACTTAAAGCTGCAAAAGAAGCGGAACAGAATAAAGAAATTGCGAAAGAATCACGGGATATATCGAACACCGAGAATCAGCCTCGTCATGCTGCACAGTTTCATAGCACCAGTTTTATAACTGAAATTCCTGCAGTGCAATCGGAACAAGCTTTTGATCATCTCATCAAGTCTCAGGATGAACAACATAGCTCTCAGGAAAGCACACCCACTGAAACAAATGAGATCACAGAGCTATCTTCTCTTCCTTCTCAAAGCTCAACATTTGTGTTTGAAACAGAACAATATCCACATCCCTTACATGTCAAAGAGAAGAAAAGCATCCCTGAAGAAGAAACTGAGCATGTCTCTGCTGAACCTACTGCTCATTTTGTATTTAGCTCAGAACAGCTGGATTTAGCAGAAGAGTTTACGCTCAATAAAACCAATGAAGAAATCATTGACCAGCTCCCTTCTGATCAGGCTGAAAATCAGCAGGCAACTGAACAACAGACTCCATCGCAAAACGAGCATTTTGAACTCGATTTTTTTATGGAAGATACACCGCAACCAACCTCACAACACCCATTCGAGCAAGATGATGAGAAGACTCCTGCATCAAAAGAGCAAACACCTTTAGAATTTATAACGACAGATTTAACTTTCGAGCCAAATGCTCAAACACAGACTGAATCTGAAACAACCAATCAATCGACTGAAGATCGCGCACCCTTAGAGTTTGATTTAGACTTCACCAGTTTTCAGTCTGAAAATAAATCACAAACAGAATCAGTGCAGTCGACCGCTAGAGAGAACCGTGCTTCAGAAAATGAGTCCATCCAAAATCTCGACTTCACACTTGATTTGAGTCAAGAATGGGGTGAAAAAACAGATCTCCCTCATTCAGCACTGAGTTCTTCTCCATCAGAAAAAAATCTACAAGAACTGAATATTGAAATCGATCCATTGGAATTTAACTTTTCAGATCAATCGGAACAGTCTCATTCTCAAACAACAACATCCAAGGATGAACTCACTTTTGATCTTTCAGATGATTTTAACTTTGATGCTGAAACATCTAGCTCAGCAAAAGTTTCAGAGCAAAGCGTGAATGATCAGAATTTAGATTTTGTTACTTTCGACTTTGGGGAAAATCTTGATTCAAAATCTACAATAGAAAGCTCAATTGAACCGACAAACGAGTTTAATTTTGACCTCAATTCATCAGATGAAAACGTGGATGTGCAACAGATTCATTCGCATGAAACATCTGCGATAAAAATGAATCCGAATCGTCCTGATGATCCTCTTGTACAACGTTTTCCTGAATTACTCAACGTTGATGAAATTCAACTTAACTTAGATTTAGCGGATCAATACATTAAATTTGGCGCGTTTGATGAAGCAGAAAAATTAATTACAGAATATGAATCGCATTACAATGACGAACAAAAAATGCGTGCAGCAAAACTCCGAGAGAGCATGGAATCTGATTCCAATTAATCTTAATATGAAGCAGTCTAATTAGGCTGCTTTTTTATGAGTTCAAAAATAGCTTTAATCTATATGGGTGGGACATTTGGTTGCGTTGGTGAACCTTTAGCGCCTATGCCTGCTGCCGATTTCTTTCCTCAATTAAAAGAAATTTTGCCCGTTCAAAATCAAATCGAGCTTGTCCAAGCTCATGAGATTAAAGACAGTAGTGCATGTACGGCGCGTGATTGGTTGCTGTTAATCCAACAAATTCAACAATTACAAGCTAAACAATTTCAAAATTTTATTGTCATTCATGGTACCGATACCATGAGTTATGCTGCGGCTATTCTTTCTCGATTTCTCCATGATACGTGTCGAGTCATTATCACAGGTAGCCAATTTCCTCTGCTCAATCATGCAGCGACATCTTTGCATCCATCGAGCGATGCTTTAGATAATCTGAATCATGCCATCCAATATATGGAAAATATGTCTGATGGTGTTTACTTATGCTTTAACCATCAAATTTTTCATGCCAGAACTGCAGTCAAGACTCATCGCACGGCACTAAATGCATTTTGTGGTGAAGCATTTACAAATGTCATCAAGCCCATATCAAGTTCTTTTTTCAACATTACTGAGCAACATATTGAACGCTCGATACAACTCAATATTGCGAATCTGAGTCTTCGCCCCATTGAAATCAAATTATTCAATCAGCATTTAACGCGTTTTATCGACAATCCGCCTCATGTACTCATACTTCAAGCATATGGAACCGGTAATTTAGCAATTAATGCGGATACCACAGATATTTTGAAGCAGCTTCGTGCCTTAGGCTGCCATATTATATTAAGTAGTCAGGTCATGTTTGGAGAATTAGATCAACGCTATGCAATTAGCAGTTGGATTCAAGCATCTGATATTTTAATAGACGATACACTCAGTGATGCCGATCTTTATGCCAAAATTCTAAAAATGTATTTACAATACCCTTCCACAGATCAATGGTTAAAACATTGGTATGATTCATCAAATTAGAGGTTCAAATGCCGCGTTTTGCAATCGGAATTGAGTTTAGTGGCGTTCGGTATCGAGGTTGGCAAACACAGCAACCTGGTGTGCCGAGCGTACAAGAAACCATGGAAAAAGTGTTGAGCAAAATTGCTGATGAACCCATCATTTTGCATGGTGCGGGTCGAACAGATGCAGGTGTTCATGCCACAAATATGGTGGCTCACTTTGACACAAATGCAATACGTCCAATTCGTGGCTGGCTTATGGGGGCTAACAGTACACTCCCTAAAGATATTGCCATCCAATGGATTCAAGAAATGGATAGTGATTTTCATGCACGCTTTAAAGCGCAGGCTCGCCGTTATCGTTATGTCGTTTATAACAGCCCCATGCGCCCTGCCTTACTCCACAAACAAGTAACGCATGCTTATTACCCACTTGATGTAGATAAAATGATTGCTGCAGCCTCAAAATTTGAGGGTACTCATAACTTTGAAAGTTTTCGAGCTGCTGCGTGTCAATCCAACCAACCTGTACGCCATGTGAGCCATTGCAAACTCATCAAACACGGTGCTTACCTTGTTCTTGACATCCAAGCAGATGGTTTTTTACATCACATGGTTCGCAATATTATGGGCTGTTTACTGGAAATTGGTCAGGGGATGTACGGCATTGACCATATCGATGAAATATTCGCAGCAGAAGACCGTAAAGCAGCAGGGATCACAGCACCACCTGACGGCCTTTACTTTATCCAAGCACACTATCCTGAAGAGTTTAACTTGCCTAAAGTACCCCTAGGCCCTCATTGGTTAAACATGCCTGAATAGATTTTTATTTTGAATTAAATAGAAAAAAATCCCTTCATAAGAAGGGACTTTTTTAGCGCTGTTTACGCTTACGATATTCAACAGGTGTCTCATTGGTCCATCGTTTAAAGGCCCGATAGAACGTACTTGGTTCCGAGAAACCCGTCAGATAGACAATTCTCTCTACGCTTTCATTGGTATTTGCCAAAAGTTTTTTAGCTAAACGACAACGATAGTCAGATAAAATTTGCTGGAAGCTTGTATTGGCTTCACTGAGCTGTGTTCTCAAACGACGTGGGGTAATATTCAACTGAGCTGCCACAGTTTCTAGCGTTGTTTCTCCACTCTCAAGTGTTGATCCAATAGCACGGCGCACCTCACCCACTAAATCGTATCGAGCCAACTCCTGTAATTTTTCAATCGCCAACTGCTCATGCAGTTGAAGTAATTCTGGCTCGGCTTGCCAAAGTACATAATCTAAAATTGCAGGATCAAAATAAAGTCGCGTTTCTTTTTGGCCTAAACTTACCGGGCACTCATATACACGGAAATACTCATCGTCTGAAGCACCCTCGCTAAAGTTAAAATCGATATATATAGGTTGAAAACGACCTTCAGTAATAAATTTGAAGAATCTTAAAATGCCTGAAATCGCGCACTCAGAAAAATGACGATTGACTAGGTTTTCAGAGAAAGGTTGTTCACCATTGGTTAGGTAGCAACGATCATCTTCAATAACCAATTTGGCATGAAATGCATCACTGATTAGACGTTGATATGCTAAAGCCCTTTTCAGGCCTTCGCCAAAATTTTCAGATGAAATAAAAAGATGTTCAATCACTTGACCACGATAAAGTGGTAAATGCTCACCTAAATGTAGACCAATGTCTGGATCTTTACTGACTTCTTCGGCAGCAACCCAGAAAGCGTACTGCGCGCTTAAAGGCGTACGCGCATTTTGATCTACTTGATTTAAGGCCACACCCGCTTTTGTTAAAATTTCTTCTGTGGGCAATCCAGCACGACGAATTGCTTGATAACCTAATCGTAGAACAACCGAAGCATCAGTTAGCTGACTCACGCAGTGCCCTTCCTTGTATGTTATTAATATTTACTTAAAACTTATGAATTAGATTACAGTCGATTGACCAAACTGACAACATAGTTAAGCATTTTTTTGTTTAAAAATTTTATTTGTTTGTTCGACAAGTTTGACCATAGAAACGCCGACTGAACTTGGTTTAACCTTGTTTTTTTCTAAAATTTTGCCTATAATTTGCGCCTTTCCAATTTGATCATCAGGTAGGCTATGGCCAATAAAGAGGAACTTATCGAGTTCGAAGGCGTTGTCACCGAAACGCTTCCTAATACTATGTTCCGTGTACGTTTAGAAAACGGTCACGAAGTAATTGCACACATTTCTGGTAAAATGCGTAAACACTATATTCGTATTTTGACTGGCGACAGTGTTAAAGTTGAAATGACACCTTATGACTTATCTAAGGGTCGCATTACTTACCGTGCACGCTAAGTGTTAGTAAGCGAAAAGCCACATTGAGTGGCTTTTTTTGTTTTTGTACTTTTATTTTATAAACTACAGGAGATCCATTCTACTAAAGCAATCGTCTGTCTTTGTGAGAAGATCAATACTCAGATGTTATAGAATAATTAAACTCACTATTTATTCATTCACTATCCAATCATATATACCAACAAAGCCCATTTGCACATTCAATCTAAAAAATCGTCGTACTGCCCCACTATTTCGTGCACTAAATCAATTGTGGTTTTGCTCATCTGCATATTTACACTTTTCCTGTTTACGGCATGCCAAACAGCAAATTTTCAGAACAAAAAAATATGAATACTTATGTTTCACAATTTGTAGGGTAAGATATCCAACATATCCGTGAAACTACCGATTTGAATTCTTTTAACATTAATCTGAAGTCTAATCTTGTGATTCGAGATGAGTCGGAAATTTTCACTTTTGAACGTATAATCAACACCGCGATTCCAATGGGAAATTCGATGAGAGATGAAAATAGTTTTATGATTCCTGTATGGACAGCTTCAGCAAGTCAGTCATACTGATAACCTAATGACTTGCTCAAGTGTTTTAAGTTTAAAAAAAATACGCTTTCAAAAGCTCGGCAATAAAAAACGCAGCTCATAGGCTGCGTTTTGAATGAATCAACTGAAATTAGTTAAGCGCTGCAACAACTGCTTCACCCATTTCAATTGTCCCGACCTTCTTCATGCCTTCAGACATAATGTCAGCTGTTCGTAAACCTTGGTCTAAAACATTCCCTACTGCATCTTCAATTGCTTTTGCTGCAGCTTCTTGACGGAACGTATATCGAAGCATCATTGCAACAGATAAAATTGTTGCCAATGGGTTTGCAATATTTTGACCTGCGATATCTGGTGCTGAACCATGACAAGGCTCATACATCCCTTTACCATTTTCATCTAAAGAAGCTGATGGCAACATACCGATTGAACCAGTCAACATCGCAGCCTCATCAGACAAGATATCACCGAACAAGTTACCTGTTACGATCACATCAAATTGTTTAGGTGCACGAACCAATTGCATTGCTGCATTATCGACATACATATGTGACAAGTTAATGTCAGCATACTGTTCAGCATGTAACTGAGTTACTGTTTGTTTCCAAAGCTCAGTGACTTCAAGAACATTCGCCTTATCAACTGAACACACTTTACCACCGCGTAGTTTCGCCATTTCAAACGCCACTTTAGCAATACGTTTGATCTCTGACTCTGCGTATACGTCGGTATTAAAGCCTTGCTTCTCACCATTCTCTAATTCACGAATACCGCGTGGTTGACCGAAGTAAATACCACCAGTTAATTCACGGACAATTAAAATATCTAAGCCTGAAACAATTTCAGGTTTCAAACTTGAAGCATCTGCCAATTGAGGATACAAGATCGCTGGGCGCAAGTTAGCGAAAAGGTTAAGTTCGCTACGTAATTTCAATAAACCACGCTCAGGACGAATTGAGCGCTCAATTGTGTCCCACTTCGGACCACCAACAGCACCTAACAAAATCGCATCTGCTTTTTTTGCTTGTTCAGAGGTAACTTCTGGATAAGGTGAACCATGCGCATCAATTGCAGCGCCACCCAATAAACCTTGTTCCCATGTTAAATCTAGATTGAATTTTTCATTGACACGGGTGAGGACCTGTTCAGCTGCTTTTACAATTTCAGGACCAATGCCGTCACCAGCTAAAATCAAGATTTGTTTAGACATGAGATTTTCCATTTATAAAGTTAGTATGAACTAACGTGTTTTTAAATTTTTTTGTTCCACAAACTCACCTAGTCCATTGAGAACATTATAGGGTTTGCAGAAACGACGAATGGTTTGTTGCTCTTGCAACAAGTCAACACATAATGGCTCTGGTGCAGAAGCATCAAGTAAACTTTTTTTCCCACTGCTTCGATCTCTAAACATTACAAATCGGTAATCTTTTTTTGCTTCGAAGCGATGGATGACATTAATAGTTTCTGCTTTTTCCTCTGAAATCGGATAAAAGCGAACCACCACTTCATGCAGTCCAGCAGGAACTGAAAGATATAAGGCTTGCGGATCTTTCAAGGAGCCAGCATTTAATCGCACGATACCTTGCTTGATCGCACGCTGATCTAATCTTCGAGATTGAGCATCAACAATGGGATGCTCATCGAATCTTTCAAACTCACAATTCAGCGTTCCTGAGCAATAAATCAAAGCATGATTTCTGGTTTCAGGCGTTTCTTTAATCTTTTTCAGTTGTAATCGGTCTACGGTCTGACAAGCGGATAAAACGGCGACAGACAATCCGAAAAACGCATAGCGTAATAAAACTTTTGCCTTCATTTGTGCCCAACCTCACCAAACGGCGCAAAACTAAAAGAATAATTTTGCACCGATATTAGCAAGACTTGAATCAGAGCACTATAGCTTTAAGTATCAGTTACGCTTTGATTTCTTGGAATACCCATGGGCGAACAGCTTTAGTTCTTTCCTCATAAGCACGAATGTCTTCTGCCGCTTGTAACGTTAAACCAATATCATCTAAACCATTCAACAAACAGTGCTTTCTGAATGGATCAACTTCAAATTTAAATGCTTCGCCTGTAGGTGTACGTACTTCTTGTGCTTCAAGATCAATCGTTAACTGATAACCTTCTTGAGCTGCACACTCTTTGAATAATTGATCCACAATCTCTTCAGACAAGATCACTGGTAACATGCCATTTTTAAAGCTGTTGTTGTAGAAAATGTCTGCATAGCTTGGTGCGATTACGGTACGAAAACCATATTCTTCTAAAGCCCATGGCGCATGTTCTCGGCTTGAACCACAACCAAAGTTGGAACGTGAAATCAAGATTGAAGCACCTTGATAACGTGGTTTGTTCAACTCAAAATCTGGATTCAAAGGACGTTTTGAGTTGTCTTGCCCCAAATAGCCTTCATCTAAATAACGTAATTCATCAAACAAATTCGCGCCGAAACCTGTACGCTTAATTGATTTCAAGAACTGTTTTGGAATAATTAAATCTGTATCGACATTGGCACGGTCTAAAGGTGCAACGATACCTTGTTCAACGGTATATTTTTTCATGTTGTTTGCTCCTCTTAGAATGAACGTACATCAACAAAGTGACCTGCAATTGCCGCTGCTGCTGCCATCGCTGGGCTCACTAAATGCGTACGACCACCATTACCTTGACGACCTTCGAAGTTACGGTTTGATGTTGATGCACAGTGCTCACCCGGTTGTAATTTATCTGCGTTCATTGCTAAACACATTGAGCAACCCGGCTCACGCCATTCAAAACCAGCTTCTATTAAGATTTTATCCAAACCTTCAGCTTCTGCTTGTGCTTTGACTAAGCCAGAACCCGGAACAACCATCGCTTGCTTAATCGTGCTTGCAACTTTTTTGCCTTTTGCAACTTCAGCTGCCGCACGGATATCTTCAATACGAGAGTTGGTGCAAGAACCGATAAATACGCGATCCAATTTAATATCAGACAATGCTTGACCCGCGGTTAAGCCCATATATTGATAAGCACGTGTCCAGTCGTTACGTTGTACGTCATCTTTGGCTTGTTCTAGTGTCGGTACTGCTTGAGATACAGGAATCACCATCTCAGGCGATGTACCCCAAGACACTTGTGGCTCAATCTCTTCACCTTGTAATACAACAACTGTATCAAAGTGTGCACCTTCATCAGAATGTAAAGTATTCCAATATTCTACTGCTGCATCCCACTGCTCACCTTTCGGTGCATAAGGACGGTTTTTCACATATTCAATGGTTTTCTCATCTACAGCAACCATACCTACACGGGCACCGCCTTCAATCGCCATGTTACACACCGTCATACGACCTTCGATCGACATATCACGGAACACTTGACCACCAAATTCGATGGCATGACCTGTACCACCAGCTGTACCGATTTTACCGATAATCGCTAAAACCACGTCTTTTGGTGTTACGCCTTGACCTAATTTACCGTCAACACGTACCAACATGTTTTTCATTTTCTTTTGAACTAAGCATTGCGTTGCCAATACATGTTCAACTTCTGATGTCCCAATACCGTGTGCCAAGCAACCAAATGCACCATGAGTGGCTGTATGTGAGTCACCACAAACAACCGTCATACCCGGTAAAGTTAAACCTTGCTCAGGTCCAACAACATGTGCGATCCCTTGACGGACATCGTTGATATCAAACTGAGCAACATTAAATGTTTTACAGTTATCATCTAAAGTTTGCACTTGGATACGTGAAGTATCATCTTCAATCCCCGCAATCCCTTCAGAACGCTCTTTCGTAGACGTTGGTACGTTATGGTCAGGAGTTGCCACGTTTGCACTCAAACGCCAAGGTTTACGCCCTGCAAGTTGTAAGCCTTCAAAAGCTTGTGGAGAAGTCACTTCATGCAACAAGTGACGATCGATATAAAGTAAAGAAGAACCATCATCGCGTTGTTTAACTAAATGATCGTCCCACAATTTATCGTACAACGTTTTTTTTGTTTGAGTTTCTGCTTTTTGGGTTTCGCCTGCCATGTCGATTTGCTCCACTGGACTGGGTAATTCTGTCATTAATTACGATTATAACGGCCTATTCACATAAATCTAATTTATCATTTTTATTAGTTTAAAAACTTTTTAGAATCAATTTAAACACAAAAACCATCTATAAAAACGATTAATTTAAAAATAATATTCGCTTTTACAGATTAAATAAGAATACTTATCATTTTAACATCTCCAAGATCACCACCAACTGAGGATGTTCACATGGCACATATTCAAAAATTTGTTGAAGATAATCAACGCATGTTCAAAAAAACATTAAGCTACTACATTATGCACATTACGGTAGCCATGATTGTAGGCTACCTTGTCACAGGCAGCATTTGGATGGCAATTACTTTAAGTTTACTTGAGCCTACTGTACAAGCCGTGGCTTATTTCATTCACGAACGCGTGTGGGAGAAAAAAACGATACAACAGGAAGAAAATATCGTCGCATAGTTTCACCTGTGATCCTCCTCATCTAAGCCGCACTATGCGGCTTTTTTTGCAACAGTTTATGAAGAATTACTTCGCAATAGATATAAATTTATTTTATAATTAAATAATATTTTCATAACCGAGTTTAAATTATGAATCTTGCTGCCTTTGAAGCTTTTATAAAAGTCATGGAAACGGGTTCGATTTCTATGGCAGCTGATCAACTATTTATCACTCAGCCCGCTGTCACCAAACGTATTCATAGTTTAGAAGATTATTTTGGTGTCAAATTATTTGAATCTGCTGGCCGAGGTGTACAAGCCACCCATGCGGCTCATTCCCTGCTTCCTAAAGTTAAAAATTGGTTAAATGAACTAGGTGATATTCATCACACCTTAAGCCACGACCAAAATCAGATTAAAGGAAAGCTTAAAGTTGGTACCAGCCATCACATTGGATTACATCATTTACCGCAACATTTAAAAAGCTATGTTCAGCAATATCCTGATGTGACATTAGATGTGCATTTTGTAGATTCAGAACAAGCGCATGAAAAAGTGTTAGCCGGTGACCTTGAACTGGCATTCTTAACCTTACCCCCTGTCCTAGATGAACGTTTAAAATATGTTCCTTTATGGAGTGACCCTTTGGTTTTCGTTGCTGCAGTTTTTCATCCATTGGCAAATATGAAAAATTTAAGCCTTGAAGATCTCATGCAGTACCCAAGTTTATTACCTGCAGCTCAAACATATACAGCGCAGATCACCCTTGCAGAATTTGAAAAAAATGGATTAAAACCTAAAGTGTCCATGAGCAATAATCCGCTTGAATCCATTCGCATGTTGGCTTCTATTGGGTTAGGTTGGTCTGTCCTGCCAAGTACTTTAGTCAATCAAGACTTGGTCAGACTGGATATTAATTTAGAAATGCAGCGTCAATTGGGTATGGTTTGGCATCCGGGACGCACCCAATCTAAGGCTGCCAAGGCACTGGTTGATTTAATGAAATAATTTCGGCACTCGATATTTAAAAAGTCATCTAATAAGATGACTTTTTACTTTATTAAGACAAGTGAGCTACTTAAGCTTTTTTCTTCAATGAATCTTCATGTAAAGACTCATTGAGCTGATCGATAATTAATGCCCATGAACCATCTGAACACAATTTTTCTTTCAAAAATTGACGTTGACCTTCAGACCAAAAACTTGCTTCAGTCAAAAAGGTTTCAGCTTCTAACTGATGTGTTTCAATAAATTCTGCAATAGCTTGCTCGCTAGAATCCAATCCTAATTGCTCAAATAAGTTGGTCATTCTTGGCTCTGCATTTAGCATCGTGTATTCCTTATGATTTTGATTAATTTTAAGTTAGTTGTTTGCGCATAAGGTATCACCAAGCGATGAAAGCGTCTGTAAATTTATGCTGAATTTCATCTCAAGTTATTTCAATGCTGATCAATGAAAAAAAGCCATTGATACAATGGCTTTAGCAATGATTTAATTTTGAGAATAAAACTGTCTTAAATGGACCAGTCTTGGATATCCCAACCCTGCTCTTTAGCCAATGCTTCAAGACGATCATCTGGATTGACTGCAATCGCATGATCCGCATATTCCAATAAGAATCGATCGTTAATGGAGTCTGAATATGCCCATGATTCAGTAACGTCTCGTCCCTCGAGCCATTGATCTAATCTTGCCAATTTACCTTTTTGATAACACGGAATATTAATGACTTTACCCGTATATTTACCATCAACCACTTCTGCATTGGTTGCAATAATTTCTGTAATACCAAATTCACGAAAAATAGGTGCAGTAATAAAATCTGATGTTGCGGTAATCCCTACTAATTGATGCCCAGCATCTTGATGACGTTGAATCGCTTTATAACCTTCAGGACGCATTTGAGGTCGAATCACTTTTTGCATAAAAAGCTGATGTAGGTCGGTCAAATACTCATTGTCATGTTGCGTTAAAAATTCAAATACGAATTCGTTGTAGGCAATTGGATCAAGTTGTCCTGCTTTGTAGTCTTCATAAAATTTGTCATTCATGGCGCGATGTCGAACTGGATCAACCAAGCCTTCATTGACTAAAAACTCACCCCAAGAATGGTCAGAGTCGGTATTTAACAAGGTGTGATCTAAATCAAACAACGCCAATTTCATGAAATTACTCGTTCAAACTGAAATTTAAGAAAAAAAATGTAAATCTATCTCCGCTAGTCGATAGAAATTCGTTAAGATCATAGCAATTTTAAAACATTATTACTTTGAACTTTTCGAGTTGGGCATAGAGAGTGGATGCCCCCGAACCCAAAGTCAACGAATTTAATAAATTTTAGGTGCCAAATGATCGACTCAGAAGGTTTCCGACCGAATGTCGGGATCATTTTGGCAAATGATATTGGACAAGTTTTATGGGCAAAACGCATTGGTCACAATGCTTGGCAATTTCCTCAAGGAGGCATCCAATTTGGTGAAACTCCAGAACAGGCACTTTTCAGGGAACTCCGTGAAGAAGTCGGGTTATTGCCGGAGCACGTCCAAATAATTGCTCAGACCGAAGGTTGGTTACATTATCGTTTGCCACTTCGCTACATCAGATCAGATTCTGATCCTGTGTGTATCGGACAAAAGCAAAAATGGTTTTTATTGAAATTAGTCGCGTCAACGAATCATATTCAGTTGAACTTAAATGATCCGCCAGAGTTTGATCAATGGCAATGGGTCAGCTATTGGTATCCACTAGGCCAAGTGGTGAACTTCAAAAAAGATGTTTACCGTCGTGCCATGTTGGAATTGTGTATGCATCTGCCATAGCATGATTTATATTAAACATTGAATTTAAATGTTTGATTTTTATTTCGACTATTTGAATAATCACCATAATTACATCCCTTTAAGAGGAGCACCGCTACATGTCGAACATGCAATTAGACTCTTTACGGCGCATTGTCCAAGAAATCAATGCGTCTGTCAGTTTGCATGATTCGTTAGAAATTATGGTCAACCAAATTTCTGAAGCAATGCATGTAGATGTGTGCTCTATTTATTTACTTGATGAACGTAACCAACGTTACGTTCTGATGGCTTCCAAAGGCTTAAACGCTGAATCCATTGGCAATGTCTCACTGCAGCTGGGTGAGGGTTTGGTCGGACTCGTTGGGCAACGCGAGGAAATCGTCAATATCGAGAATGCGTTTAAGCATGAGCGTTTCGCGTATTTTCCAGAAACAGGTGAAGAGATTTATAACTCTTTCCTTGGCGTTCCTGTCATGTATCGTCGAAAAGTCATGGGTGTTCTCGTGGTTCAAAATACTGAACCACAAGACTTTAGCGAAGCTGCTGAATCGTTTTTAGTCACACTTTGTGCGCAACTTTCTGGCGTTATCGCCCATGCGCATGCAGTTGGAAATATTGATGTTTTCCGTAAGCCAAATAATTCTCCAACCTATAAAACATTTCAAGGATCATCAGGTGCAGGTGGTATTGCATTAGGTCGTGCACTTATTCTTTATCCACCCGCAGATTTAGGTTCAGTACCTGACCGCGAAGCTGAAGATATTAGTGAAGAGCTTGAATTACTTGATCATGCGGTTGATTCAGTTCGCCAAGAAATTCAATCACTTGATGAAAAAATGCAAGATTCTTTGATGTCTGAGGAACGTGCATTATTTAGCGTATTCTTGAGAATGTTGGATGAGAATGCCCTGCCTGCTGAAATCAAAGAGTTAATCCGTGATGGTCACTGGGCTCAAGGTGCAGTTAAACACGTTATTGATCGTCATGTGGCAATCTTTGCACAAATGGAAGACGATTATTTACGAGAACGTGTTGCAGACTTAAAAGACCTTGGACGTCGCATTTTAGCAGCACTTCAAGAAGATGATTTAAGTCACCGAGAACTGAGTAATGACAGTATCATTGTGGGTGAAGAAATCAGTACGGCAGCATTGGTTGAACTTCCTGTCGATAAGATTGCAGCGATTGTGACGTCTGAAGGGGCTGCCAATTCACATATGGTGATTGTGGCACGTGCTTTGGGTATACCGACAGTCGTTGGGGTCACCGAACTTCCGGTGACTACCCTTGATGATGTGGAAATGATTGTTGATGCCTATCAAGGACGTGTATTTATCAATCCACCACGCCGTTTACGTCAACGTTATCGTGACATCCAAAAAGAAGAAGAACAAATAGCCAAAGATCTTAAACAGTATGAAACCAAAGATGCCATCACTCCTGATGGTGTTGCAGTACGCTTATTTGTGAATACAGGTTTAATGATTGATGTCGTGCGTGGTGTACAACGTGGTGCCAAAGGTGTCGGACTCTATCGTTCAGAAATTCCATTTATGTTGCGTGACCGTTTCCCGGGTGAAGAAGAGCAACGAGCGATTTACCGTCAACAACTTAGTCACTTTGCCAATAAACCAGTCGTGATGCGTACTTTGGATATTGGTGCAGATAAAGATTTACCTTATTTCGAAATAGAAGAAGAAAACTCAGCATTAGGATGGAGAGGGATTCGTTTTACCTTGGATCATCCTGAGATTTTCTCTTCACAAATTCGTGCGATGTTAAAAGCCAGTGTTGGTTTGAATAATTTGCATATTTTGCTGCCAATGATCACCAGCGTCAGTGAAGTAGAAGAAGCGCTTTATATTATTGAGCGTGACTTAGCTGCGGTTCAGGAAGAAGAACAAGTTAAAATTAATCGTCCTAAAATTGGCATCATGGTGGAAGTACCTAGTGTTTTACTTCAAATTGGTGAGTTTGCAGAATTAGTTGATTTCTTCTCTGTGGGTTCGAATGATTTAATCCAATATTTGTTGGCAGTCGACCGTAATAACCCACGTGTATCGAGTGTTTATTCTCACTTCCATCCCTCAGTGCTTCGAGCATTGCAACGCTTAGTTCAAGAGTGTCATAAATATGACAAACCTGTCAGTATTTGTGGTGAAATGGCTGGCGATCCACTCTCAGCAATTTTACTGATGGCAATGGGCTTTAATACGCTTTCAATGAGTTCGAGCAATATTCTCAGAGTCCGTAAAGCAATTTGTCATGTTCCAATGGTAGATGCGCAAACGCTTTTAGATGAAGTGGTGAAAATGAGTAATCCACTCATTGTGAAAAGTTGGATGGAATATTATTTCCGTCACCATGGTTTAGCGGATATGGTGAAATCGAATCGTATTGTAAATGCTTAATACGAATCCCCGTTTAAGCAGAGATACAGCTGAGTAACAACATGATCAATTGGCTTTTTTTATCTTCATGTCGATCGTAGCGATCTCGGTAATTCTATTTCATTTATATGTTAGTAAATTAAAAAGTAGTTCAAGACCCAATAAACCTATTTCAAATTATACGCTAGATCATGGTTGAACGATGAATTCTGAACACCAAATGAGCGAATCATCATATGTAGATATAGATTATGGTGGAAGTAGTGGTGGAGCAGACTAACCTTCACGTGTTTAGGCATATAAAAAAAGGGAGATAATCATTCGAATATCTCCCTTTTTTGTGCTTGCTATAGCCACGTTTTGCATTTTTCTTACGATCTACAAAAACTTGGCTTTTGTTGACTTCATGCATATGTTTTGCCACAAAGTTGTGAATCACAACCTCTGGCAACGCTTTTTTCTTTGCCATTTTTTAATCGCCTTCAGTTTACCCATCCTTCATGATGGGAAAGCGATATTACGCTTTTTTGTATATTTTACAAGCAAATTGATAATGGTTTTTTCAATGACCTACATCGAAGGTATACAATGTTTCAAATTAGCTCTGCCATTTTTCTATGTTAAATTGATCAATAACTCGAGCACCCGAAGGTGCTCTTACACAGCATAGAAAGGACTAAATCATCATTATTCCGGTAGAAGACAAAATGTACCTCGATGATGATTAAATTTTCCATCTGGCATTGCGATATTTTGGTAAACGATCTTTTGCTTTTGATCGATGACTAATACAACATTTTCTTTAGTCGCATCATCTGTCCAATACACCATAAACTGCTCAGGTCCAACCTGTGTGGCTACATATTCAATATTGGCAGATGTATTTTGTCCTGATGCGATATTTAAAAGACCTTGGTCTTTGAATTCAAGATGCCGCGTTTGACCATTGATGTTTAACACCAAAGTCTTTCCAATAGCGAAGAATGGTTTGTTCAATGCTTGTTGTAAACCGATGTCCTTGATTACACCTTTGACGCCCTGTATTTTGCCTTTAAGATGAATTGTTCCATCATTCCCAGCAATGTTGGTGTAAACGATATCTCGATTATAATCTTGAATATGAACGACATTATCTCCTGATTTATCCTCATGCCAATAAACCATAAAAATATTTTTAGCAATCTCAACAGGTGTATATTTTACCGCTTCAGAAAGATCTGGCCCAACTGCGCCACCAGCACCTGTAAAAGTTAGGTTCTGATGGTCTTTGACATCAAGATCAAATTTCAAACTCGTAAAATCGACTTGTATTTTTTGTCCTATTGGCGGATAAGGAGATGCGACTTTCCAATCGGTTTCTTTGGCAAATACTTGTGCAGACATTTTTAGCACTTCTACACTCGACTCAAGATCTGGATACTTTGCTTTCATATATCCCAAAATCCCCTCCGAGCTTTGATTTTCAGTAACTGCTGTTTTAAAGTTCGTTAAATACCCTTTAATCCAATCCAATGGCTTAGGTGAAAAGTCACTTTTTACATAATGACCTGGGATCACTTTTTCAGGATTTAAACTCAGTATTTTATCAATTTGCTTCTTCCAAAGATCGATCCCTTGCACACCATTGGTATCGGCCATCCACAAATGCTCACCATAAGCGACCGAAATACCACCCAATGCTGTTTTTAAACTTGGAATCCATAAGAAACTATGTGCGGAATCCTCTGGATCAAGTTGGACTTGAATCTTTTGCCCATCTAATTCCATATATCCTGAATTTAAGGCTTCAGGAATAATAATCTTTTCAGGGGCATCGCCTTTTGCTAATTGTGGCTGCCAAACTGATAACTTATCTTCTTTAGAGGCTTGTATCAAATAAGCTGTCTGCGCGGTTGAAACAACCTTAGCATTTGGAAACGCTTTTAAAATTTCATTGGTTCCAAAATAATAGTCAGGGTCACTATGGGAAATATAAATATATTTTAAATTTTTACCTGATTTCTTAATCAGATTGACTACGTCTTTAGCGTATTGATTCTGAAATTGAGCATCGACCAAAATAGCATCTTTTTTTCCTGAAATTAAAGTTGATGCAACGGCAAAAACAGCATCCTCTCTAGGAGTATAAGTCTGCAAAGTGAGTGGAGATAGATTTGATGAATCTTTTGGAATTTTATCATCAGAATCATTACAGCCACTTAAAGCAATGGTGGTCACAAATAAACTAGTGGTTAGGAGATTTTTCATATCAGCCTCATGAGATAAATTTATCTATGGTTCTTATTGATCTTTATTTTTTAAATAAGCTTTAAAGCAAAAGTGCCATATTTCCCCTCGTCATACTGCGGATGTGGCAGTGCAACAAGACGAATTAAAAGCTTATTGAGGTAGAAGAAGGATGAGAAGTACTTACGGTTTAGTAAGTAAAAAAATCGAATTTACAGTTAAAATATTAGACTGATTTGCAACAATAAATTCCACGATAAAAAATGTTAACTTTAGTATCTTGAACTTTGAATACCTGTTAATACAGACAATACTCACTGAACAGCCATCTCTAATTTTTTCTTATTCATGGGCTAAGGCTTCAATTGGTTTTAAGTTTGCAGCACGTTTAGCAGGCATATAACCAAAGATCAAACCAACCAACGTTGAAAATAGCAGTGCGATAATAGCAACTGACCATGAAAATACCATCTTATAATCTGAGCTAATCGCATTAAAAATAAAACTGGCGATCAAGGCGATCGCAACACCAATTACGCCACCAATTAAACATAAAACCGCAGATTCAATCAAAAACTGAGCCTGCACATCGCTTTGGCGAGCACCAACTGCTATTCGTAAGCCAATCTCCTTAATTCGCTCGGTCACAGAAACGAGCATGATATTCATCACACCAACGCCACCTACGACCAATGAAATGAAGGCTACTGCAGAAATAAAGAAGGTCATCGTTCCTAAATATTTTTCAAAGGACTTCATAGACTCATCGCTGTTATATATATCAAAATCCTCCACACCATGACGAGCAATCAATAGCTGCCTTACTTTCTTTTCAGCTTTTACTGAGTCAGTATTTTGATGAAGTACCGCAGTCAGCAGATTGACATTATCACTACTTGAAATTTGTGACATCAATACATTATAAGGCATCCAAATTTGTGAAGAACCTGAGCTATATTGAGGTTCAGCGATTCCAACAACTTCATAAGAACGCTTATTAAATAAGACTGTTTTACCTAAAGCTAATTTTTGCTGTCCAAATAATTTTTCAGCAGCTTGCTTATCAATCACTGCGATTTGGGAGCGCTGTTCAACATCGCTCTGTGTAAAAAAGCGACCATGTTGAACTTTCATGTTTCTAATTTTTAAATAAAAACCATCTGCACCTGTTGCACTCACATCAATATTACGATTTTGATAAATCATGTTCCCGCTTAAACTGACATGTGGAGAAACATGGGTAATTTCTTTCATCTCATTGAGAGCGTTTAAATCATCCATATTTAAACGGCTGGCTGATGCAGCTAAAGCTGTTCCCCCCGGATAAATCTCAAGTGTTGCTGTTTTCAATCCTCCCCAATCATTCAAAAACTTTTCTTTTGCGCCATTACCAATGGCAATGACAATGGTGACTGAGCAAATGCCAATAATAATCCCTAGCATGGTCAAAAATGACCTTAAACGATTGGCGAAAATTGAGTGCAAAGACATTTTCATCGCTTCATACACTTGGGAAACAAAGCTGAATTTCATGTCCGCATGAAAAACTTTTGATGGAGAAACTTGCCCTAAAGATTTACGCTGCGTATCCGAAAGAATGCGTCCATCTTTAATTTCAATGACACGATCTGCACGTTCTGCAATACTTTTATCATGAGTAACTAAAATAATCGTATGCCCTTGACGGTGTAGATCTTCCAAAATTTGCAAGACCATTTCACCACTTTCAGAATCCAAAGCGCCTGTGGGTTCATCGGCTAAAATAACCTCACCACCATTCATAAGCGCGCGGGCAATACTGACTCGTTGCTGCTGTCCACCCGACATTTCATTGGGTTTATTGTCACTCTTATCAGCTAAACCGAGCTGAGCTAAAAGTTGCAGTGCTCGATCTGCACGGTTTTCTGCATTCAAATTTGAATAAATCGCGGGCAAGGCGACATTCTCTAAAGCAGATAAAGCATTCAATAAATTATAGCGTTGGAACACAAACCCAAAACTTTTTAAACGTAACGATGAAAGCTCATCATTACTCAATAAGGAAATATCTTGTCCACGAAACAGAAACTGTCCTGAAGAGGCTTGATCCAAACATCCAAGTAAATTCATTAAAGTAGACTTACCTGAACCTGATTGCCCAATAATCGAAATAAACTCACCCTGTTCAATACTGAGACTGACATCTTTTAGGATGTGTTGTTGATTATTTTCTGGACCTACAAATTTATTTATTTTTTTTAGTTCAATCAAACTCATTAAGTATCGCCTGATGTATTCGCACTATCGTCAGGTGCCTCTGCCAAAATTTTTTCACCCAACTTTAAACCAGACTTGATTTCAATATCATTTGAGTCAGAAATTCCAGTCACGACTTTTCTTGGTTGAGGTTTTGTATCAGGTTGATAGAGGTAAACAATGGCATCTGATCCATATCCAATCACCGTTGTTTTCGGAATTTTCAGCACATTCTTTTTTTGATTTACAATAATGTCATTTTGGGTTGTCATACCGATACTGAGTTTACGCTCAGGGTTGTCCACCAACATTCTTGCATAGTAGAACACTGCTGCATTCGCATTTTCATTTTTATCGTCGTAAGTTCCTTTGGTCAGGGTCGTTAAAGCAGGATCAATACTTTGAATCACACCATCTAATTTCACATTGGGGTCTGCCAAGGTGCTAAATTTAACTGGCATGTTTTCTTTTAATTTAGTGTAGTCACCTTCTGCGACCTGCATTCGGATTTCCATCTTATTCAAGTTGGCGATCGTCGCGATCAAAGGTGTCGTTTGTGCAAAGTTAATGGTTTGGCCAGCTTCAACAGGCATGGAAACCACGGTACCCGTCAATGGAGAGCGAATCTGTGTGTAGCCCAATTCAGTTTGTGCTGTATTCACATTAATCTGTAATTGTTTCAGCCGATATTCATTTGACTCAACATCTGCAATCGCTTGTTTAAGCTGATTATTCGCCTGTTCGAGCTCTTCACGAGAACCTGCTTCAGCTTTGTATAAGGTTAATTTACGCTGATAGTTTTGTTTTAAAGTTTGTAAAGCGACACGTTTCGCTGCCAAGTCTGCCTTCGCAGCTTCAAGTTCGGCTTTACTGGTATTGAGCTTGTCCAACTGTGTTGTCGAGTCAATTTCAGCGATTAATTCGCCTTTTTTTACATCCTGTCCTAACTTGATATACAGCTTTTGAATTTGACCTGAGACTTGTGCACCCACGGAGACAATATCAGATGCATAAATTTCACCTGTGGCTTTAACAATCTGCGTTAGATCACCTTGAGTGACTTCAACGGTCTGCGGTTCTGGCTGCTTTTTTTGTGACTGAATATAGAAATAAACAGAAAGAGCTAAAGCAACCAAAACCACTAAGACCAAAAAATACTTTAATTTTTTTGATTTTTTTTGCATGTGCATAATGACGAATAATCTTTATTGAGGAGATAACTTTTGATCAACATGTTTTATTCACTTTAATATGATCAAAATTTAAAAATTTTTAATGACACGATTCTAGTGAATTCTATTTTTTCACACTGTCGTACTTATTTATTTTTATGTATCGATAACAGCCAACCGCATCTATGTGTTGGCTGTCTATCAGAAAAGGGTTTTGGAAAATAATTAAGCGGCAAATGCTCGATTTAAAATTGAGGTCACATCTACTTGTTTAGGATCAAGCATTCCCACCACTTGACCATGAAATTTTTGATAACGCGTCGCAATAAAAGCATTGGCAATAAAATCTGGCGCATAACGTTTCAGCAATACTGCTTGAGAGAGCACAACCAAACGACTGACTAAGCTTCTCCCCATAAATTGTAAATCATCAGGTTCCTGATGAAATAATCTAAACAATCCCTGCAACTCTTCATTAAGTATTTTGTCGTGACTTGCAGTAGATGCTAAATCTTTAAATAAATGCTCGATTGATTCAGGATCACGTGAAATAGCACGAAGCACATCGAGACACATGACATTACCTGACCCTTCCCAAATAGTGTTCACAGGTGCTTCTTTAAAGAGACGAGCCATGATGCCATGTTCAACGTAGCCATTGCCACCGAAGACTTCCATCATTTCACCAGTCATCTCTACTGCTCTTTTACAGACCCAAAATTTTGCTGCTGGTGTCATGATACGTTTCCATGCCAAACAAAGTTCGCTGTCATGTTCATAACAATGAGCCAAATGGAAACTCAACTGCACTGCCGCTTCAGTTTCTAAAGCAAGATCTGTGAGCACAGACCGCATTAATGGCTGCTCAATGAGTCTCTTACCAAATGCTTGACGTTGACGAGTATAGGCAATGCTTTGTACTAGGGCCTGACGCATAATGCCACTTGAACCTACCGCACACGTTAATCGGGTATAGTTCGCCATTTCAATAATCGTCGGAATGCCACGTCCAGCCTCCCCCATCATAATGCCCCAAGCTTCTTTAAATTCGACCTCAGAGCTGGAGTTGCTGCGATTTCCAACCTTCTCTTTGAGCCGTTGAATATGAATCGCATTTTTTGTGCCATCTTCCAACCAACGCGGAACAAAGAAACACGCCAATCCATCATGCTCAGTTTTAGCAACAACCAAATGTGCATCGCACATAGGTGCTGAAAAAAACCATTTATGCCCAGTTAGTAAATAAGCTTGTCCTCTTCCAGACTGCCCAACTGGAACAGCTGTCGTTTCATTAGCACGCACATCAGAACCACCCTGCTTTTCAGTCATGCCCATTCCAATCCAAATCGATTTTTTCTGAGCAATTGGTAAATCACGTTCATCATATTCAGTGGATAAAAGTTTATCTCCTAGCTTTTTCCACAGCTCAGGTTCTTTTTGAATCAATGGAATGCTGCCCAAGGTCATTGAATTTGGACATAAGTTTCCACACTCCACTTGACCACTGAGGAAGAATTTTGCTGCCCAATCCACCCAACCAGATTCTTGAGTAAAATTTAGAAAAGGATGTGCATGAACCGCATATTTACGATTTAACGCCATCCATTTGTGCCATGAAGGATGAAATTCAACAAAATCTGCCCGCCTGCCTCGAGCATCAAAACTATGTAAAATAGGAGGATGTTTATTGGAAAGATCAGCATGGTGATAAAAGCTTTCACAACCTACGACTGCGCCAAACTCACTTAAATGGACTGAGTTTCTACTGCCATAACGCTGTAAGATTTCTTGTAAGATTGGATCTGTTGTATATAGATTGTAATCTTGAAGCTCATCAAATTGATTATGTATTTGATGTGTCATCCATGCCGACATAAACGCACCCTCTTTGGAATTTTTATCTATAACTTCATTATTTATATTATCGAGTATAGCTTTTGAAAGTAGATTATCTAGTGCAAATGATGACCTAAATTGTCATTAAATTTTTATTAACGTCTTAGTATGATCTCAGTATTGTGTTCTGCTATTGTTGCATCATCTTTCTATATTTTGCTGGTGGCATACCCTTACAGCGCTTGAATGCTCTAGAAAAAACAGATACTTCTGCATAACCCAACCGTTCAGAAATTTGATCTATTGTGAGATCAGTACCCAGCAATAAATCATCTGCCAAATCCTCACGTAAATTTTTAACCAATTGGTGAAACGTAATCCCTTCATTGGCTAAATTGCGCTGAATGGTACGAATATTGACAGCTAAAGCTTTCGATATATCTTCAATCGTCGGCATTTGGGATGCATTTTTTAATAAAAACTCACGTATTTTTTTACTATAGTCCCCTAAGCTTTTTCGGCGTCGAAATACATGCTCACACTCTTTTTGATAACGCATAAAAGTGAAGTCATCAGCTTGACGCAATGGGGTAAGCAACAATTCAGATTGAATCGTGATTCGACTTTGTGGTTTATCATAAAAAATAGGATAGCCTGTTAAGCCTTCTATCTGGTTTGCATAGCAAGGCTTGGTCATCGCTAAATCTATCTGAAAGGGTAATTGAGCACCAAGAATATCATTTTGAAGTGTGATGATCGTGGCAATATCTCTTTCTAAAATAAATAATTGCATATCAACACTTAGATCATGATGGAATAAATTCAAATGAGTAAATTCACCATCTTCTTGCAAGGCCACATCAGAAAAAATTGCGCCTAATTTCAGATAACGTATCGCAATCAACAACGCTTCTCTGACATTGGCACTACTTAAAATTGCAAATCCCCAAGCCCCTAATGTGGTGGTGTGATGTCGAAGCCCAGCTTCCAGCGCAATGGGATGTTCATCAGAGATTAGATTCAGAATATTTCTAATGATCTGTAATTCATTTCGCTCTTGGATTTCAAAATTTTCTCGATAAAGATCCTGTTTCGTCAGTTGTGTATTTTCTAGGCATTGCTCAAAAGTAATACCGTAGTTTTCAGCAACATGACATAGTACCCGAGCTGTATTCGCTTCCCTTAAAAACTTCCATGAATTAAGCATCATTATTCGCGTTTTTATTTGTCATCTAATGTCAAATTTAACTGTTTAATTATCATTCTACAAGTGAATTCAATCTCTTATATTCATAAAAAAAGAAAATGGAATTTTTTATGAACATGTATACCAATCTTGCTGAGGAACAGCAAAGCCTGGTCAATGAACTCACGGCGTTATATCAAAAAACCAAAGCCGAGATGAACGACCAAGATATTGATCATATTCGAAATGTTGCTGCATATTCAAAGGCTATAAAATTACGCAGTGAGCAACTTATTCGTGAATGTATATGTTTAGAATCTTGGGGACGGGGCATTATTCTGGGTTGTTTACACACCCTACTCGAATTTTCAGAGCTCGGTCATAACATCATGCACGGAAGTTATGATCACCTCCCCCAAGCAACCGAGTTTCATTCAGAACGCTGGGTATGGGACTTTGTGACTGATCCTCGTGAATGGCGCGTCATGCATCATCAAAATCATCATCCATTTACCAACATCGTTGGCAAAGATCATGATTTAGGGTATTCCTTTTTAAGAAGCTTGGTAGGTCAAAGCTGGTATGGGCATCACAGTGTTCAATTGCTGATTTACAGTGCGCTGATGATCACTCCATCCTACTATTTCACACTCTATACAGCCACATCAGCAGCACGTACAGAAGGTCGAAAGATCCTTTCCAAAGAAACCTTTACTCAATCACTTCGTCTCATAAAAGCTCATGCTCAAAAACAGTTTATTGAAGCACCAGTCGCTGCAAAATGGTCAAAAAAATTACCTGTTTTTATCGGAAATTATCTTACAACAACGATAGGCTATGGTTTTTTACTTCATATCCTCTTCTTAGAACATCACGCTGAAAATTTGGAGCTTTATTCAGATCCTGGACCTGATGAGACGCAAGAAGAATATTTCATACGACAGATTAAAAGTACCACCAATTTTATCCCATATGCACCGCTGGATCAGTTTCTCAAAAAAATCCTTGATGATGAGGTCCCGTATCCAAATCCACCTCCATTTGAAATCTTTTATGGCGGATTAGATACACATCTTGAGCATCATTTATTTCCAGATTTAGCATGTAATCGTCAAAGACAAATCAAAGCTGTAGTACGTAGTATTTGTGAAAAATATCATTTGCCTTATCACAATTCACCCATGGAAAAGCTGATTCCAGCGATACCGCTCAGCCTCATTAAAAGAACTCTACCTTTTGGTAATCAAGAAAAAAATAACCCTTTCAAATTACTGATTCGACCAAAAGAATTACTAAAACGTATCAAACGAGGAATTCAATATCAGCCCCCCTCAACCATGACATATTTACACAAGCCACAGTTCTATAATGCGTCGGCAAAAGTTATACAAGTCGAAATACAGCTTAATGGTCAAGTCAAAACACTCAAAATGAGCAAGCCTCAAGGCTGGGAACATTTAAAATGGCAGGCAGGTGCATTTATTTCATTAAGCTTTGAAATAAATGGGCAAACTTATATTCGTCAATACAGCTTATTGCATGAAAGCCAAAGCGCAGATGGCTATTTTGAAATAGCAGTGAAACGTACACCTGCGGGCATCGTTTCTCACTATATTCATGATCATGTTCCTGTAAATACAGAGGTGACGATTGTAAGTCCACCACAATCTACACCTGATTTTGTTTTAGACACCCTCCCGCCGAAGTTAATCTTTATCGCAGCAGGAGTCGGTATTACACCAATTTTAAGTATGTTAAGAAAATATCAGCGTATCGAAAGTAAAGCTGAAGCTCATTTGTTTTACTTTAACCATGATGAAAATTCTATTTTGTTTGAAAATGAGATTCGTCAAATCGCGAAGTATTCAAATTTGAATGTTCACTTCATCTGCTCCAAAGTTCAGAACGAGTCGACATCTGATTTACGACAAGGACGTTTTAGTCTTGAAATTTTCCAACCTTATATTCGAGATTTTAAATGCCAACACGTATATGCCTGCGCCCCTCAAGCATTAATCGATTCTGCTCGCCAACAACTTATTCAAGCAGGCGTTAAAGCAGCAGCATTTCACACAGAAAATTTTAAACCTGCTCCTCTCAGTTTTGAGTCTGATGGTGTTACACGTCGAGTGATTTTCAAAAAAAGTAATAAAAGTATCGATATTGAAGGGAATGTCACTTTACTTGAAGCCGCGCGTTGGGCTGGACTAAAACTGCCAAGCGGTTGTCGACAAGGTTTATGCAAAGCCTGTGTATGCACTAAATTGGAAGGTCAAACTCAATTAGAAGTTAATTCATCCACTATTCAACATCGCATTACCCTATGCAACACTGTGGCTCGCTCACCAATCATTGTGCTTGATGTTTAACAAAGATTCTTAAGTTAATCGCCGTCATGAAGTAATCATGCAATGCTTCATGACAGTAAGATTCAAACACTTAAACAACCAAACTTATGATTCATATCCAAAAATTACACAACCAAAACCTTACTGTAAATCATCGTTAAATCCTTTTAACTTGAACCAAATATTCTATTGGTGAATATTCAAATAAACCCTTAATTTATATGAGGGTAATTGGAATTTTATTTACAAATTAAACACTCCAATTGAACGCATCATGATTTATGATGAATTTGTAAACTCAATAAAACACACATTCTTGTCACAATGTTGCTTTAGAATGATCGAACAAAACGGTTCATGTCTCTGATATTGGAGGCGCTAGAACTTATAAAAGTGAATGCTCAGCCAACCATCAAGAAAGGCATATATTATAAATGGAGAATGAATATGAGCGATGACTCAAAAAAATGTCCTGTCACCCACTTAACAACTGATGCTGGTGCTCCTGTAGTAGACAACCAAAACAGTATGACAGCAGGTGCACGTGGTCCTTTACTTGCACAAGATTTATGGCTGAATGAAAAATTAGGCAACTTCGTTCGTGAAGTGATTCCTGAGCGTCGTATGCACGCGAAAGGTTCTGGGGCATTTGGTACCTTCACTGTTACCCATGATATTACGCAATATACTCGCGCTAAATTATTCTCTGAAATCGGTAAGAAAACCGATATTTTTGTGCGCTTCTCTACAGTTGCTGGCGAACGTGGTGCAGCAGATGCTGAACGTGATATCCGCGGTTTCGCAATGAAATTCTACACTGAAGAAGGTAACTGGGATTTAGTAGGTAATAACACTCCAGTTTTCTTCTTACGTGATGCGCGTAAGTTCCCTGACTTAAACAAAGCAGTTAAACGCGATCCTAAAACCAACAAACGTAGTGCAACCAACAACTGGGATTTTTGGACTTTACTTCCAGAAGCATTACATCAAGTGACGATTGTCATGTCAGACCGAGGTATCCCAGATGGTTACCGTCACATGCATGGTTTTGGTAGCCATACCTTCAGTTTCATTAATGCCAACAACGAACGCTTCTGGGTTAAATTCCATATGCGCACGCAACAAGGCATTAAGAATTTAACTGATGCAGAAGCTGAAGCGATTATTGCGAAAGATCGCGAAAGTTCTCAAACTGACTTATTTGATGCGATTGAACGTGGTGATTTCCCGAAATGGAAAATGTACGTCCAAATCATGCCTGAGTTAGATGCAGAGAAAGTTCCATATCACCCATTTGACTTAACCAAAGTATGGCCTAAAGGGGACTATCCTTTGATCGAAGTCGGTGAATTCGAACTTAATCGTAACCCTGAAAACTACTTCCAAGACGTAGAACAAGCTGCCTTTGCCCCAAGTAACTTAGTGCCAGGCATCAGCTTCTCACCTGACCGTATGCTTCAAGCACGTCTGTTCAACTATGCAGATGCTGCACGCTACCGTGTTGGTGTTAACCATTATCAAATTCCAGTGAATGCACCACGTTGCCCTGTTCACTCAAACCGTCGCGATGGTCAAGGTCGTACTGATGGTAACTATGGTGCTTTGCCACACTATGAACCAAATAGTTTCAGCCAATGGCAGGAACAGCCACAATATAAAGAGCCACCATTAAAAATTTCTGGTGCGGCAGATTTCTGGGATTACCGCGAAGATGACAATGACTATTTCAGTCAACCACGCGCATTATTCAATCTCATGAATGATCAGCAAAAACAGGCTTTATTTGACAATACAGCCGCAGCAATGGGCGATGCATTAGATTTCATTAAGTATCGTCATATTCGTAACTGCTATGCTTGTGACCCAGCATATGGCGAGGGTGTTGCAAAAGCATTAGGCATGACCGTAGCTGATGCACAGGCTGCACGTGCAACTGACCCAGCACAAGGAAATCCTGGCTTACTTTAATTAATATCTCCATAAAAAAACCGCTGTTATCAGCGGTTTTTTTTTATTCAAACAATTAGTTTTTTACCTTCCCGAATACAATAAAACGGACTGATAAATTTAGATGCATTTTTCATCGCTTGGTGCAGATCCAACTCAGGTTGATTCCGATCTTCATCTGTTAACTGAAAAGTACGATAGTGAATCGCTAGTGAACGTTTTGCGTGTAAATCTTTATGTGCTTGGAATGCATCAGCAGGATTCATATGTAGATATTGCATCAATACTCTTGGTTCATATGCACCGATTGGCAGTAAAGCAATCCTTGGTGCACCTAAGCGCTGGTGAATCTCTTTAAAATGTTGTGCATAGCCTGTATCACCAGCAAAGTAACAATGACCATGCTCAGATAAAATTGAAAAACCACCCCATAATGCAAGGTTTTGATCACGAAGCCCTCGACCAGAACCATGTTGGGCAGGCGTGTAGACAATTTTAAAATCTTTGAATAAGGCAGACTGCCACCAATCCATCTCAATCACATGAAATGCTTTCGGCAAATAGGCTGCATTTCCTAGACCTGTATAGATCGGCATAGCAAATTTTTGATGTAGCCAATTCAAACTCGCTAAATCCATATGATCATAGTGATTATGACTGAGTAATACTGCGTGAATCTGTGGTAAATCTTCAAGTGCAATCCCTGCAGGGATAACACGTTTCGGTCCACTCCCGTGCTTTGGGCTTACATAATCCGCCCATACAGGGTCGGTTAAGAAGTTATATGGACCAATTTGAATTAAAACCGTAGCATGACCAACAAACCATACTTGCCAATCTTCTAAATCTGCATGCGGACGAGCCTCAGGCTTAGCACGTTTGGTTTGAATAAAGTCCTGTTGCTCTTTCGCGAAATCACCTTGCCAGGTAAAGCTTTTACGAGCCATCAACCATTTATATAAATTCCATTGGTTGAGCTGTGCAGGACGTGGTTCCTGATTAACGAATCTTTGCCCATTATGGTGATCCAGTGAAACCAATTTAAGTTTTGGTTTAAACCACACATGCCGAATACAATCTTCAGTCTTTAGTTGATAGTGCAGATTAGAATCTTGCGGCTTCCGTCCAACAACAAGTGTAGACTCTGGATTACTCGAAGTCGTCGTTGGAATATCAGTCAAATTAGACATAATAAATGTAAGCACCTTAAACCGAAGCGATTTTGAAATAGTTGATTATTCAGTTATATAAATAGATTATGTTCATCATCTATTCGCATTTTTAAATTATGTTTTTAAAAGATACACTGTTCGTGTTTCATTTAAGACAACATCAATCTCAATTCCCATGAAGTGGTTATAATTTCATCAATAAATTGTGAAATAGAACACCAATCATCCCTCTATTATTCATCATATACAACTCAGACTTTCTTTTTGTTTATGATTTTGTTGTTTTTTTCTGATTTTTGATGTTTTTTTAATCACCCACAGAAATCTTAAATAGAGGAAGTTAAATTTTGTTTAGGATGTGACTTAACGCTGAACAACTGATCTCCCAAAGCTTCAACGTACTTTTCTCTACATTATTATTTTTCATAGACTTAAAGCCGAAACAATTGGTTTCAACTTTAATAGATACAATCTTTTCTAAACCTATACAAATCAGTCACTCATTCACGATGAGAGTTCGATCTTGAAATCTAAAATTTCTATCTAAGTAAGAAATTAAATGCATGTAAATTTTAAAATACAAAAAAATGCTTCATTCACTAACTAAATACCAAAATACATCTACTTATTGATCAATTTCACTTATACTCATCTTTAGCAACATTAAGACATTTTTTAGATTATTCTCTGGAAGGCTATATGGAATTACGGCATTTGCGCTATTTTATTACAGTTGCAGAAGAGCTTAATTTTAGCAAAGCTGCACTTAAGCTCTACACAGCACAGCCTTCACTCAGCCAACAAATCAAAGATTTAGAAGAAGATGTTGGTGTGCGTTTACTAAATCGAACCAAACGAAAAGTTGAATTGACCGAAGAAGGCGCTGTGTTTCTGGAACAGGCGAGACTCACCATTGCTCAAGCAGAAAAAGCAATTAATATGGCGCGCCAAGTGTCTAAAGCAAAACAAAAAATGCTACGCATTGGTTTTGTGCCAGTTGCAGAAATGAAAATCTTTCCTTATGTATTACCTAACTTACGTGTTCAAAATCCCGAATTAAAAATTGAATTACAAAGCTTAAATAATATTGAGCAATTCAAAGGCATAAAGAAAGGTGAATTGGACATTACTTTTACTCGTCAACGTTTAGATTCTGAAGAGATCGAGAGTCGCTTTGTACTCCGTGAGCCTTTAGTTTTTATTCTGCCTAAAGATCACCCTTTGGCAAAGTACGATCGTATTCCTGTAAAAGCGCTTGATGGCATTGATTTTGTGATCCCTTCAGATGAGCAATCTAAGACCCTGCATGACACCATTTTAGGCTTTGCTGAACAAAATGGCGTTTCTTTTAAAATTGTTCAAAAAGCTGACAATATCTTGTTTAACATTAACTCTATTGGTATTGGCTTAGGGTGTACGATTCTTCCTGGCTATATTATGCCACTTCTCTTGGAAAATAGTGTGACTCGTCCACTCGATGTAGAGCTACCTTCGCTTGATCTCTTTGTAAGTTATCGCAAGAATGCCACTGGTATTGCTGTGCAAAAATTTATGGAGTTACTTTCAAAAGTCTTTTATTTAGACTTTAATCAAAGTTCAACGTGAATAAAAAACCCGCTGAATTGAGCGGGTTTTTTATCGATGTGATTTAGCAAGCAACTGACTGATTAATTAAATTTTTTAAAAGTTGATGTAATTCATCAATGGAATCCACGACCGCAAGTGGATGATATTGCTGTAGTACCTCAGGTACATGAACGCCATACGTCACCCCTACACTTGGCATACGAATATTCAATGCCATTTCAAGATCGTATGAAGTATCTCCTACCATTATCGCTTGATCTGCATTAAAACCAGTTTCGGCTAAAATTTCAGCCAACATCAACGGATCTGGTTTTGATTTTGTTTCACTGGCTGCACGTGTCGCTGAAAACAAACTCACACTCTGAGTTTGCCCCAGTACTCGATCTAGCCCCTTACGACTTTTTCCTGTCGCAACAGCCAAATGAATACCTGACTCTTTGAGATCATGCAACATTTCAGCCACACCATCAAACCAACGATCATGTTTCGAGTGCTCAACATAATGCGCTGAATAAGACTGTAAAATTGCCTCGTGTAAATCAGGAACCTGAGGAAATAAAACCTGCGCTACTTCAGGTAATCCTAAGCCAATAATGCTTTTAGCATCCTCATCAGTCAAAGGTTGATTAAATTGTTTGGCGGCAAATTTTAAACTTTCAACAATTTGACCCACTGAATCAAATAAGGTGCCATCCCAATCAAAAATAATGAGTTTTACCGCTGATGTCATATTTTGTATCCTAATTTTGATCGGGTAGATGCCATTTAAATATCATATTGACATATTAAGATCTCATCGTTGCATGACCTCGTCATGACACAATGATTCAATCCTTACACAACCACTGAGACGCAATCAGTCTTGTTGAGACTGCACTACAGGTTTATCCGCTTTTTGTGCGCGAAGTTGTGCAACCAGGCTTTGCATATCCTCAGGCAATGGTGCTTCAATTACTGGATATCCAGGAATCTCTAAGCGCATTGCGTGTAAACATAAACGACGTGGTTTAGGTCCACGATATTCCGTCTCATGCCCGTACTTTTCATCACCCACCAAGGGATGACCAATACTGAGTCCATGTACACGAATTTGATGTGTACGACCAGAAAGCGGTGATGCATACACGAGTGATGCATGCATAAAGCGTTCTGCTACCTTCCATTGGGTTTTTGAAGGCTTTCCTTCTTTAGATACACGCACTCGACGTTCACCATTGGCTAACTCATAGCGATGTAATGGTGCATCGATTAATTGGGAATCTAGTGTTACTTGGCCTTTCACCACAGCAGCATAAGTTTTTTGAATCTTGTGTTCACGAAGCATATCTTGAAGTGTTTTTAATACGCTACGCTTTTTAGAAATCATCACCAAGCCTGAAGTATCTCGGTCAATACGATGGATCAGTTCTAAATATTTTTTCCCTGTCGCTGCGCGTAAGCCTTCAATTAAGCCATACGCCACACCACTTCCACCGTGCACCGCAATCCCAGAAGGTTTGTTCACCACTAAAAGACCTTCATCTTCATAAACCACACGGCTTAACAAGCCCTGCGCGACTTTGTCTGATACTGGAGCTTGAGATTCATCTTTTTGTTCATAACGAATCGGTGCAACACGGATTTGATCACCAATATTTAATTTGGTTTCCGCTTTCACACGCTTTTTGTTGACCCGCACCTGACCTTCACGAATTAAACGATAGATTCGACTTTTCGGTACTCCTTTAAGACGAGCGAATAGAAAATTGTCGATGCGTTGCCCCAATTGGTGCTCATCCACTTCAAACCAAGTGACGCTTTGCCATTCTTGCGTAGAATTCATACAGTTACGTTGACCTAAAAAAATACTAAATTCGACTAAAAACTGATCATTTAGACTACCCAATTGACTAGAAATGTCTGTGTAGCCCATAGGCAGATGATCTAAGGTTTGCTATAGTCAGCGCACGGATACCGCCGTAAGTGAACATTTGTTTAGAGATTTCAAAATTTTGAAATTCAAACTAAATTTTTGTTTAGCATAAACTCGGAATGGTCCCAAAAGAATATGCCAACGCCGAAGGCTTATTATATCGGCAAAAAGACAAACTGTTGCGTTTAATTGTGCTTTTGCACATAAATCAGTTTGTTTAAAAAAATATGTCGCCAACAATTATGTTGGTTTTTAAACGTTAACTGATACACATCAGAATAGTCGCAACCTGATTTCTCATTCAGGCTATAACGTTAGATGCATTGGATCTGCACAATTTGTAAAGATACGACGATAATTCCGTATCAAGACACTCTATCAAAAAATTGAAGAGATGATCTTCGAGCAATGTGACAGTGAAAGTAACGAACATCCAATGCACCGTTAGTCCGCCAGTGAATGTTCAGGCTTCTTTAATCAGTGACAGGATTAAAGCCGTATTGCCATCATCAATACGTGAATCAAAATACCGAAGCCCATCAATAAAGGCCGGTAATACACTTAGATCAAACTGATTATGGTGATCTAAGAATTGATCCATGCGGGTTGATGTTCGCTACGTAAATCGCGATGTTTTTGCTTGTGTATCACTATTAGGTGTTACACCCATGAAACGTATGTTGATCAATGCAACACATGCCGAAGAAGTTCGCGTTGCACTCATCACTGGTCACCGTCTTTACGATTTCGATTTAGAAAATCGTACTCGTGAACAAAAGAAAGCCAATATCTACAAAGGTCATGTGACTCGCGTTGAGCCATCTCTTGAAGCTGTTTTTGTAGAATATGGTGCAGGCCGTCAAGGCTTTCTTTCAATGCGTGAAATCGCAAACTCATATTACAAAGCTGACCCTCGTCAAACTTCAAACATTCGTGAGTTAATCACTGAAGGTACTGAGCTTTTAGTTCAAGTTGAAAAAGAGGAACGTGGCAACAAAGGCGCTGCTCTCTCAACTTTTATTTCCCTTGCGGGTCGTTACTTGGTCTTAATGCCAAACAACCCGAAAGGTGGTGGTATTAGTCGTCAAATTTCTGGTTCAGTTCGTGAAGAATTGAAAGAAATGTTGGCGTCTTTAAATGTACCTCGTGGTATGAGCGTGATTGTACGTACTGCAGGGATTGGTCGCTCACAAGAAGAGCTTCAACTTGATCTTCAGCACCTTCTCGATCTTTGGGCACGCATCCAAAGTACAGCAAATTCTGGCCCTTCTCCAATGTTGGTTCATCAGGAAGCTGGTGTAGTTACTCGTGCAATTCGCGACTATTTACGTGATGATGTTGCAGAAATTTTAATTGATTCTGAACAAGCTTATAACGAAGCCTATAACTTTGTTAAAGCCGTGATGCCGAACCAATTAGACAAGTTAAAAACATATACTTTGAATGAGCCTTTATTTGCTCATTTTGGTATCGAAAGTCAAATTCAAACTGCTTACGAGCGTGAAGTTAAACTTCCTTCTGGTGGTTCAATTGTCATTGACCAAACAGAAGCATTGGTTTCGATCGATATTAACTCTGCAAAATCTACTCGTGGTCACGATGTAGAGGAAACTGCGCTTAGTACTAACTTAGAAGCAGCAGAAGAGATCGCTCGCCAACTTCGCTTACGTGATATTGGTGGTCTGGTCGTGATTGACTTCATTGATATGACCAAAGAACGTAATCAACGTATGGTTGAAGCGAAACTGCGTGAATCAACTCAAAGTGATCGTGCACGTATCCAGTTCGGTCAATTGTCTCGTTTCGGCTTAATGGAAATGAGTCGCCAACGTTTACGCCCTTCTTTAGAAGAAGCGACTGGCTATGTATGTCCACGTTGTCATGGCACAGGTATGGTTCGTGACTTGCGTTCTCTTTCACTTTCGATCATGCGTAAAGTTGAAGAAATTGCACTTCGTGAGCGTCAAGGTGAAGTTCAAGTAGAAGTTCCTGTTGAAATTGCAGCATTCCTTCTCAATGAAAAACGTCATAGCCTCGTGTATTTGGAGCAAACTTCAAATGTACGTGTGACTGTACTCCCTCACCCGCATTTAGAAACGCCACATTACGAAATCTCGTATAATCCTGAAGGCTTTGCACCAACCAGCTATGAACGTACTGAAGCGACTCGTTCAAGTGAAAAAGAGTTGGGTTATGAGTCTTCAGAATGGCACTTAGAAGAAGAGCATGTAGCTCCACATACGCATGCCCCTGTAACGCAGGAAAAAGGCAATAAGCGTCATAAAAATAACCAAAATGCTACACAACCTGCGGTAGCGCAAAAAACTGCGCCAGCAGTAGCTGCTCCAGCAACTAGCCCATGCGCATGGTTAGAAAATCTGTTTGTTCAAAAACAAGCAAGTACGATTGATCAATCGCGTACGGCTAACTCTGCAGCGGCTGCAATTGAACAAATGGTGAACGGTGGTGCCGTAAGTCGTGGTCAATTCGGTCAAATTGCACCTGTAACACCTGTGGCAATTGAAGCATCTGCACCAGTTGAAACAAATGCGTATATTTCACATACGCCTGTTGCGAAAAATGATACACGCGACCAAGAACGTCAAGCTGAAAAAGACGAGCGTCCACAACGTCATAACAAGAAAAATCGCAATAAGCAACGTGACACACGCGAAGTTAACGCAGATCAACATGTGATTGAAGAAGTTGTACAGGCACCTCGCCATGAACAACGTCAAGATAATCGTCATGAGTCACGCAATGAAAACCGTCATGAGCAACGCCAAGAACAGCGTGATCAGAAACGTCATCAAAAGCGCCCTCAACAAAACGAGACAGCTTTCGAAGCACAAACTGAACAAGCTGTGCCACGTCGTGACCGTAATGCACAACGTCCACAACGTCCAAATCGTCAACGCGATCAAAGTGTATTAAATCAAGAGCAATCTTCAGCACCTGTTGCTCAAGAAGCTCAAGTTAAAGTTGATTTAATTGATGTACCTCGTAATGAGGAGCTTAAAACAGCGTTAGTGGTTAATGTTGATCAAGCACAAAGTGAGATTGTTGCTTTAACGCCTGAAGTAGCAGCACCTGTAGCAACTGCTCCAGCACCTGTTGTGACAGATGCTGAAGTGTCAGCACCTCAAGTGGAAATTACGGTTGATGAACCTGTCATTGAAGCTGAGGTTAAACCTCAACAAGCACCACAACGTGCAAGTAACGACCCACGTCAACGTCGTCGTAACAAGCATCAACATGACCAGAAAGCAAAATCAGATGCGCCGAAGCTTCGCCCTTCACAAGTGCCAGCTTTAGCACAACATACGGTTTTAAGTTTAATTCAACATGTGTATGGTGCGGATTGCTCTGTATTGATTGAGCAGTTTGGATTAATTCCAACCTTCAATCGCGCATTGCAAAAGTTCACTGAACAGTATGCAGCGAGTTTAAATACTCAATCTGCTGAACCTGTTACTGAGAAAAAACCAGTAACACGTGATGTCGCTGTTCAACAAGCTCCAGCTGAAAAAGAGCCTGCACCTGTGTTAGACTTAACACCTCCAAAACCAGTGTCAGATAAGCGTGTTGCAAATGATCCACGTGAGCGTCGTCGTCTTGCAAAACTTGCAGCTGAGCAAGCAAAACAAGCGCGCCTTGAAGAAGTTGCAGCACAAGAAGCCGTGAAAGTTGAAGCACCTGTTGCGGATGCTCCACAAGCAGCTGATGCAACATCTGAAGTTGCACATCAAGAAACAGCAACACAGACAGCTGAAGTGACTCAATCTGAAGTGAAGACTGAAGAAAAAGTTCAAACTTCTTCAGAACAGCAACCTGAAGAAAAATCTTCAGAATCAAATGAAGTAGTGCCTACAGAAGCAGAAACTGCGAAAGTTGAAGTGGCGGAAGTTGCCGTAAATGCTGAAGATAAATCTGCACAAGTTGAAGCAGATAAGGATGATGCAGAACAGCAGGAAGAAGAAAAACCTGTTCGTCCGCGTCGCCCTCGTGGTCGCCCACCAAAAAAAGTAACACCATCAGCTGAGTAATTTGCTTAAACTACATTAGCTTTTGACAAACCTAGTCATTACGGTGGCTAGGTTTTTTTGTTATGGTCTTTAAAGTTTTGACTGAAAAATCCTGTTCAGAATTGATCAATTTTTCAAAATGGATAAGATATTCAGTGACAAAACCAAGTAAAAAACTTGCGAAAAATTAAAGACTAAACGGAATATCACAAAAAATAGGACCAGTATGAGCCAGACTTATCAAAACGATCTCATTGGAATCAAAGACGTAGCAGCACGACTCCCACATTTGGTCACGAAGTTGCCAAATATTCTTGTCGGGCTCAAACAGGCTTATTTACGTACTCCTAAAACGCCAGCAGGTCTTGCCCTCGCTTTTGAGCGTGCAGCGCAAAAAAATCCTCAAGGTATTGCGCTGTTATGTGAAGATCAGAAATATACCTACCAACAACTAAATGATTGGGCAAACCAAATTGCGCACTACTACATCGCTAAAGGTGCAAAAAAAGGTGATGTGATTGCGGTCATTGTTGAAAACCGTAGTGAACTTATTGCCACCGTCATTGGTCTTGCAAAAATTGGGGTTGTTTCAGCGCTCGTCAATACGTCTCAAACAGGTAAGGTACTTACCCATAGTATTAATTTGGTTAAACCAATCAGCGTAATTGTCGGTGAAGAATGCCGTGAAGCTGTAGATGAAGTACGCGAACAACTGACTGTAGCAAAAGATAAGCTCTATTGGTTTGCTGATCAAAATACACGCCAAAATGCTGGTCAAGCACCTGAAGGCTATCATAATCTTGCACAAGAAATTTTATCTGAATCTAAAGATAATCTAGCTGAAACACATAAGGTGACTGGTGCTGACGGCTTATTCTACATCTATACGTCTGGCACAACAGGTTTACCAAAAGCCGTAGTCTTTACCAATAGTCGTTGGATGTTAGCGTATGGCACATATGGTCATGTCCTCAATCTAAATAAAGATGACGTTATGTATGTCACTTTACCGCTTTATCATGCTACAGGCATGGTAGTGTGCTGGTGTGGTGTAATTGCTGGTAGTTCGACACTAGCGATTCGTCGTAAGTTCTCAACCTCTTCTTTTTGGAAAGATGTTCAAAAATTTAATGCATCAGCAATTGGTTATGTTGGTGAGCTATGTCGCTATCTTCTAGATGCACCTGAATCACATCAAGATCGCAATCATCGCGTCACCAAGATGATTGGTAACGGCATGCGTCCAAATATTTGGGATAAATTTAAAAATCGCTTTGGTATTGAAGAAGTACTCGAACTTTATGCTTCAAGTGAAGGCAATGTCGGCTTTTCCAATATTTTAAACTTCGACAACACCGTAGGTTTCTCTCCTATTCCTTATGCCATCATCCAATATGACAAGGAAAAAGAAGCTCCTATTCGCGATGCAAAAGGTCATTGTATTAAAGTCAAAAAAGGTGAAACAGGCTTATTGATTGGTAAAATTACCAATCGCTCGCCATTTGATGGTTATACCGATCCAGAAAAGAATAAATCCTCGATCATGCATGATGTTTTTAGCAAAGGAGATTCTTATTTCATCACGGGTGACCTCGTGCGAGATATCGGGTGCCGCCATGCTCAATTTGTTGACCGTCTCGGTGATACCTTCCGCTGGAAAGGTGAGAATGTCTCTACAACTGAAGTTGAAAATATTTGTAGTGATTATGAAAAGATCACAGAAGCAGTGGTATACGGCGTTGAGATTCCAAATACTAACGGTCGTGCAGGTATGGCAGCCATCACTTTAGCAGAAGGTGCTGAACTAAATGAGCAAGATTTATCCGATATGGCTCAGTTCTTTAAGAAGTCTTTGCCAAGCTATGCAGTTCCAGTGTTCTTACGTGTACAGAAAACACTCGAAACCACAGGAACATTTAAATATCAAAAGAGTAAGTTGAAGGAAGAAGCTTATTTTCCAGACAAAACTTCAGATCGTATTTTGGTTTTATTACCAAATGAAGATGCATATTGCGATTTAAATGAAGATATTTTGAAAAATATTGAACAGTATAAATATCGTTTTTAAGCTAAAATCGATTGTTTTTTGGCTAGAAAACACGAAATTGTGTCATTTCTAGCCAAACGTAACAAAGTTTTATATTTTTTACTTGCGCTACTCAAATAACTTGCTAAAATACGCAACATCAAAACGAGATGGGTCGTTAGCTCAGTTGGTAGAGCAGCGGACTTTTAATCCGTTGGTCCCGCGTTCGAGTCGCGGACGACCCACCACTTATTTTGAAACCCCTATGGGTCGTTAGCTCAGTTGGTAGAGCAGCGGACTTTTAATCCGTTGGTCCCGCGTTCGAGTCGCGGACGACCCACCAGATTCTTAAAAAAGCCTTTCATCTTGAAAGGCTTTTTTATTGTCTGCAATATAATACAAGCTACCCTCATAGAGTATCAATTCTTATATCTTCAAAGCTTTTGACGTTGCAAAGTATATGCACGTGACGGAAGCGGATTGTCTTTAAAGAAAGTTTGGTTCACTTGCGTTGCATTGGCAATTTTATCAAGATCCATGACCATATTACCCTGCTCATCCAAATCGTAAAAAAATTGAACCCCACTCTCTCTCAAAATAATGATTTGATGGTGATGCGGATCATACAACCAACGATCTTGGCGATATTGACGTTGCGTTGTAAATTCAACCTTACCACGATGCATAAAAATACGATGAGCTGTGCCATCAGCCAATAAATTGATAATAAACTCAGCTTCACCCTTATCACAACGAGCAAAGCCATCATCACATTGCATGGTGGTTTGGTAACGACCTACAAATTTCTGCCATTCTTTAGCAACAGACTGCGGTGTTGTATCCGCTTTCTCTTGAACTGGAGGCCGTGCCTTACCTGCAACATTCGTTAATGAGTTAGATGACTCAGGCGTATGCGACTCCTGAATTTGGTTGATGTGTTCAATGTGTGGCGATTCATTCTGGCTACATGCCGCAAGTGCAATATTCATGATGGCGATAATGCTGAACATTGAGATTGAATGAACTTTAAAATTTAAATTCATCATTTTATATCTTGAGCCATTTCATAAATTGCGATGTATAAAAATATTATCCTTATAAAATAGGGATATACAAGTATTAGCCTGATCTGTCTAATTATTAAGAACCTATACCACATCTAGGTTTTATCTTTTTCATTACATAAAATTACGATATTTTTTGAATAACATCCTTTAAAACGAAAAATTATTCTCCATATAAAAAGTATAGACAAACGTCAAAGAGAAATTGCGAAGTCTATTTCATGACTATTTTAGGTTCTAAAGGAGAACTCAATGGCCAATGTTGGTTTATATCGCTCAAACCGCTCTAACATGATTGCTGGTGTGATGGGCGGTATTGCTGAACGTTTTGGTTGGAATGCGAATTTATTACGAATTATTTTTGTTCTAGTGTCAGTGATGAGCGCTGCATTTCCAGGAATTTTAGTGTACTTAGTGCTTTGGTTAGTGATGCCAAAAAATAAAGTTCAGCACGAACATTCAAATACTTATGATCGTCCAATGCGCACTGTACATCAGGATAGATCACCGCTTTAACTTGAGTTTACCCTCAATCACCCACACAACCTCGGGTGAGTTTTTCAACACGATAATTTCCCCCAATTATCGTGTTTTTTTTATTCTCATTTTGCATCTTTCTCAAAATAGCGCTAACTTGAACAAAACAATAAATATGGACAATCAATGGCACAGTCGGAATGGATGGTATTGTGGCTATGCGCACTGGCCGCATTATTACATGGCCTGAGCGGTTTCGGCTTTCCCATGATGAGTACCGCCGTACTCTCTACTCAACTCCCGCTCAGCCTCGCTGTCACTTTGGTCATTCTTCCCTGTCTCATTTTAAATTTAATTCTGCTAACTGCTCACCCTCACTATTCAATATGGCAGAGCATTCAACACTACAGCATAAGATTTTCCCCCCTTATTCTAAGTAGCTTAGTTGGCAGTCTGCTTGGGGTAAAACTTTTATTGTGGCTCAATGAAGGTTATTTAAAGCTTTTACTTGGCATGGTGATGGTGCTGTATGTGATTGATCAATTACGACAACATTCATTCGCCGTTAGCCCGTCAGTGCTCAATATGCTGATATTCGGTCTGTTAGCAGGCATTATCGGTGGTGCTACCAATGCAATGGCACCATTTCTAATGATGTATTTACTCAGCTGTCAGCTGAGTAAAACCGATATTGTGATCGTGAGTAATTTAAGCTTTATCGCCAGCAAATTGATACAACTCCTTCTACTTTACCCAATTTTGGTCAATATTGATGAGCATCAACAACTTTTAGTCATGTTGATCTGTGTTTTTGCGATATTTGGGGTATGGATCGGCGGACGGATCAGGCAACACATTTCTCAACAGTTTTTTAAAAATACAGTATTGATCCTATTACTTTTGCTCGGTATTCAAGCCCTGTGGCAAAGCTATAATTTATTAGAACAATCGATTTCATTGTTTAAATAGTATATTTTGAAAAATGATAAGGATATTCATTCTTCAGAATTAAGAAGTTTAATACATGCAACTATAAAGCCTATAGCGATATTCAAAAGGAGCGAATATGACGGAACAACTCGCGACCCCGACCAACATGATGCCAAAAGGGCTGATCAAAGGTTGGGTGTTGATACTGATCGCCGCTTTTATTTCTTATGGACTCTATCAAGTCTTACCCTATGATGAAAACGCCAATAAAGGGTTGGCATTACTTTGCTTTATCGGCATTTTATGGCTGACTGAGGCCATCCATATCACGATTACCGCCCTATTGGTACCCGTACTCGCGGTTCTTCTCGTGATGCCTATGGCTAAAGGCGATGAGCTTATACCAATCACAACACAAGCGGCATTAGCTACATTTGCAGATCCTGTGATTTTTTTATTTTTTGGTGGCTTCGCATTGGCGACCGCTTTGCATATTCAAAAGCTGGATAAAAAAATTGCGATGTGGATCATCTCTATGTCTGGTGGTCATCTCGGCATCTCTGTAATGGCGATTTTTGCTGTAACAGCACTTTTATCTATGTGGATTTCAAATACGGCAACTGCTGCAATGATGTTACCGCTTGCTCTTGGTTTACTTTCTCACTTGGATTTAACCAAAGACCGAAAAACATTTGTTTTTATCCTGTTAGGTATTGCCTATTCTGCAAGTATTGGTGGCTTAGGGACCATGGTTGGCTCTCCACCAAATGCAATCGCGGCTAAGGCTTTAGACTATGATTTTGCAGATTGGATGAAAATCGGTTTACCGATGATGATGCTTATTTTACCTGCCATGCTCTTGAGTCTTTATTTGGTACTTAGACCTAAGCTCAATCATAAAGTGCAATTTGTGACTGAGGATATTCCTTGGACGGGTACTCGAATTGCAACAATGGTATTGTTTGTCTGTACGGCTATTGCTTGGATCTTCAGCAAAAAGCTGACCGAGAACTTTGGTATTTCACAACCTGATACTTGGATTGCTGTTTTGGCAGCATGCTTGGTCGTGATTATCGGCACTGCAACATGGAAACAAGTTGCTGAAAATACAGATTGGGGCGTTTTATTTTTATTTGGCGGTGGTTTAACCCTCAGTGCAATTTTAAAAGATTCAGGCAGTTCATTGGTACTTGGTCAAACGCTTGCAAATGTGTTTGGTGATACCTCACCATTGATGATTATTTTTGTTGTAGCAACATTTATTGTCTTTTTAACAGAATTCACCAGTAACACTGCATCTGCTGCACTGTTAGTACCAGTCTTTGCAGCGATTGCCGATCAAATGGGTATGCCTAAGGAAATTTTAGTTATTGTGATCGGCATTGGTGCTTCTTGTGCATTTATGCTTCCTGTTGCGACACCACCAAATGCCATCGTATTTGGTACTGGACATATTCAACAGTCCGAAATGATGAAAGTCGGCTTCGTCCTGAATATTATGTGTATTTTCATTGTTTCACTATTTATCTATTGGTTCTTTATCTGATCTAAATAAATGTTCAAAAAAGAAAAAAGCACGGTATCGTGCTTTTTTCTTGTCGATTCAAAGCCAGTCTTTTATTTATTTTGCAACACCCAACCAAGTGAATTTTTGTGGTACGGCATCTAGCTTGATACTGCGTTCAATCTTGGCCGATTTCAAATCAATCTCATGAATCTGTTTCGTCACCACATTATTGATGAAAACACGATCTTGCTGACCATGCGCAATCAGCGCTGCCTTCTCTATCGCTTCTGAACCTTGCTCAATCACTTGAATACGATGTTTCACTGTCCAAGACTCAGTATCTAAAATCACCAATTGCCCCAATGAATCGAGTATCACGAAATAATCGCCAGATTGGCTATATGTCTGCTGAAGACGTTTCACATTGGTATCTTTCTCAGTCCATGGAATTTGTTGAATCAGCTTATTTGCACCATTGATAATGAATAAATCAGGTGTAGCGGACGCCAATCCAACTAGCTCTTGCGCATTGGCTTGGCCGACGACTGTACCAATACGAACATCCAACTTAATCTTCGAGTCTTTAAAAAGACCTGCAACACCATGCTCGACAAGTAACACGCCGTCTTCACAGCCAAATGCACTATAACCTTTAACCGATGAGGCTCCGTGCAAACCTGGACACGTATTTTCTAAATTATTTTGACCATGGAAATGATCACCATGCAGTTCGTAATTTCTCACCACACTTGCTAATGTTTCACCTGATCCTGAATATGAACTCAATACATACTCACCCAACGGTTCAGCTACGCCATGATGTTTAAACGGAAGCTTTTGCGATGCCACATTTTTTGAAGCGATTCCTGCATCTGTGAATACATCAAATTTTGATGTTTCAGTCTCGCTACCATCATAAAAAATAGCAGCCTGACCATTAAAATTCCGATAATGCGTAGGTGCAGCACCATTGAGTTGGAAGTTCAATAACTGAGGTGAAGCAGTTCCCTTATCACTTAAACCGCTGTCATAAAAATTAACAGTTCCACCAACTCGATCCATCAAGATGCCATAACGTGAACTGGGACTGCTATGTAACGCAAATGGCATCGTCTTCAGTTGTTTAACATCGATGACTTTTTGCTGTTCTAAATCGAATAAACTCAATTCTGGTCGATCGACTTGATCATTGATGATCAAAAGTCTCCCCTCTTGATTTACCACAGTTGTTGGTTTTTCAGGCGGATTATTCTGATTTGATTTGTTGTTATCACTACCACCACAAGCTGTCAGTAAAATAGCTGAAAGCAAAATGCTGATCTTTGGTAATTGGTTTTTCATGGAGATCATCTCTTATTATGACAATACATTACATTTGAAATGTTATAACATAACATTTATAACATAGTGATACAGAGATTCAAAGATTTATTCATTATCTCCGATGGAATATTCCCAATGAGATGCCAAAAATTAAAGTAAAAATGAAATCAACTGAGGTTTATTTCATGCCATCTGATTAAAAACTTCGACATCTAGGAAAGAACACTACAGATGTCGTTCTGCTCCAAGTATGCAAACTTTTTAGCAATTGAGTTGGCCGCACAAATTTATGGACTAACCTTTGCCACTCCCTGCTAAAGTCCTTATAATTGAGCGCAATTTTTCTCTAATTTTAAGTGGAAGACCATGAGTCGCGCCATATCGCATATTGATACTTTCCAAGGCTTAATTCTTGCCTTACAAAACTACTGGGCGGAGCAAGGCTGCGTCGTGTTACAGCCTTACGACATGGAAATGGGTGCAGGTACATTCCACACTGCAACTTTCCTACGCGCATTAGGGCCTGAAACTTGGAACGCTGCATACGTTCAACCTTCACGTCGTCCGAAAGACGGTCGTTATGGTGAAAACCCAAATCGTTTGCAACATTACTACCAATTCCAAGTGGTACTTAAGCCAAACCCAGACAACATCCAACAGTTGTATCTTGACTCGCTTAAAGCGATTGGTATTGATCCGTTGGTACATGACATTCGTTTCGTAGAAGACAATTGGGAATCTCCAACGCTTGGCGCGTGGGGCTTAGGTTGGGAAGTATGGTTAAACGGTATGGAAGTGACTCAGTTCACTTATTTCCAACAAGTTGGTGGTGTTGAATGCTACCCTGTTACCGGTGAAATCACTTACGGTTTAGAGCGTCTTGCAATGTACTTGCAAGGTGTAGACTCAGTTTACGATTTGGTTTGGACTAAAGGTCAGTTTGGTACAGTGACTTATGGTGATGTATTCCATCAAAATGAAGTTGAACAGTCGACTTATAACTTTGAATACGCACCTGTCGATAAACTGTTTGAACTCTTCGACTTCTATGAAACTGAAGCAACACGTTTAATCGAAGCAAAACTTCCACTTCCTGCGTATGAGCAAGTGGTTAAAGCGTCTCATAGCTTTAACTTGCTTGATGCGCGTGGTGCAATTTCTGTGACAGAACGTCAGCGTTATATCTTACGTGTACGCACATTGGCACGTTCAATTGCAAATGCTTATGTGGCTGCACGTGCGGAACTTGGTTTCCCAATGGCAGAACCTGCATTACGTGATGAAGTATTGGCACAGTTAAAGGCACAAGTTGAAGCAGAAGCAAAATCTGAGGAGAGCAAATAATGTCTAAACATACCGTTTTGTTCGAATTAGGTTGTGAAGAACTTCCGCCAAAAAGCCTTAAAAAATTACGTGATGCACTACAAGCAGAAACAGTAAAAGGCTTAAAAGATGCTGGCTTAGCGTTTGATTCTATCGAAGCCTATGCAGCACCACGTCGTCTTGCGCTTAAAATTGTAAACGTTGATAGTGCACAAGCGGACACGCAAAAACGTTTTGATGGCCCTGCGAAACAAGCTGCATTTGATGCTGAAGGTAACCCAACTAAAGCGCTTGAAGGCTTTATGCGTGGTCAAGGCATCACGGTTGATCAAATCTCGACTTTCCAAGCTGGTAAAGTTGAAAAAGTTTGCTACTTAAAAGACGTGAAAGGTCAAAGCCTTGATGCTTTACTTCCACAAATTTTACAAAATGCATTGGACAATCTTCCAATTGCGAAACGTATGCGTTCTGCGGCAAGCCGTACTGAATTTGTACGTCCTGTAAAATGGGTAGTATTGCTTAAAGACAACGACGTTGTTGATGCAACGATTCAAGATCACAAAGCAGGTAACGTAACATTTGGTCATCGTTTCCATGCACCTGAAGCAATTACTTTAACGCACGCTGATGAATACTTAGCGAAGTTAAAAGCAGCTTACGTTGTGGCAAACTTTGAAGAGCGTCAAGCAATTATCGATGGTCAAGTCAAAGCATTAGCTGATGAAGTAAATGCAATTGCGATTGTGCCAAGTGATTTACGTGATGAAGTAACTGCACTGGTTGAATGGCCTGTTGCACTTCGTGCTAGCTTTGAAGAACGTTTCCTTGCTGTTCCTCAAGAAGCATTGATCACCACAATGCAGGACAACCAAAAGTACTTCTGCTTAGTAAACGCTGACAATAAACTTCAACCGTACTTCATTACTGTGTCAAACATTGAGTCGAAAGACCCGACACAAATTATTGAAGGTAACGAGAAAGTGGTTCGTCCACGTTTGTCGGATGCTGAATTCTTCTTCTTACAAGACCAAAAACAACCGCTTGCTTCTCGTAAAGAGAAACTTGCGAACATGGTCTTCCAAGCAGAATTGGGTACGCTTTGGAACAAGTCTGAACGTATTGCAAAACTCGCTGTTGCTTTGGCTCCTATTACAGGTGCAAAAGCGGAAGATGCTGAAAAAGCGGCGCTTCTTGCAAAATGTGACTTAACCTCTGAACTTGTGGGTGAATTCCCAGAACTTCAAGGGATTGCGGGTACTTACTACGCACGTCTTGAAGGCGAAAATGACGAAGTTGCTGAGTCTTTAGGTGAGCAGTACCTACCTAAATTCGCAGGTGATGTTTTACCGAAAACCAAAACAGGTACAACGATTGCCCTTGCTGACCGTTTAGATACGCTCACAGGTATTTTTGGTATTGGTCAAGCACCTACAGGTTCTAAAGACCCGTTTGCACTGCGTCGTTCTGCAATTGGTATTTTACGTCTTGTGACTGAAAACGAGCTTGATGTATCCATTGAAGATTTGATCAAACTAGCACTCGCTGCTTATGGCGATGTATTGAAAGATCACGATAAGACACTAAATGATGCTGTTGCATTCCTTGAAGGTCGTTACCGTGCGAAATACGAAGACCAAGGCGTTGCTGTAGATGTGATTCAAGCCGTTCAAGCGTTGTCTCCAAAATCTCCACTTGATTTTGACAAGCGTGTAAATGCGGTAAATCACTTCCGTGCATTGCCTGAAGCTGCTGCACTTGCTGCTGCTAACAAGCGTGTTGCAAACATTCTTGCGAAAGAAGCTGCACCTGAAGGTCAAGTGGTTGAAGCAAACTTGGTTGAAGATGCTGAAAAAGCATTATTCGCTGAACTTGCGAAAATTACGCCTGTGGTTGAACCGTTATTTGCTGCCAAAGACTACACAGCTGCACTGTCTGCACTTGCTGCACTTCGTGCACCTGTAGATGCGTTCTTTGACGGTGTAATGGTCATGGCTGATGATGCTGAATTAAAAGCGAACCGTTTGCGTATGCTTGCACAGCTTCGTGACTTGTTTACGAAAGTGGCTGATATTTCGGTGTTACAGCACTAATCCATAACTTCTTGTAAGTTAAAGAAAACCCCGCTATAAATGAGTGGGGTTTTTTTATAATTATTTAAAATGCAAAATATTGAGCAAATTCATGAAAAAATTTATAGCTTACTTGGGAAGCATCTAATCCGTTTTCAAACAATAGAGATGAGGCTAAAAAATCTAGTAAAAATGAATAGGACTATTATTTCTAAACCTAATGATTCTCCTCTAATTATAGAACCATCTGTTCAAAACCAAACACTAGGTGGTTTAAGCACAAAAGCGTTAAATTCATTATTTCTAGTCAATCCTTCCCAAGACCAAGAAGATACTTTAAGTCCTGAACTTGAAAATGCTATTCGACTGGATATGAAAATATCTTTTAATCTATGTGAACACAGCCATAGTAAACTGAACAACCAACTACAAGAATTCGTTAAAGATCGAAATTTCATAGCACACCATTTTCAAGAAAAATACAATTTATCTAATTTTGAAGACTCTAAAGCTGCTATCGATTATTTATTGAACCTTGAATCCAAACATAAACCTTTTTTAGATCAATTTGAGCAATATTGTATGACAGCTCAAAAATCACTAGAAACACAAATTGATTTTTTGAAATCTAATTTGTTTAAAACACGTCTAATTTTCCCTGCAGATGAAATTTACAAAGAGATTGAGAACTTAATTACTAACAATAAAAAGAATAATGGTTGGTTATCACTTACAACTGTAAGCGCATTAATTAGTCAAAAATTCCCTGATGCGAATAAAAGAATTAAAATGGAATATGGTTTTAAAAATCTTAATGATTTAATTCTTAATACTGGACTTTTTTCACTAAAAATTGAACCCACAACTAAAGGAGAGAGAGTATTAATTCAAATAAATTACGGAGAGGCTATATTTGAAATAATTAATTAATCTTTAGATTATTTTATCTAACCTATAAGATCTGATTCACCAAAACTCAACCATCTGCCTATAGGCTTTCTAATTTCAAATTCATATACTTAAACTCATAGAGATCAAAATATAAGACCGACGATGAAAATCCAAACTTTAGTCATTTCAGCTTTAATTTGTTTAATTCTTACAGCATGTTCAACTACACCAACTAATCCCAACGCACCTATTGTTTTAGAACAACACAAAAACATTGCTGTTGAGCCTGAAACCAAAGACAACTTAGCACGACTCATCAAACAAAAAGAAAACTGTCTGATCGAGTTCACTGGCAACTTTGCAACAGGCAAAGCCACTGAATACTGGTTCTTCCAAGGGGAGCAACTGATGTCAGCGCATTCAAATTTAGATGCTGATGTCGAAAACAAACAAACCGTGTTTGATATTCAAGATTCAGTAAAACAAACCAATTTCAACGCGCTCAAAAACCACTTTAAAGCGCAAAATCTTCAACAGTGTGAACATTTCTAAGACTCTAAAAAACCATTCATCTGATCACTCATAAACTACGACAGCACAATTGGCTAAAACCAACTGTGCTTTTTTTTTATAAGTGGGGAGTATAAAGTGACTCGACCAGCGCCAAGTCTCAAAAAAGATAGGTTTGAGTGAAAGACTATCTCAGGTAGTTTCACATAAGATTAAAAAAAATCGAATGATGCGAATTTCAATCATGGCTTGGATTTGATTATACCTAAACCGTAAAGTGGCCATTTATGATTAGGTTTAATATTATTCACAACCATCGCAATCAATACTAAAGCCACAGATCCTAAAAGCACAGGAAATATGAGGAAATTCCATCCATAGCTGATTGAATCTGCTGTTAATAAAATGACCAATGGATTTGCTCCTGCTGGAGGATGCACACATCTAAAAAATTGCATTAAGGTAATCGCACAACCAACTGATAAAGCTACAGTCAAAATCGAATCAGGAAAGAACTTAAGAAAAAATAGACCGATAAAAGCAGAAATAAAATGACCGAAAATCACATTTCTAGGTTGAGCTAATGGCGACTGTGATACTGCATAAAGAATTACACAAGTTGCGCCAAAAGGCGCCATGATATAAATATTTCCCGTTAATTTACTCAACAAAAGTAGCAAAAAAATACTAATTGTTCCTCCAATAAAGCTCCGAATCATTTCGTGCGGTTTAGGAAAAGCAGTAAGTTTTTCTTTTCCTTCAAAAATTGAAAGCATACTGATATCGCCTTTTTAATATTGTTTTAAAAGCATAATACAGATAAAATAAAAATAGTACAGATCTGTACTATTTTTATTTTCAGGATTGCAAGGATGTCAAAATCAGCATTAAAAATTCTTGATACAGCAGAAAAACTATTTAACCAAAATAGCTTTGTTGGCGTAGGTGTAGACTTAATTCGAGATCAATCAGGGTGTTCGAAAACCACGATGTACACGTACTACAAAAATAAGATGCAGTTGGTTGAATCCGTTCTCAAAGCTCGTGATGAAAAATTTAAAGAGAGTTTGTTTAAATATATTGGCAAATCAGAAGGTCTTACTGCAATAAACAAAATTTTTGATTGGCATATGCAGTGGTTTCAACAAGACTCCTTTAAAGGATGCTTATTTGTTAGAGCTGTCGCTGAATCGAACCAAAACGATAAATCTATAATCTCAGTTGCTCAAAATCATAAACAATGGATAAAAGAATTAATATCAATACATTGCTTGAATATGGGCAAACAAGACTTATCCGAATTAATTTACACACTAATAGAAGGATTAATTAGCCGATTCTTGGTAGATGGATTTGATCCTCAACTTGGTGCTCTGATTAAGAAAAATATAAATCATCTATTCGAGGAATGACTTTGATTTAAAGCTACGCATATTTTGCCTAAATCAGTATTGCTTCAGATATCAGAGTAAAAAAATTTGATTAATCACGATTTTTTCATAAAGGTGAAAGTCTCACATAGCGCTGAGTTTCTACAGTTTCAATAAAAGCTCCTGATTGGCATAAGTGCTCACATTCAACAATTTTCTTTAGAAATCAGATAGAAGAAATATCTTCTAAATTATGATTAATTTATATACGCTTGTATTTTTTAAACTGACCCAATCAATATTTTTTTATATTAAAAATAAAATACTTAATCAAAATATTATTGCCAATCCGACAAACAACAAGACCCAAACTTGTTAGTTAAACTAAACAATTATACAACATCAAAGCCTAATCTGAATTATCTTTTTTGATCAAATTAGGAGACATAACAATAAAATGAATGGAACGATTTGGCTTTATGCATATTTCATTCTTCACTCAAGCACGACTAAAAAAATGAAAAACAAAAAGGAATTATGTAATGAAATTGCTAAATTCTTTCTATGCTGCTGTTGGCATTGGTGTCACGATACTTGCGACCACCATCGGCATAGCAAATAAAACAATTAATCCAACACCAAACGTGACACCAGACTTAAGCTATTTAAGTCCTCAACCCGACCCAGTGACCTCCCCAGATGTCACGCTCCCAGGTACTCCCGTTGCATTAAAAAACACCCGACTCGGAACTAGACAATCTCCGAGTCAACCTCAAGTCCCATCACTTTCCAATGCCAATGCTCAATGGCAATTGTATGATCGACCTGCTGAATATCCTCAGTCGGTGACCTTGCCAGCACAGTGGATTACCATGCGTGATGGAACGCGAATCGCCACTTATGTCACGCTCCCTGCGGATGAGTCAGGTCGTCCTATCAATGCAAAATTCCCTGTGATTGTTATTCAAACGGCCTATAGCGCAGGGGTTGCAGGTAAGGTTTCAGCAATAGCAGGTGGTGCAGACCCGGAAATGGTGAAACGTGGCTACGCAACAGTCGTTGCAGATGTTCGTGGAACAGGCAACTCTACAGGTAAGTGGGAAGCTTTTGGTAAAGTCGAACAACAAGATGCTTATGAAATTATTGACTGGTCAAGTAAACAAAGCTTCTCTGATGGAAATGTCGGCTTATATGGCGTTTCTTATTTAGGAATCACGGCGATGCTGGGTGCAGCGACACAACATCCAGCAATCAAGGCAGCGTTCCCAATCGTACCTATGGGTGATGCGTACCGCGATATTCTTTTCAATGGCGGGCAGCTAAATACTAACTTCATTCCACTTTGGATGAGTTTAATTACACTGTTGGGTACTTTACCGATTGATACCTTGGTGCAAGATCCGATTACTGGAAAACTGACCGCACTCGATAAAATTATTAACAGTACAGAATTCCAAATACCGCTTTTTGCCAATGCTCTAAAAGGCAAAGCTGATGCCTTTGATAATGACTTTTGGCAAGAAAGATCGCTGTTAGAACAAGCCAATAATATTAAAGTTCCGACTTTTATTGTCGGGGGAACACGTGATTTGTTCCAACGCAGTGAACCGCTTTGGCATGAAGCATTAAAAGGTCATACCACAGTAAAAACCTTTATTGGCCCTTGGGCACACATTCAAGCCGCACAACTTTTCCCAAGTTTGCCTAAAGGTAATGTACCGCGTTTAGACAAAATGCAACTTCAATGGTTTGATCAATATTTAAAAGGCATCAACACTGGCGCTGAAACTCTACCTAATGTCACACAATGGGTGCACGGTTATGAAGATTATGTCGTCAGTACGGATTGGCCGCATGTAGCATTAGAACCAGATCGTTTATTCTTAAATACACGTGGAAACCTTGCAAAAGATCGACCAACGTCAAGCTCTGGTGAAAACTACTTATTACAAGCGCCAACTTTCGGTTTATGCTCAAGTACTGTTGAACAAGTTCTCATTGGTGCAACGTCTATCCTACCGTTCCCATGTCTGGAAAATAGCAACTTGGCAAATATTCCTGCTTCGGTCTTTAACTCAGTACCTTTAACTGAAGACTATTATTTAAATGGACCGATACAAGCTGACTTGTGGATTTCATCCAGCTCTAAAGACAGTGGTTTAGTCGTACGTGTATCCGATGTGGACCCAAGAACGGGCAATGCTAAAACATTAAGCACGGGTATTATCACAGCGTCCATGCGTAAAGTTGACGAATCACGTTCTCGTTATATCAAAGGACAAATGATTCAACCTTGGCATACATTTAAAGCATCGGATATTCAGCCTTTAGACAAAAACAAGCCAGTCTTGGTCAATGTTGAGATTCCAGCAACTGCTGCGCTTATTCCGAAAGGCCATCGTATTCAAATTTCGGTGGTTTCCAGTGATGTATGGAAAGGCGTTGCCCCATTACCAAATTTAACTTCATCGCTTTTGGGATCGATTTCGATCTATTCGAATTCACAATACCCATCAAGCGTGGTTTTACCAAAAGTCCCGACTCAATATCTGAAGCATTAATTTTTATATTTCTTATAAACAGCGTCTGAGCATGAATCAATGCTCAGACTTTTTTATGTTGAATATATTGGTTTGATCAACACCTGTCTTAGAATCGGAGGATAAACTTTACTTTTAATTTTATTGTCCACGATCTAATGCACACAATGTAGTGTTGTATCCTAAAAGCCTTTAAGCGATGCAAGATGAATAAAAATTGTAGCGTTAATCATTAAAACTGCCGAAGCACAACGTTACAGATACATTTCAACATTGAAACAGCCCCATCGCTCATGTAGTTTGCTTGGAAACTGATAAAAAATTCAAAAGTTTTGTACAGATGAGGCGATTGAGTCACAGCGCCACCCATACAGAACTGAGAAGAGGATCCTTCATGAACATAATGAAAACGATGCTGGTAAGTTGTATTACGCTATGCTCAGCAACTACATTTGCTCAAGACTCTACTTTAACAGGCAACAATCCTGCTTACGGTGACAATCCAAATTTAGCCAAAGTACTTGCAGTCAAAGCACAAGAGACTTTGCAAAATACAGCCAATACCGTTGATGATGCGACCAAGCGTGGTATTGCTAAAATCAAGCCATCCGTCGATTCAGCTTGGCAAAACACCAAAGAATTCACCAATGAAAAAGCGGTTGCATTACGTGACGGTGCTCGTCAAGGCGTAGATACAACTGTTAAATCTGTGCAGCATGCTAAACAGAACCTCGTCGGTGCAGGTGGCGTTCCCATCGAAAGAGGCAGTTTGAGTCAACCCAACCCAACGACAGCACCTGCTGTCACAGCCTCCCCTGCTCCAACTACTGCATCGGTCGCTTTACCCGTTCAAGAAAATTCAGTCAACCTTGAAACTGCGCAATCAGCCAACACCACGCTAGCAAGTCAAAATCAAGCACCTGAAGCAGAACCGACCATTCAGCGTCAAAGTGTTGCTTTACCTAATAGTGGAGCTACCACCTCTAATCCAGCTGTAGATGACAGTGATGCAGGTGTCCCACGTTAAACCATGTCGTTTTATTCAAACCTAAGTGGAGTTTATTTATTAGGTTGAGTTTATTTATATCTCTTCAAGAAAAAAGGTGCTTCTCACAGCACCTTTTTTTATTGCTTAACTTCAGTTGACTTGACGGATCGGTTGACCCGCTTTAAATGCAGCTGCGTTTTCCTGTACTTGTTGCACAATGCGTTGACGTGCTTCAACGCTTCCCCATGCACTGTGTGGTGTAATAATGAGATTAGGGATATCCGAATTCAATAACACATTGCCTTGCTGAGGCGGTTCTGTACTCAATACATCAGTCGCTGCCCCTGCGATTCTCCGATTTATTAGTGCTTCCGCCAATGCTTGTTCATTCACAATGCCACCACGGGCACAATTAATTAAATATGCACTTTCCTTCATTAGACTGAATGCTTCCGTATCAATTAAGTCGCGTGTTGTTTCAGTTAATGGACAATGTAAGCTAATAAAGTCTGATTGACGCAGCAAGCTTTCTAAACTGACACGATCATCGGCTGCAGGTCGTCCTGGTAAATGAGCCACAATCACCTTCATATCAAAGGCTTCAGCCAATTTCGCTACTGCTTGACCAAGTTCACCATAGCCCAAAATCCCTAAGGTCTTACCATTCAATTCAGCAATGGGGAAATCTAATAAACAGAATTGTGATGCTTTATTCCATTCACCCGCACGAACTGCACGATCATATTGAATAAAAGACGTTGCCAAGTTGAGCATTAACATCATGGTATGTTGAGCTACAGCGGCAGTACCATATGCCTGACAGTTACATACCACAATGTTTTGAGCTTTTGCTTGGATTAAGTCGACATTATTGGTGCCTGTGGCTGAAATTAAAATTAATTTAAGCTGCGGTCGTTGTTGCATCATGTCTGCCGTAATCACCACTTTATTGGTCAGCACCACATCTACATTCGCAATGCGTTCAAGCACTTGATCTGGATCAGTGCGCTCAAAAAATGTTACCTCATCAAAGACTTGATACCACCCCGAAAAATCTAAATCATTCTGATCGAGAGAGAATTGATCCAAAAAAACAGCTTTCACGTTGAACCTCAGCAATATTTATCTGCATTTCGACTGCAAGATTTTCATGATAATTCAACTGATTGTAAGCTTAATTGTAGGTCAACAATAGCTGATTTGACTGGTTTTTTGTCTCAGATTGCGTCGTTGCTGCACGCTGTGCTTTTAGGGAAAATTGATCTTCTTTCAGCGCATTTAAATATGCCGTTGCCAAACGATACGCTTCCTCACAAATACGTTCAGAAATCCGATCTTCTGTGTAATAACCATGTTTCATACAAGTAAAGATCATTTCAATAATGATCAACATACTGTCAGGTTGTTGCGGTAAATAATCATCTACCCGAATGGCTTTAAGTGCATCTCTTAAATCTTGACTGAACTTTTTGAGTTCAATTTGATGACGTAAATATACTTGTCGGTTCAGTGGTCCTGATAAAATCAATAATCGGGCCACAGCAGACTCATTATAAAACTTGGCAGTGGTTTCAATCACAGCTGCAGCCACCATTCGACCATAAGCCGTCATACTTTCGTGCGGATGTTCTCGTATGACGTTTAAACCAGCTTCCTTGAGCAAGCTTACTAGTTTCTGCAAATGCAACTGTGCCATATGATGCAACAGATCATATTTTGTCGGAAAGAACTGATAAATACTGGCTCTTGGAATGTTTGAAGCATTGGCAATTTCGGGAATTGAAATTGACTCTAAGCCCATTTTAACTAAAAGTTTTTCAGCAGTTTGAATCACCTGCATAACACGGCGATGTGTACGCGATTGTTTTGGAGGATTCATTCCTGTTTCAGTTTTTACAATTTTCTTTTTATTCATCTGTCCCACCTAAATTCCATTTATATGGGTTTTTGTGCTCAAGTAGACACGTCAAAGATGCATGAATATTCCGATATTCATAAATACATCATCATTTGAATCATTCAAATTCGTTATATATTGCCTGATCTTAACAATGAAACAGAGTCATTCCATCGCTTTAATTACAAAATAAACACGGGTAAATTTTAAACAATATCGCTTTTTACGACAGATTGAGATCTATCACACACTCTATATTTTTTACTTAAAGATAAAAAAAGCGCCGAAGCGCTTTGATCAATTGCTATGAAAAATTCAGCCTTACTCCACTGAAAATTTTTCTGCCTCACCAACAGTGTCTGATTCAAAAATACAGTTTCCTAACTCATCGCAGTGCATATAAAGATGCTTATAACTGATGCTAAAGAAACCTTCGCCCTTTTTCACAATCAAAGGGCTCATATCCGCACTGAGCGCATCATCCATTTTGATCAATTTGGTGACACGGCGATCATTCATACAAATGAGATAGTGCTGTTTTTTAATTTCAATCTGGGCCAATCCAGTACTTTCCACATGTAATGGAATAATATATTTACCATTAATATCAATCACATGTTGTTCATAGCTTTCTAGTTTTTGGGTGATCACGTTAAAGACCAACACTTTGCCAAAGCTGTCATGAAGTTGTGTTTTATTTTCAAACGGCAAATGAATCGAAATACCGAGCTTTTGTAGATCTTGTTCATCTACTCGTTTGTTGGTCAGTAAAATACGGGTAATCGTCTGTTTAAGACTGGCATCAAAAAAGCTACTGTCTAGTTGTAGATCGATGGTTTTTAAAATATTACCCAATGCTTCATTGTGAGTGCCAAGCAGATGTGCGATCACGCTTCGATAGTAAAATTTACTGTTCTTTTTAACTGCTCGAATCTGGCGATAAAAGTAGGTTGCATCAAATTCATGTTCAATAAAATCATGCAATAACGCAGAATTTGCTAATACAGCAACCGCATCATGGCCTGTATAAGGTAAATGTAATGTATTGAGTTGAGGAATAAGCGGCTTGATCTTTTCATAGTGCTCGCGATCTAGATCAAAGTAAGGATCATAAACCACGATATATTCTGCATCGGACGCAATATCTGTCGCGTCAATTTGCATGTCAGCATTGACGTTAGGATCGTAAAAATCAGTATAACGGCGGTCTTCAATTTCAGCAGGATTAATTGAATATTGTGGCACCATAGAGACCACACGTGCTGCGCCCAATAACTTACTGTACTTAATCGCTGCGTAGCCGCCCATAGAACCACCATAAGCCACGACACGCTGAAATTGATTCAACAAAGGCGATATTTGCTCAATTAAAGCTTGCATGCTCTGTGATGGGAACCATGACTTTTGTTTTGGCATGATACCAATGACATTGTAGTCATATTTGGCTAAGGATTTTTCAGCATTAATGGCATTGCCTTTGGCACGACTGATCAAGTCACCAAAAGAGAGAACCAATGTTTCTGTTGTTCCTTTTAAATAAATTGCTCTAATGTGTTCGTCTTCAAATACTATTTGCTTATCCATTGCAATTCCGAAAAAGGGTTCTCATCATCTGGTTTGCAAAATGAATCAATCGTTCACTTGCTTACATCACATTGTCGGTGTCATATTTTATAGATACTGTTCAGATTAAAAAGCGCAAAATATGACACATTCACTTCATCCTGCTGCTGAAAATGGTTTTAGTTCTGCGGCTGAACTTTATCAACAAGTCCGACCAAATTATCCACAGGCTATCGTCATGTGGTTGAAAGATGAGTTGAATATTCATCCTGATGCAGTTGCGATTGACTTAGGTTCGGGGACAGGAAAATTCCTGCACTATCTAAAACAAGTCACCTCGAACATAATCGCCGTCGAACCGATTCCAGCAATGCTCGAACAATTGAAAATAGTACATCCTGAGGTGAAGACACTACAAGCATCAAGCCATCAAATTGCGCAATCAACGCATAGTGTTGATGCTATTTTATGCGCACAGTCATTTCATTGGTTTGCTGAACGCCAAACATTGCAAGAAATACATCGCCTTCTTAAACCTCAAGGACATTTAGGTCTAGTCTGGAACCAACGAGATATCTCAGTGGATTGGGTCAAAGCATTGGCGGATTACATCGAACCTTTTGAGTCCGATACGCCACGCTTTCACAGTGACCAATGGCAAAATGTATTTCAGCAGCAAGAATTATTTGAATACCAAAGTTTAAGCACCTTCACTCAGCATCAAGTCGGCAGTGTTGAACAGGTCGTCAGCAAACGACTCCTATCTACCAGTTTTATTGCGGCAATGTCAGCGGCAGACCAAGCAAAAATGAAGACAGCATTTGAATCGATCGTATTTGAACATACGGGACTCACGCCCCATGACGAAGTTTCCTTTCCTTATGTCACTTATGCCTATCACTATCGTGCGCGATAAACTAAACTTAATCTCGATCATTCATTAAAAAAACCAACAGAGGATTGACTCTCATGACGGCAAATCTTCACCCTATTCGACTTTCAATATTTGCACTCTGCCTGACTATGCCTTTCATGCTCATTGGATGCCAAAAAACAGAACAAAACTCTCAGACCGAACAAAAAGAATCCGTTGATCCATCCGTTGAATTGAAAACACAGATCGAAGCTCAGCCGATCAAATCATTTGAATCTACTCCAAATGACGCACATGACGTTGCTTTACTGAATCAATATGATCAAAGTTTTGAGCAATTAAGTGATGAGCTAGACGCAGAACTTCAGCAATTAAAAGCAGATGGCAATTTAAATGCGGATATGGAGTTTCAGCGTAAACGAGATCTCATTCAGTCCTCCCTCAATATGTTGAAAGACTTAGATCTTAAGACGGAACAAGGTAGATATATTCAAGGCTTATTTTATCAATACTGGGAAAATCAGATTGAGGTCTATCAAGAACTCGAACAGTCTCCCGAAGATGAGCTTCGAAATCCTAAAGATGCAATTCGAAATATGAGTGATTATTATACTGCGAAAGCCCAACTCCAACATTGGAGTCAAAATACGAGTGTCACGAAAGAACAATAGCGTACATAGTAAAAGTACAACACAATTTTAGAAACGGTCTTCTGTCTGCTTAAGAAATACGTACTCGACATTGCCAGGATGTTGGGACGTCTGTTTGAGTACGGTCTTGAGCAACTTCCCAAGGTCGCACATATGCCAATTCAATGAGTTCCTGACCAGGTTTTAGCGCAGTCAGCTTCACTGTCTTTTTACCTCCAACGCCAACCATCGCTTCTGATTTTTCAGTCGCCAAATATTGTTCTTCAACTTTAAAGAGATGAAGCGGTTGCATGATTTGCCATTGATAACCCGTACTTGGATTTTCTGCTGCATTAAATTCTAAGGTTTCACCCACTTTCATCACCAATAGTGCAGGACAATTTTGCTGATCAGTATAGTGATGGGACTCCGCTTGCACTTCAGAGACTGGATTTTGACATGCGGCAAGACTACTCCCGAGTACGCCAATACATAAACTTATCCATAAGGATGTCTTGCCAACGCTCATGATCCACACTCTCTTATTTATCTAATGACTAAGACTTTGAGCTGAAAGTCATTTCAAACTCATCAATCTGAAATCATATTTAAATATTGCGCTTTTCTAACCATTCAATCGACTCGACGCGAATTAATTTGCATGCACCATCGCCGATACCATTCCAATCCAAAGCAGACTTCCACACCAAATCTTTGGCATTGATTTGCACCAATTCCCCTTCTAAGCGCACTAGATCACCGCGTTGAACTTTCTTAATCTCTTTCGCAATTTCTGGATTAGCTGGGATAATGTGCATGTTACTCACCAACTGTGTTGCTAAGCGTGGGTGAATCGGTGGTTTTGCCATTTTCCAATTTAAATAGCGGTCATACTGATTAATCGAAATTTGTCGTGCAATTTCAGGTTCTGTGAAAATACCGCGGGTTACGGCATAGTCGATGGGTGAAAATTGGGCTTGCGGATCATCGGTATATTCTTTCGAACCAAGAATACGAAATTCCCCTTCAAAAGGTTCCAATACCGAAATTTTTTGATCTGCCGAAGCTGGGGGTAAACCATTGGCAATATTAAAGTCGCTCGATTTCACACTGGCAGAGCTATAAGCCGAAACACCACCAAGGGCGATACATAATGCGAGAACTAACTTTTTCAACAGACATCCATCCTTCTTTCTAAGTGTCAAAAACAACTCAACAGCAGCACATACATCTACTATGGACAACATCCGACTGAATTGTATTTAACCTACATCTATATGATCTATCTTAGAACTTCATTCTGAAAAGGAAATTGATGAACAGTAACAATCTATCGTGATTTAGTCACAATTTTGTCTACTGTTAAAAGTGTATTCAACGTGTAAAATAATCGAATAATGGAAGATGTTAAGAACAAAAATGATCTATAAATTTTATCAGCAACGAGTATTCCCTCATATTCTGAATCAAGTCATGCAGTTACCAAGTATGATGGATAGCAGACGCCGTCTTCTGCTTCCGATTCAAGGTGAGGTATTAGAAATCGGTTTTGGTACAGGAATTAACCTGCCATTTTATCAAGCTGTGGACAGTCTCTATGCGCTTGAACCCAGCCTAGATGTATACAAATTAGCTGAACAACGTATTCAAGATGCACCGTTCCATGTGGAACATGTTCATGCTAAAGCGGAAAATTTACCATTTGAAGATCAATCTATTCAACATGTCGTCAGCACATGGACATTATGTAGTGTGAGTCATGTTCAACAAGTTCTACATGAAATTAAACGTGTATTACGCATCGGTGGCACTTTGCATTTGGTTGAACATGTCGCTTACAATGCACAACAGCAAAAGAGTTTAAAGCGTCTTCAATATCTTTTGACGCCATTACAGAAAGTGATTGCTGATGGTTGTCATTTGAACAGAAATATCGAGCAAGCACTGCTTGATGCTGGCTTTGAGATTTCTGAACTCGATTATTTCGAAGCAGAAGAAGTGCCCAAAGTAGGTCGTCGCATGATGCTTGCTCGCGCGACTAAAACCAACTGATCACTTCACATAGTGGATTATTGATCCAAGCTAGTCTTGAAAGTCGATACGGATCGTCTCAAAACGCACACGCCCTTCGGCAATTGCATTCGCAATTGCCATCTGACCTTTGGTGAGCCGTGCTCCACCACTTTTAATGTCAATCAATACAACCTCAATATCTTCTGCCGCGCCATCACCATCACGGAAATCTGTATATCCATCAAATACCACATAGTCGACAGGATCACCTAAGAATTTAGCATCACTGGGTAAATATTGAAATTCTGGCATAATCGGTGCTAATTGTTCAGCCATTTTACCTTTCAGTACCGCACGACTGGTATTTACACTGCGTTTTTGAGCAGCAGCTAATGCGTGTTGATGCTCAAGTTCAAGCTCTGCAATATATTGTTCATATTCTGCTTTAATACGGCCATTGCGGGTTGAGCTCAACATCATTGTGGTGATTACCACGCCAATACCGGCGCCTATTAACATTGCCATCCAAATGGACATTGACGTTCTCTATGACTTGTTATGCGGACAATTTAAACAAGAACTAAACTTTTGTCATGTATGCGCGTTTTGGCTGATTTTAATGCTAAGCTAAGATTAGACCTTATTTGAAGCATGTATAATTTTAAACTCATGAAAACGATACTGATTGCCAACCAAAAAGGTGGCTGTGGAAAAACAATTTCTGCGATTACGCTGGCGACAGCACTCGCACAGAAAGGTTATAAAGTTGCATTGGCGGATGCGGACAATCAAAAATCTGCATTACAATGGTTAAAGCAGCGCCCAGAATCAGCAACACACATTCAAAGTTTAGATTGGCGCCATGAAAAATCGATTGGTGATGCACCGAAGAATCTTGATTATCTGATTATTGATGCTCCAGGTGCATTAACAGGCGAACACGCAGAACAATTAATTGCAGAATGTCATGCAGTGGTCACACCTCTGCAACCTTCTTTTTTTGATATCGACAGCACGCGTCGCTTCTTAAAACACATCCATGACATTAAACGTATTCGGAAAGGTAAAGTTCAAGTTCATTTGGTGGCAAATCGTGTCAAACCAAATAGTCAGAGTGCTCAAGAGATCCAACAGTTCTTTACCAAGATTGATCAACAACCTGTTGCTTGGATTTCTGAACGAACAGCTTATGGTCAATTGGCGATGCAGGGTCTCAACATTTTTGATAAAAATCAAAAAACTTATTTATCAATACAACAACAATGGCAACCCTTGTTAGATGTTTTAATTGATGATCCAAGTGATTGGTTCTAAATAAAGAATCCAGATTGTCGTCGCACTTTTTTTTCATTTTCATATATGATGTTAAATGCATACTCGAAATGAATCAGATGTGCGGCAGATACGTTTGAAAATCAAGAATATAGATCAGAGACTTTAGTGCAAGATTTTAATCCAACTTTACAGCGTGTACTTTTATTTGGCTTGTTTTTTATTCTGCTTTATTTGGGATATGACATTGTCAAATACTTTATCGTACCTGTGTTATGGGCTTGTATTATCGCCTATATGACTTGGCCTTTATACAAACGTATTCTCGCTTGGTGTGGTAATCGACCTACATTGGGTGCGTCTGTTATGACATGCTTATTGGCACTCGTTGTCGGTTTACCGTTCACTTTTGCTATCTTCTTACTTCAACATGAAGGTCGAAACTTATTCTTTGATTTACAGCGCCAACTGGCTTCTGGTCATATCACCGTTCCTGATGTGATACGTGAATTACCCATTGTAGGTAAAGAAGTTTCTCGAATTGTACGTGACATCAATGCCGACCCAAATGCACTTTTTAGTAATATTAGTGTATGGATTCAAGGACATTTAAATTACGGTAAATTCGTGATTAGCGAAATTACCAAAAATTTAGTCAAACTTGGTTTCGCCATGCTCTCTCTATTTTTCTTTTACCGTGATGGACAAACGATTGTTCAACAGGTCAGTAAAGCGATGGAGAAAGTCATTGGTCCACGTATCCAACATTATATCGACACGATCTCTGAAACAACGCGTGCAGTGGTATATGGTGTTGGTTTGACTGCCGTTGCACAGTCGATATTGGCAGGAATCAGCTATTACGTTGCTGGTGTTCCAAATCCAATGCTTTTAACCATTATGACCTTTATCATGGCGCTGATTCCTTTTGGTCCTCCAGTGGCATATGGTGCTGTTTCACTGTGGTTATTTTCACAAGGTCAAACCGTTGAGGCGATTGGCGTAATGGCTTGGGGCGTTTGTGTGGTGAGTACAGCCGACAATGTCATTCGTCCTTTGGTCATTTCAGGTGCTACTCAAATTCCGTTCTTATTGATCATGTTTGGTGTACTGGGGGGGTTAGCGAGCTTTGGGTTAGTTGGACTCTTTATTGGTCCTGTAATTCTCGCCATTCTTTTAGCCATTTGGCGTGAATGGTTACATGAAACACTGGAACCAGAACCCGTGCCTAAAGCCACGATGGCCTACGATCAAGACAATGAAACACCACTCTCATAAGTGGTGTTTTATTTTTACTGATAAGAAATCTATACAATCAAATACTTAAATCGTTCTTGTTGCTAAATGCCAAATTTGTTTCAATGCGTTATCACTTAGATGGAACAAGGATAGAACAGCATGCAAATGCAATCGAAAGTTTCAGCATTCAAAATTTCTATGCTCAGTGCATTGCTGAGTTTAGGCTTTGTGGGATGTGCAGCAACGCAAAATACATCTGCATCCAAAGAATCCAACACTAAAATCCAAACCATTCCTGTAAATGCGGTGAGTGCTCAAGGAGTTCATGATCAAATTGGAACGATTAGCTTCCAAGATAGTGACAAAGGTCTTGTGATCACAACGGACTTAACTAAATTATCACCTGGATATCACGGGTTCCATATCCATGAAAAAGGCTCATGTGAACCTGCTGAAAAAGATGGAAAAATGGGTGCTGCGCTTGCCGCTGGTGGACATTACAATCCAAATCAAGCGCCTGGGCATGGTACGCCAAACGATGGTCATTTAGGTGACTTACCAGTATTAAATGTTGACGCGTCAGGTAATGCAAAAACACAAGTGATTGCACCACGTCTTACACTTGCAGACATTCAAGGTCTATCCATCATGGTACATGCAGGTGGTGACAATTATTCAGACCAACCTAAACCACTAGGTGGTGGGGGTGATCGTGTAGCATGTGGTGTTATACGCTAAGCTACACCCAAGACTCATCAAAGGATTAAGCTCTAGCTTAGTCCTTTTTTTATTTCGCTGATGATCTATAAAATGTTGTGAGTATCACTTCATATTCATCTTTATAGACATGATTGACATATTAGCTTATTTTTAAATCTACTATCATAAAAAACGATTATTATAAATTATATTTCCCTTAAACAATGCGATCTAGTCCACATAGATTCTAACTTTGCTACAACAACGATTAGGTAAAATAGGATGTCTTCTTTTGTGGGGTTTGAGAATGAATATTAAGTCCTTACGTATTATTGGTTTACTTGAAGGGATTTCATTCCTACTACTGCTTTTTTTTGCCATGCCAATGAAATATATGTTAGATCAGCCTATTTATGTGAAATATATTGGCATGGGACATGGCGTTCTATTTGTGTTGTTTTTAGTCGTATTATTTGTGGTATGCGAGAAGCAAAAGTGGTCTATCAATGTATTTATTCTTGGGCTGATAGCTTCCGTTCTACCCTTTGCCCCTTTTATTTTTGATCGTAAACTCAAACATCTCGAACAAATACAATGATTAAAAAATCCTCCACAAGGAGGATTTTTTTTATGCTGAAGTGGCTCTTTCTTGCATGATCTGATGAACAATTTTTCTTGGAGCACTAAACCACAGTGCAATAAGGATAAAACAAGCCAATGCATATGCCATCGTGCCGTAAGATTCATACATAATGCGTACAATTTCGATCACAACAAAGAATGCAATCATCATAATCATGCCTACTGCGGCAGCAACAGTTCCTTTAGATACCTCAGATGCATCTAAACTGAAACGATAAAGCACAGAAAAACTGCAGCCCTCACCAAAACTGATTAAGGTCATACCGATAATTAAGCACCATAACAAATAATCCTGCCAAATCGCACCTGCCAAAACGATAAGCGTTCCAACCAACATCAACGGCAATGCAACTACCACGGTCTTTCCTACTGCATAGCGATCAATGACGCGAATCAGGACAATATTTCCAATAATTAAACCACCCAATACAGGCACCTGTGCATAGCCATATTGCATATTGGTCAGACCGAGCTGTTCGACCAAAATTACAGGTGACATGGCGATCCACAAAATTAGTGGAATTGAGACCATGGGTACTGACAAAGCCAAGCCCATGAATTTTTTATTTTTAAAAATGGCTTTGAAGTCATCCCATACATAGCTTAATGGTTGCTTTGGAATACTCAAATACTGCTCAGGCATTTTTGCTTTAAGACCAAACCAACTTAAGGCTGCTAAAAAGGCAATCCCAATGAAACCCCAATGCCAAGACACATGGTCTATCATAAATGCGCCTAGCACAGGACCAAGTAATGGTGCGATCAATGAAATATTCGCCATTAAAGCCATGACTTTAATCGCATCTCTTTCTTCAAAAATTTCTTGGATGGCAGCATAACCCACTGCTGAAATAATGGTCAGCCCAATCCCTTGTAAAAAACGAAATGCAAGAAATTGCTCTATAGACTGGGTGAATAAAATGAGCAAACAGCAGACCACAAAAAAGAAAACACCACCAAGGAGTACTTTTTTACGACCTAAGCGATCTGATAACGGTCCTAAAAACCACGCCAAACATGCTCCACCCAATAAAAAGAAAGACATGGATGATGGCGCCCACTCACTGCCTACACCAAACTCACGTGTAATCGTAAGCATCGCAGGTTGTACAAGATCATTACAGATATAGACTGAAAATTCGAAGAGCACCAATGCCAAAGGAAACATAATTGTTGCCCGACTTAAGGTTGCTTTACTCACCTTTTGCATGTTTTTTTCACATGTTTGAATATTTTTTGGAAGCGTAGTTTACGTGAAATGCATCACAATGCCATGACAAAGTTTTGCGTTTTTGTAACCCTGAATTGCGAAACAAAGTCTGAAAATTAAACGAAAATTTAATCTTTATCGCAAATCAATTTCTCACCCAAACATTGACATCATTTGGCATCAATTGCATGACTTTTCAAAAAAGTACCATGCTTCATTTCCTCAATCGCTTCAACAATCTCATCTTGCGTATTCATGACATAGAAACCACGCCCGACTAAAGGTTCGTTCAGCGGCTGCCCCATGAGATATAAAATTTTGCTATCAGACAATGTGGTGAATTCAACGTTTTCACCATGACTTGAAAACACCGCCATTCCCTGATCAGTCAGCAATTCATCATCTATGCCAAATTCAACTTTACCACGGCGCATATACATCAGTGTGGTATCCAAATGCCCTGCTGGTAATGTGAGTGTGTGACCTGCTTTTAAATCCAAATCCAAAACCAGCAAAGGACTGTGGACTAATGCTGGTCCTTGCACTTGCATAAAGGCACCAGCAATGACACGCGCAGTACCCGCATCATGAGCTAAATCTACAACTGGGATGTTAGATTTGAGTAAGCTTTGATAACGCGGATTCGATTTTTTTGCAGTTGCTGGCAAATTCACCCAAAGCTGAATCATTTCAAATCGTCCACCTTCTCGGGAAAATGACTCACTAAATTTTTCTTTATGAATAATGCCTGATGCAGCTGTCATCCACTGTACATCACCTTTCTGAATAACACCTCCACCACCTTGCGAATCCCAATGCTCTAACTCACCTTCATACACAAAAGTGACTGTCTCAAAACCACGGTGCGGATGCTCTTCAACACCTTTACGCAGTTGAGAGGGTTTCAACGTACTAGGACCAATATGATCGAGAAGTAAAAATGGGGATACTGTATTTCCGAGTTCATAGTGTGAAAAAACAGACACGACCGGATTAAAGTCTCCAACTGAAAAATGACTGTCGTTACGATGGATAAAAGCGAGTGTTTTCATTTTTTATCTTATTTATTGAATGACTTTAGTTTAATGCGGTTTTAGATTTCCCTCTACGTTAATTTTATGATGCTTTCAGTTGTGTTTTATCAATTGAAATATTTTTGTCATCAAAATTTGATGCAATTTGAAACATATAAAATGTTAGAAATCATCTAATCTGAACATTCACCAATGATCAATATGAAATTTTTAATTACTTAATGTTCATGTGGATTTATTCCACAAAGCAAAGGATCTGCAGACTCGATAAAACACTTGTTTTGTCGATGTAATCTCTCAGTGCACCTTGAGCTTTTAGAACTATGTCAAAATGCTACATACCAATTAAAAATCGCTGGCGACATCATCATGAAGCTTCGATTCTATCGCTCGTCGGTGGTTGGCTAAATACCGTTGGATTTATTTCATTATTTGGCATTTATACCAATCATGTTACTGGCTATATCGTGACTGCAGGCAAAGAAACGATCTTGGGAGGATTAGGACTGTGGGCTCTTTTTATTGGCATTTTCGTATTTACGATTGGTATTACTGCGTGGTGTGAACAACGTTGGAAAGACAAGTATCCGAACATCTTACTTGGGTTCTTTATTGCAGAGACAATACTGTTAACGCTCTTCATGCTGGCGGGACTTAATTTCAGCCCCTTTTATACTTTGGCAGAATTTGGCGCAGTACTTACCGCAACATTGGGCATTGCTGCAATGGGAATTCGAAATGCCATTATCCGAACATTACTATCTACAATGGCTACCTCAACCTTAATGACGGGCAATCTTGCTCAACTGACCATTGATTGTACTATTGCTTATGGGGCGCCTCATGTATCAGAAGAACGCAAACAAATTGCCAAACAAAATATTCTAAAAATCTTACCGACTATTTTATCCTTCAGTTCAGGTGCAATATTAGGTGCGATTACTTATATGTTGTTTGGCTTCTTATGTATGATTTTTCCCATTTTAGCGATGGGCTATATTTGCTATCGTGAGTGGCGCTTCTCGTCTGCTCATCCTTATTCGACTCAATAATGCACGCAATAAAAAAGGCATAACTCACTATGCCTTTTTAAACCGAATTTCTGGTCTGATGTCATGGACAAAGCGCGGTTTGGAAAGATTTTGTATTTTTTCCACGCACACATTTGTATTCAGTTTTCTTATTCACTTGCTGCCATTTACCATCGTTCAATTTAAAACTATAGATAAAGCGTTCGGCAGCAATTGAGTCATCCATCAAGCCTGTTTGTGTCACTTTGACTTCTGCTACGGTCGGTGCTTCGACACGATTGAAATACTGACGTAATTCAACAGTCGCAAGTTCATTGCGTAATTCAGGATGTAGCTTCATGACTTGCTCTAAAGGAGTGTCATTCCCATGTACTTTAGAAATAACATTTTTCGTAGTAGCACACCCCGTGAGCATCATGCTAACTAGACCAACTGTGGTCATTATTTTCATCATCATTGTATTACTCAGTTCGCCATTGATCTTTTACATATGATGTTCTGAACTGTTGTGACAAAAAAGAACAGATATGTATGCTATTTTTTTCAGGATCAAATGTATATCACTCGATATCCTTTGGCTGGCATAAAAAAAACAGCACCGAAGTGCTGTTTGGGATTTGCTTAATTCAAATCAAATAACTTCCCTGGATTCATAATCCCATTTGGATCAAATACTTGTTTGAGTGCTTTCATATATTCAATTTCTTCAGCTGAACGTGTGTACTCAAGATATGGCTTCTTCGTCATACCCACACCATGTTCCGCAGAAATTGAACCATCATACTTTTTCACAGTATCAAATACATACTTGTTCACCACCTGACATTTCGCAAAGAATTCATCTTTGGTTAAATTTTCAGGTTTTAAGATATTTAAGTGCAAGTTACCATCGCCAATATGACCAAACCAGCAAATTTCAAAGTCAGGATAATTGTCAGCAACAATTGCATCAATTTCTTTAATGAATGCAGGTACGTGTGTGATGAGCACTGAAATATCATTTTTGTATGGGATAAATGGTGCGATTGACTCAGAAATATCTTCACGCAGACGCCATAAGCTTTCTACTTGGTCTAAGCTTTGACTAAGCACGCCATCAAGTACCCAACCTTGTTCCATACAATGCTCAAAGATTTCCATTGCCTTGTCCATAATTGGCTCAAATGGCGCTTCAAACTCAAGCAATACATAGAATGGGCATTCGGTTTCAAATGGACGTTGCACGTGACCATTTGCCAATACTTTTTGCATCGCAAGTTCACCGAAGAACTCGAACGCAGTTAAATCAATTTTCGCTTGGAACGCGTGAAGAACTGGCATCACTGCATCAAAGTCAGGTACACCGAGCACCATCACTTGTAGATCTTGTGGTTGACGCTCAAGTTTAATTTCCGCTTCGGTCACTAAGCCTAACGTACCTTCACCACCAATAAATAAGTGTTGCAACGCATAACCTGTCGCATTCTTGATCATGCCTTTGTTTAAACGAAGCACATCACCTTTACCAGTGACCACTGTCAAACCGAGTACCCAGTTACGTGTCATACCGTATTTAATGACTTTAATACCGCCTGCATTAGTACCGATGTTACCGCCGATTTGTGATGAACCAGCTGAAGCGAAATCAACTGGATAATACATACCTTGTTCTTCAGCATAGTTCTGAAGTTGCTCAGTCACCACACCTGCTTGTACACGTACCATACGGTCTGCTGGGAAGAATTCCAAAATTTGGTTCATCTTATCCATGCTGACCACGATTTCACCGTTGGCAGCGACAGCCCCTGCAGAAAGACCAGTACGACCACCTGATGGTGTCACAGCAACATTAAATTGGTTTGCTAGTTTCACAATTGCCTGAACTTGTTCAGTCGTCGAAGGAAAAACGATGACTGATGGGTTTGGATCAAAATGTTTAGTGTGATCGCGTCCCCAATTTTGTAGGCTGTCCGCATCAGTTTTGATACGGTTTTCACCAACAATTGACGTTAATTGAGTCAATAACTCTGGGGTTAAAGCAACTGGAGCATTCATCGTTTGCAGACCTAGCAAGAAAGATACAAGTTGTAGATTGCTTAAAAAACAAACCTTTAATCAAGATTTTAAAAGCGTATTTGTTAAGCGAATGTGAAGAAAATATCACCACGACTGGATGAGTCAATTTCACGATTGTGCATTATAAAGCATTTTCCCATGAAACCCTGATAAAATCAGACATTTTGCGAATGTTACTTAGATATGATGCAGTTAATTCAACCGCAGTTTGTCTGATAAGGACTATATCTTGCAAAAATATCCATAGCTCAAGTCATAAAGGAAATGTATATAGCACGCTCACGTATGCTATCATACTGCCACTAAATTTGGCCTTTGTAGCGGAGCCGTAATGAGCCAACATCTCTCTTTGCCTAAAGATAAAATTCGTTTCCTATTGTTAGAAGGCGTTCACCAAAACGCAATCGACACTTTGAATGCTGCTGGATACACCAACATCGACTATCGTAAAACTGCGCTTGAAGGTGAAGCGCTGAAAGAAGCGATTAAAGATGCTCACTTCATCGGTATTCGTTCGCGCACACAATTAACTGAAGAAGTTTTTGAAGCTGCGAATAAATTGATCGCGGTCGGTTGTTTCTGTATTGGTACAAACCAAGTGAACTTGAATGCTGCGATGAGCCGTGGTATTCCAGTGTTCAACGCACCATACTCAAATACTCGTTCTGTTGCTGAACTTGTATTAGCTGAAGCTATTCTTCTCCTTCGTCGTGTACCTGAAAAATCTACAGATACACATGCAGGTGGTTGGAACAAATCTGCAGTAGGTTCATTTGAAACACGTGGTAAAACTTTAGGTATTGTGGGTTACGGTTCAATTGGTTCACAACTTTCTGTACTTGCTGAAAGCATGGGTATGAAAGTGATTTACTTTGATACAGTAACAAAATTACCTTTAGGTAATGCTCGCCAAGTTGGCTCAATGGGCGAACTTCTTGCCAATGCTGATGTTGTATCACTACACGTGCCAGATGTCCCTTCTACACGTAATTTCATGACCAAAGAGCAATTTGCTCAGATGAAACAAGGTTCAATCTTCATCAATGCTGCACGTGGCACATGTGTAGTAATTGAAGATTTAGCTGATGCTCTGAAATCAGGTCATTTGGCTGGTGCTGCTGTTGACGTATTCCCGAAAGAGCCTAAAGCGAACGGTGAAGAGTTTATCTCTCCACTACGTAATATCCCGAACGTGATTTTAACACCGCACGTGGGTGGTTCTACGATGGAAGCTCAAGCAAACATCGGTCTAGAAGTTGCAGAGAAATTCGTTGCTTACTCTGACAAAGGTATGACATTGTCAGCAGTTAACTTCCCTGAAATTGCGCTTCCATTGACTGAAGGTAAACACCGTTTACTTCACATTCACAAAAACATTCCAGGCGTGTTGTCTAAAATTAACAACCTGTTTGCTGAACACGGGATTAACATCTCTGGTCAGTCTCTTATGACCAAAGGTGATGTGGGTTATTTAGTCATGGACGTTGATGCTACAGCTTCTGCTGAAGCACTTGATACACTTCATAACGTAGAAGGTACAATCCGCGCTCGCGTATTGTTCTAATCTCTAATACATTTGGAAAACCACAGCTTTTTCGAGCTGTGGTTTTTTTATGGTGTCTCATCTGAGTTGACGTTGGCTCCGCCAACTTAGATGAAAGATATCCCTTTCTAATCTAACCACCATACATTTAAAACCATGTCTTTGTTAAAAATAAACCCGCAGTTACAAGCACTCGGTTTGTTATTGATTGCCATGATCAGTCTACAAAGTAGTGGTTCATTAGCAAAAGTTTTATTTGAACAATTCCCGATCATTACTGTGTCAGCTCTACGTCTGACATTTAGTGCTGTGATTTTGGCGCTTATTTTTCAAGTTTGGAAAATTCAATTTAAACAAATTAAATGGACAGCCATTGTCAGTTATGGTGTCGCATTAGCTGGCATGAATATGTTGTTCTATCTTGCCATTGATCGTCTTCCACTCGGTTTAGCAGTTTCATTTGAATTTATTGGTCCACTCAGTGTGGCCTTATATTATGCGCGTCAAAAGTTTGATTTTATTTGGGTTAGTTTGGCCATTATTGGACTGATCCTTTTATTTCCCTTTGACCAAGCCAAACAAACTTTGGATTTACTTGGTGTATTTTTTGCGTTGGCAGCTGGCGCATGTTGGGCACTTTATATTATTGCTGGTCAGCGGCCTTCGGGAGTTTCAGGTAATCACACCGTATGTTTAGGCATGTTTGTTGGAAGTATCATTCTCATGCCGATCGCCCTCAGTATCGGCTTGCCAGCAAGCGTATTTGAAATTAATCATCTAATGTTATTCATCACTTTAGCGATACTCGCCAGTGCTTTACCCTTTACTTTAGAAATGATTGCACTACGAAATCTAACAGCATTAAGTTTCGGTACCCTGATGAGTATTGAACCAGCTGTTGCCGCATTATCTGGGTTTGTATTTTTGGGTGAGCAATTGTTATGGAATCAATGGCTAGCATTGTTTACCATCATTTGTGCCTCAATTGGCTGCACCTATACCACTCAACACGCCAAACAAGAATGATCTCATACTTAATTTAAACTACATTTTCCATGATGGATTTAAGCACTGTGGTCATCATAATAATGTTAAAATTTGAGCAGTCTCACTCTTTTTAATTCGGCTTCGTTTTCCCAATGCCAAATGCTCAACTCACTGCCGTGCTGTTCATGGTCTTATCCATGATCGCCTATCAAATTAGTGCATCCTTCGCAAAGCAGCTTTTTGAAGTTTTAGATCCATTTACTGTGGTCACTTTACGTCTATGCTTTGCATCAATTATGGTTGTATTGATGTTCCGTTCATGGAAAATTCTTCGTCGCCTTCCTTACTTAAAATGGAAAGATCTTCTCTTTTATAGTGGTTCAGTCGCTTTGATGAATGTCTTGTTTTATGCATCATTAGGAAAACTACCGCAAGGGATTGCAGTAGGACTTGAGTTCTTAGGACCACTCACCTTGGCTTTACTGTCAATCCAACATCGAAGTGATTACATTTGGGTCATCATGGCAATTTTCGGTGTAGTGCTGATGGTGCCTTGGCAAGATGCCAATGCGACTAACTTTTCATATCTTGGTGCTGCTATGGCCATTGGTGCAGGCATTTGTTGGGCATTCTATATTTATTTTGGACAGAAAGTCGTTCGGCAGAATATCGGCATGCATGCTCTCAGCATTGCAATCGTCCTCTCAGCGTTGACATTATTACCGATCAGTATGGTTCATAATCCATCCGCATTAGTTCAATTTGAATATTGGCCACAAGCCATCGTCATTGCGCTTTTGGCTACAGCCATTCCCTATGCATTGGATTTATTGGCATTAAAGAATTTAAGTAAAATGTCTTATGGAACGCTATCAAGTTTGTCACCAGCATTAGGTGCATTGACAGGTTGGTTACTGTTGAATGAACACATTACCTTATTACAAGCCGTTGCTTTGGGTTGTATTATGATTGCATCAATTGGTGTTACTTATCGCGCTGCTAGAATGAAATCACATGGCATAGAAACATAAAAAAAAGATGGCACATGCCATCTTTTTTTATCATGGGGTTAAACCAAGCTGTCTTTATCTAATTTCTTATATTTCTTATATTCAGTTTGATATTTTTTAGCCAAACTCTCCTTTTGTTTATCCTCTAGAATTTTTCCTGCTTGCTGAAAAAAGCCATGCTCTTCTTCTTCAAGATGATGATGCACGGTTTCTGACAATTTTTTCGCGATGGCTAACCATCCTGGATTACTGAATTCAGTTTCGGTGAGTTGCTCAAGTAATTCGTCCATTTCATGATGTTCAGCTAATGCATGACGCGTAATATTCAAACCTGAATCGGTCATCATCAGTGGAATATAGAAGTATCGGTCTTCTGCCACTGCATGAGCAAACAATTCATTTTTTAGCTGCTCAAATAATGTTCGGCGTTCTGGCGTGTCCCCTGAAGTTTGAACCAGCTTCTCAGCAAGTTCACGTTGAACATCATGACTTTCACGTAAAGCTTCAAAAATATTCATCTTGTTATCCTGTCTTATAAATATGATTTGAAAAAAGAAAAACTTGAATGATCTTCAAAACACTCAACTTACTATAAGAGCTTAGGCGATAACTTAGAGATAGGTTTAAGAAGCGATTTGTATAAAAAAGTTTAATGTTGAGAATGGTTTACATTAAGAACATCTGATAACTTAATCGAACAATTAAAATAGATAGTAGAATTAAAAACAGAATACGAATAAAACCGCTACCGTATTTAAGCGCCAACTTCACCCCGACAATCGAGCCGATCATATTAGCGACAGCCATCATGGCACCTACTGCAAATAAAATGTGGCCTGCAGGAATAAAGAATGTAAGAGCGGCTAAATTGGTCATCACATTACCAATCTTGGCCAAAGCTGCTGCATGCAAAAAATCGACTTGTAAATATCGAATAAAATAAAAAATAAAAAAACTTCCCGTTCCCGGACCGAATAATCCGTCATAAAACCCAATCGCCAAACTTCCTATTCCAGCCAAGATCAGAATTTTAGTGTTTACCGTTTGTGCAATCTGAACCTGTCCAAACTCCTTCTTTGACAATGTGTAAATTGCCATCACAATCAGCATCACCAAGACAAAGGGCTGCAAGATTGATTTCGGAATCATAGAAACACTGGCAGCTCCCGCAAAAGAACTGATGGCAGCACATATCGCCACCACCAGTAATAACTTCCATTCAAACTTAACTTTTTTAGCGAAAGTCCACGCGGATGTTGCTGTTCCAACAACCGCAGCTAGCTTATTGGTGCCAAATAATGTTGCTGGCGCCATATGAGGAAAAGCACTCATCAATGCTGGAATCTGAATGAGACCACCACCACCGACTGCTGCATCAATCGCGCCTGCGCAAAATGCAAAAAAAATCAGGCTGAGGATGATGTCTAATTCCATAATTGAGTTCGCTTATAAATTTAATACACGTTTAGGAACTAGACGTTTTTTATCAGTAATTTCAGCTAAACCTAAACACTTTTTTTCATCAAATACGAGGACTTGAGATTCGGCAGGATGATCAATATTACTTTCCATCCCACGACAGAAATATTCTGCACGACCTTCTGGTACTTGAACCTTTGGAAAATGATCGACAGGCGCATAAGCAGGCAACAATAATGCTTCACGTTGTTGTTCAGTTAGACTTTCTAAATATTCAATAGTGTACTCTGGCACAATACCAAAATGCCCAGTTTGAATACGATGTAAATATGTTAAGTGCCCATAACTTCCTAAAGCTTGAGCAATATCCTCACCCAATACTCGGATATACGTTCCTTTTGAGCATGTCACATCCAAAGTAATTGAATCTTGAGTGAAAGACATCAGTTCAATGGCAAAAATATGAATTGGACGAGCCTCACGTTCGATTTCAATTCCTTTACGTGCCAGCTCGTACAAAGGACGACCTTCTTTCTTTAAAGCAGAATACATTGGAGGAACTTGTTGAATGTCTCCAACGAATTGCTGAATCACGCTTTGAATTTTATCTTCGTTAAGTTCAATCGATTGTGCCTCGAGCAAAACTTCACCCTCGACATCACCTGTAGTTGTACTATTTCCCAATTGAATCGTCGTTTGATAACGTTTAGTGGATTCCAATAAAAAGTGTGAAAACTTGGTCGCTTCACCTAAGCAAATCGGGAGTAAGCCTGATGCTAATGGATCTAAAGCGCCAGTATGACCACCTTTTTCAGCACGATAGAGCCAACGCACTTTTTGCAATGCTGCATTTGAGCTAATCCCCAAAGGTTTGTTGAGTAGAAATACACCACTTATATGACGTCGAGTAATTTTTGGAGATTTAGCAGACATTAGATAATATTCAGATCAGTAAAATACTGCTATTTTATCAAATCCATTTATCGAATATTGATTAAATTTTTATGCATAAAATGTGACATTTGTGGCAAATTATTCTACACCATTAATAATAACTAAATGATTTCATAGGATGTGAAATGAATTCAAAAGCTAAATTGAAAATTACACTGCTGATTGTAGCGTGTCTGATCGTTTTATTCCTTCTCTTTCAATGGTTGAAACCTGACTCAGCTGAATCTGCTGAAAACTCACAACGAGCAGCACAAGATGCCGAAATTCAATCAGAAAATATGGCGCTACAACAAAGTACAACCGTGAATGGTTCTAGCTTTGCAAGTAAAAGTCAGCAAGATATTCAAATCAATTGTCAAATCCAAACCGATAATGCCAACCGTTTGATTGTGAATGAAAATACTAAGAACTGTTTTGAGTTTTTTATTACCCAATACGGTGAAAAAGAGATTCCGCAAATCAAGGCTGATTTTATTAAATTTGCTCAAAGCACCTATCAAGAACCATTACTAGGTCAACTGACAGATTTATGGTCACGTTATGTTCAATATCGTGAAAAAATGGGTGACCTAACACCACCAAACCATGACAAAGATAGTGCGCAGTATTACAAAGCTATTTTTAATCAGATGAAATCATTGCGTAAACAATTTTTTTCAGACTATGAAATTGAAGGTTTATTTGGTATCGAAGATGAATATCATGATTATACCTTGGCTCGCATGAGTGTTATGGAGGATAAAAATTTATCTGAAAAACAAAAAGCCGATAAATTAAAAGAACTGTTCAATGATCTACCTGAAGATTGGAAAGAAAATTTAAAACAACTTTCTCAACTCGAAGATCTTCGTCAATTAACTGCAGAAATTAAAGCACGTGGTGGTAGCGCAGAAGAAATTCGTCAAATGCGTCTCAGCTTAGTGGGTCCTGAAGCAACACAACGTCTAGAAAATCTTGATGGACAGCGCTCAAATTGGAAAAGCAAAGTCAATCAATATTTGTCTGAGCGTGACAGCATTGTAAAAAGTAATATGAGTCCTAGTGCAAAGCAGGAAGCTGTACAACGCCTCCGTTCTCAACATTTTAATAATTCACAAGAGCAACTTCGGGTAGAAACATTCGAGCAAGTTCATGATCAAGGCGGTCAACTTCCTTTTGCCGATTAATCTTTTCAAGGAACACATTCATTCACAAGGAAGAACGATGAAAAACTTAAAACTTAAATTGATACCTACGACGTTAGCATTCGTCACAACGCTATGCTTATCAAGCTCATTCACTGCCCACGCAGGTCCGGGATTACTCGAAGTAAATGAGACAAAGATCGGTAGTTATGCAAAAACCAAATATCCTATTGTGATGACACACGGTTGGTTAGGCTGGTCTCGCATAGGCAATGAAACATTCAATATTGACTATTGGTATCAAATCTTACCTGATCTATCGCGCAATGGTGCACGCGTTTTTGCAGCACAACTCTCACCTGCTCATACGACTGAATTTCGAGGAGAACAATTAATTTCTCAGGTTGAAGAAGTAATTGCGATCACTGGGCAGAAAAAGGTCAATCTGATTGGTCATTCGCACGGCGGACCGACTGTGCGTTATGTTGCAGCAGTAAAACCCGACTATGTTGCGTCTGTTACTGGTGTAGGAGGGACTTTCAGAGGTTCTATGGTCGCAGATAAAATTCAAAATAATGAAGCAACTCGAACAATATTTAATATTTTAGGGGATTACATCATTCCCCCATTAATTGCTTATGCACAAGGTCGTCCTGATATGCCGATCAGCTTTGATGCTTCGATGAAATCATTAACTGAAACAGGCTCTGCTGCATTTAATGAACGTTTTCCAACAAAAGCTCTCGCGTCAAGTTGTACTCGTTTAGGCAGCCTAATAGACAACGGAATCTTTTATTATTCTTGGACTGGTGTTGCACAAACCACCAACCTCTTAGATATCGATACCATTTTAATGCAGCTAGGGCCTTTAGCGTATGGCAATAAAGATAATGATGGCATGGTTGGGCGCTGTAGCACGCATATTGGACGTGTGATTCGTGATGATTACAAACTAAATCATACCGATTTAGCTAATATGATGTTCGGTCTCAAAGGTTTATTTGCCCCAGATCCTATTTCACTTTATCGCCAGCATGCCAATCGTTTGAAACTGACAGGACTCTAGACGCACAAAATAGCGCAGTTAAATGGAAAGCTATTCATCAGAATAGCTTTTCCGACCATCAGCGACTCTCGACAAAATTTAAATAATGCTTTTTGAACACATTTGCTAATGATTAAACCCTTTAATTATTTCAACTTTTGATTTTTTTTTGCTTTTTATATGTTAATTCGGCAAGCTAAATTGGCATTTTTTGTATCTTGTTGCATTCAATAACATCTTTTAAGGTCTTCTGTATGTTCATCTGGAAGAACATCATAGATTCACTAAAAAACTAGGAATAATAATGAAAATAAAACACATTCTAGGCTCGCTGGTGACAGCGCTATGTCTAACATCTACGACAACTTATGCTACTCAAGCTCAACAGATCAAAGTCTCAAGTGTCAAATCTGATTATGCCAAAACGAAATATCCTATTGTATTCGCTCATGGAATGGTCGGATTTATACGTTTAGGCACTGAAAGTCTAGGCATGGATTACTGGTATCAAATTTTACCTGATCTAGCGAGAAACGGTGCAAACACATGGGCGGCTAGGATGTCTCCTTTCAATTCTTCTGAAGTCCGAGGTGAACAATATGTTCAACAACTTGAAGAAGTCATGGCGATTACTGGTGCTGACAAACTCAATCTGATTGGTCATAGTCATGGTGCAAACTCTGTTCGTTATGCCGCAGGTGTAATGCCTGAACATGTTGCATCGGTGATGACTGTAGCCGGTGCCAACAAAGGTACAATCATCGCGTCAGATGTATTAAAAATCGCAGATAAAACAGGAACATCTGAGCTACTGAATGTTCTCATCAGCACTTTTGGTAAAGTCATTATGTGGGCGCAAGGTCTTCCTGCTGATACGTTCCCACATGATGCGATGGCCGCTGGTGTGAGTACATCTGTTGAAGGAACTGCCTTGTTTAATCAAAAATTCCCTCTCGGTTTACCATTAACCCACTGTGGCGAAGGTGCTTATCAAGAAAAAGGAATTCATTTATATTCAATGACAGGAAACAAGCCTTTTACGAATGCCTTGGATCTAGGTGACCCTGTCATGGTTCTACTTGACCGTTTGTCGGTTCATAAAGCAGGAAAAAATGATGGCATCGTTCCAGTTTGTAGTGCCCATTTTGGTAAAACTATTCGTGATGACTTTCCGTGGAATCATTTAGATGAGGTGAACTTGCTGTTCGGAATTAAAGGACTTTTTGCTCCTGACCCAGTTGCAGTTTATAGACAGCACGCCAACCGCCTTAAATTACAAGGACTTTAAATCTCTAGCTCTTTAATTGAGTAATTGCTTTCAAATTCATTAGGCTGGATTTGAAAGCAGATTCAAATCTTCATCAAGATAGTTCATTGATCAAATCTACCTCTCTTTTTTAACCTTAAAAATTTACCATTCATCTATTCGATATTTAAAATGTGATTTACATCACTATAATCAATTTAACTCTAGGATTAGGGTTTGATAATAAAAAGTTGAGGATGATGATGAAATACAACAAAATTATGGCGTGCCTACTTACGTCTGCAGCTTGCTTAACGACTCAATTATCTAATGCTTCTGCATTAGAAGTGAAACCTGTAACCTCGACACTTGGCAAATACAATACCTACGCAAAAACTAAATACCCAATCGTATTTGCACACGGACTAACAGGATTTATCCGTCTTGGTACAGAGAGCTTTGGTTTAGATTATTGGCACCAAATCCTGCCAGATCTAGCGCGTAATGGTGCCAATGTCTGGCCTACACGAGTATCTCCATTCAACTCCAACGAAATTCGTGGAGAGCAATTGCTTCAACAAGTTGAAGATATTTTAGCCATCACTGGTGCACAAAAAGTGAACTTAATTGGGCATAGTCAAGGTGGACCATCAATACGTTATATTGGTGGAACAATTCCTGAACATGTGGCATCCATGACCACTGTCGCTGGTGTGAATAAAGGATCACCTATGGCAGACTTTATCTTGCGTTCAGAAGGAACAGGACTTGATACTGTGCTTGCGACAGCGATGAATTTTGTCTCGGGAGCAATTGTTTGGGCACAAGGATTAAATGCGAAAAGCCTACCACATGATTCGCTTGCCTCGGCTAAAAGTTTATCTACAGCAGGCTCATTAGCATTTACACAACGTTTCCCTGCGGGTGTACCAACCACAAAATGTGGTGAGGGTGCATATCAAGTCAATGGCATGCGTATGTATTCATTTACTGGTAATACACCGTTTACCAATGCCCTTGATCCATCGGATTATGCAATGCAAGCGGCATCTTTCATTGTATCTAAGGAAGGTGCAAATGATGGTTTAGTCCCAGTTTGCAGTGCTCGCTTCGGACAAACGATTCGGGATGATTACCGTTGGAATCATTTAGATGAGGTCAATCAAATGATGGGGATGACTAGCATTTTTGCAGCAGATCCAGTATCGGTTTATCGACAACATGCAAATCGTTTGAAACTTCAAGGACTATAATCTTATCAAGCCTCCATACGCTCATCACGAAATTATGGAGGCTTATCTTAAAAATTGTTCCCTAAAATTTAAATCCGCTTTTCTTTCCTTTTGCTTCGCTATACTCTTATTGTGACAACGGAAATTGTCGAATATTTCAATCCATCTAAGGAATAGAGATGAGAAAATTTATTTTGGGGACATGCCTCTCTTTCGCCTGTTTAATTGGCACGAGTTACGCTGCTACAGCACCTGAACAAGTGACTTCAAAATTTCAAACTACCTATGCAAAAACCCAGTATCCAATCGTATTTAGTCACGGAATGTCTGGTTTTATCCGTATTGGCACTGATCCACTCGGTGTAGATTATTGGTATCAAATTTTACCTGATCTCGCCCGTAACGGTGCAAATGTATGGGCTTCCCGTGTATCGCCATTTAACTCATCAGAAATTCGGGGTGAGCAACTTTTACATCAAGTTGAAGAAGTCATTGCACTCACTGGGTCGCCTAAGGTCAATCTAATCGGTCACTCTCACGGCGGGCCCACAATTCGATATGTCGCAGGTGTAAGACCTGAATTAGTTGCATCAATGACAGCGATTGGGGCGCCACATCAAGGCTCACCAGTGTCTGATTTTATATTAAAAATTCGTGATACAGCACCAATCCTTGAAACACCAATTGTGGCTGTAGTCAATCTACTGTCTAAAGCTATTATTTGGGCACAGGGACTTGATCCAGCATCCTTCCCTCATGACTCACTTGCGGGAGCCAATAGTTTGAGCTTAGCAGGATCAGCAATATTTAATCAAAAATATCCTATAGGCGTTCCTCAAAACTCATGCTCTGAAGGTTTATATCGTGAACAAGGAATATATAACTATTCCTTTACGGGTATCGGAACGGTCACAAACCCACTTGATGTAGACTCAGCTTTAAAAATTACCAGTTTATTAATTGATGGTGGTCAAGAGAATGATGGTCTAGTTTCACGCTGTAGTGCGAAATTCGGTAAAACCATCCGTGATGATCTCAATTGGAATCATCTAGATGAAGTCAATCAAGTGCTTGGTTTAAAAAGTGTCTTTGCGCCAGATCCAGTCTCGATGTATCGTCAACATGCAAATCGCCTTAAACAACAAGGTCTCTAATATATTTTTTTGTCTGCACTCATCTCTAGATGGGTCCAGACTGTTTAAATAGCCCTCATTAGCATGACATATCTATCCTATAAATGAGTCACCCATCCAATTTATATAAATAAATTTGCACTTTATCTCTTTTTTTATAGACTTAAGTCACAATTTTAGTATCTTAAATTATGGCGATGGATATCGCCTGAATCATAAAAATAAACGAATCACTGAATGAGTATCGAAAATGAAACTAAAAAAAATAGTCATGAGCCTATGCATAGGTTCATGTTTTCTTCCTGTTGCACAAGCCTCAACCCAAATTAAAGATCTAGCCGTTAACCATACCGTCAAAACACCTAAATCAAATTATGCACAAACCCAATACCCTATTGTGCTTGCCCATGGCTTATTTGGCTTTGGTAGTATGGTCGGTGTTGACTACTTTTATCAGATCACTCCTGATCTTGCTCGAAATGGTGCAAACATCTGGCAAACACGTGTTTCAACGATGAACTCAAGTGAAGTGCGAGGCGAACAAGCACTGAGTCAAGTTGAAGAGATACTTGCCATTACCGGCAAGCAAAAAGTGAATTTAATCGGACATAGTCATGGTGGTCAGACTGTTCGGTATATTGCAGGTGTTATACCTGATCATGTCGCATCTGTTACGACAATTGCTTCTGGAAATCAAGGAGCAAGAATGGCTGATATACTAGAAGGTGTTCTGGTAGGTAATATTTTAGAAGCACCTGCTCGCGCGATTTTTGACAATCTGGTATCGCCAGTGATTACATTCGCATCTGGTCTTGATCCAAAAGTCTTTCCTTATGATGCTAAAGCAGCCCTACAAAGTTTAGGAACGAAAGAATCTCTCAAATTTAGTCAGAATTTTCCAAATGGTGTACCTACAACCCAATGTGGTGAAGGGGCTTATCGTGTCAACAATACTCATTATTATTCATTTATGGGTAACTCTCCATTTAATACCGCTTTAGATCCATCTGATTATGGCATGTTAGCTTCTTCTCTTTTGGCTGAAAAAAATGGAGATGGAATTGTAGGGCGTTGCTCCGCTCGATTTGGCAAGGTCATTCGTGATAATTATAAATGGAATCATTTAGATGAAATTAACCATCTACTCGGTTTAAAAAGCATTTTTGCACCAAGCGCTGTAGATGTTTATCGTCAGCATGCAAATCGACTTAAACTCCAAGGGCTATAAAACCTAAACACAAAGGGTGAGCTTTTCACCCTTTCTTTCAGTTTAATAATGATTAACATTTAGTCAGATTTATCTTATTTTTGTTTAGTTTTTCTTTACAATATTTTTTGACAATAAATATTGTCTTTTTAAGGAAGAAAAAATGAAAACAAAAAAAATGATCCCAGCACTTCTGCTAAGTCTGGTAGGATTATCTCAACTTACATATGCTTCCGGCCTGATCGATGTCGAAGCTAAATACGTAAATACCAATTATGCGCAAACTAAGTACCCTATTGTTATGGCCCATGGCTTTGCATTAGGTTTTAGCCGCATTGGTACAGAACATTTCGGTTTAGATCAGTTCTATCAAATTACCCCTGACCTCGCACGAAATGGTGCACGTGTTTTTGTCGCTCAAATGTCTCCTGTCGAATCAACTGTGGTTCGTGGTGAGCAACTGTTACAACAAGTAGAAACAGCTTTAGCTATTACGGGTAAAGACAAGGTCAATTTGATCGGCCATAGTCATGGAGGACCTACTGTACGTTACGTTGAAGCCATTGCTCCTGAGAAAGTTGCTTCTCTAACTGCTGTTGCAGGCAGTATTAAGGGCTCTCCCCTAGGAGATACTTTCGTAAATAGTAAAGTGCTTAATAGTGTAGCAAAATTAGTTATTGGTGATATTTTGGCACCTGCAATTTCAATTATGGAAGGTAATCCAAGTCTTAGCGTTAATTACGAACAATCCATGTATGATCTTTCTGTAAAAGGTTCTTTAGAATTTAATCAAAAGTTCCCTTCTGCTGCGATCCCGAAAGACTGTAATTCTAACGGTTCATCACAAACGGCTAACGGCGTATATCATTATTCTTGGATTGGTTCTTCAAAGGTGACCAATGTTCTCGATATTTTAGATACCGCAATTGTTGTCTTAGGGACAGCGATTATGCCTAATGAACGCAATCACGATGGTCTCGTGCCTATTTGTAGTGCTAAATACGGCAAAGTAATTCGTGATAATTACAACTTAAATCATTTTGATGAAGTCAATCAAATACTTGGGCTTAAAGGCTTCTTTGCTCCTGATCCAGTATCAATCTTTAGACAACATGCCAATCGTTTGAAGATTCAAGGTTTGTAAGTTTTGATCATAAAAAAATGCGCCAAAAGGCGCATTTTTTGCTTCGAAGCAAGGCTAAAATTAACCTTGTTTACGAGCTGGTAACTTTTCACGAATACGTGCAGCTTTACCAGAAAGTTCACGTAGGTAATAAAGTTTAGCACGACGAACGTCACCACGACGTTTAACTTCGATTTTAGCTACGATTGGTGAATGAGTTTGGAAAACACGCTCAACACCAACACCGCTAGAAATTTTACGTACTGTGAACGCAGAGTTCAAACCACGGTTTTTCTTAGCGATTACAACGCCTTCGAACGCTTGTAAACGTTCACGGTCACCTTCTTTTACTTTTACTTGGACAACTACTGTGTCACCTGGTGCAAAAGCTGGGATGTCTTGTTTAAGCTGAGCATTTTCTACAGCTTGTACTAAAGGATGCTTACCGCTCATGGGGTATCTCCAATATGTGTGGGTCAGAAGAGGTCTGATATCCACTGGGGCTAGAGGCTAAGGCGCATAGACCCGATTGACTTTCCCTTTATGCTTGACCGCTTCAATGCATAAAGAGCCTATTTAATACTTCAAGCAATATACTTGAGGTCATATTTGCTTAAATAAATCTAAAAGATTTATTTTTGCGAATCTTTGAGCCATTTCTTTTGCTGCTTAGTCAACTCAACTTTTTCAACCAATTCAGGTCGACGTTCAAGCGTTCGTTGATAGCGCTGCAAAAAACGCCATTTTTCAATATTTGCATGATGACCTGATTTTAGTACCTCAGGCACATCCAAACCTTCAAAATGATCAGGCTTTGTATATTGCGGACAGTCGAGTAAACCATCTACAAATGAGTCTTGAACGTGTGATTGTTCATCAGACATTGCACCCGGAAGTCTCCGAATAATACTGTCCAATAAAACCATCGCAGGCAGTTCTCCCCCAGATAAAACGTAATCCCCTATGGACCATTCCTGATCAACATATTTTTGGATCAAACGCTCATCAACACCTTCATAACGACCACACAATACAATTAATCCGTCATATTGCACGAAATCTTGTACTGAAGGTTCATTTAAGGTTTTACCTTGTGGCGACATATACACCACAGGTACATGAACAGCACCTGCTTGCGTTGCAAGCTCTTTGGCACGATGAATTGCTTTTGCCAATGGCTCAGCCATCATCACCATACCAGGACCACCACCAAATGGACGCTCATCCACTCGTTTGTAGTTCCCTGTTGCAAAATCACGAGGATTAATACAATGAATTTGCATTAAATCGCGTTTCGCTGCGCGACCGCTAATACCAAAACTTGTAATCGCTTCAAACATTTCAGGAAAAAGCGTAATGACTGCAAAAAACATCGCAGACTCCCGTATTTCCGAAAATATTAGTAATCTACGCCCCAATTGACATAGATACGACCAGTTTCGAGATCAACGCGTTGCACCACATCTTTATGCCATGGAATCATTCGCTCTTCGCCATCGACACTGTCAGCAGTTGCGCGAACTACCATCACATCGTTAGCACCTGTTTCAAACAATTCGTGGATTTGACCAAGATTGACTTCTTGCTCTTCATCATCCAGACCTAACACTGTTAGACCCTTTAGATCAGACCAATAATACTCGTCCACGCCTGGTTGAGGCAGTTGCGATTTAGAAATCCAGATATTTGCGCCAACTAAATTGTCTGCTGCAGTACGATCACTCACACCTTTCAGCGAAACAACTAAGCCTTTACCATGTGGCTTCCAACGTTTCACATCTACAATTTGCCAACCTGCTTTGGTCTCGATGTACCAAGGCAGATAGTCAAATATGTTGCTCATAGGTTCTGTATTGGAATAGACCCAGAGCCACCCATTTAATCCATAAGCTGAACGTAGCTGTCCAATCTGAATACGATCTTCGGGAACATTCTGTGTTGGTGTCATGGGCTAGCTTCTACCGTATTAAACAGCAGCTGCAGCTTTTTTAGCTTGAGCAGCTAATGAAGCAACACGTTCAGAAGGTTGAGCACCTTGAGCAACCCAGTGAGCGAAACGATCAGCATCTAAACGAAGTTTTTCTGCTTTACCTTGAGCTGTAGGGTTGAAGAAACCGATACGTTCGATGAAACGACCGTCACGTGCATTACGGCTATCAGTCACGATGATTTGATAGAACGGACGTTTTTTAGCACCACCGCGTGCAAGACGAATAACAACCATGATAGAACCTTATAGTTTTTACGGATTATCCCTGCACCGACCATCGATACATTTCAAACCCCTTTCATAGAGGGCAGTATTTTACGTGAACTTTGATCCGATTGAAAGCTCAAAAATTATTTATCCACATTTTTGAATTTAAATTTATTTTCCATCCCAGTTTGTACTTGAAGAAGGCGTACAAGAAGCTGCTTTCACCCAACATTTTTCATTGGCTTCATTTATGACAAAGTGACCATCTGTTTGCATCAATTTTCCACTCACAGGCACTGCACTCAACACCCAACTGTTGTTGGTTACATCTAATATACCAACCGTATAGACAGGATCATAATGCGGAACTTCAACTCGATTTTGCGCATTGGTCTGAAATCCCAATTCAGCTAACGTGACTGCTTTGCCATCCGATTTAATATAACTGTAATTCGCAGCCTGATAGTGCTGAAGTCGAGCTGCAATATCTGCCAATGTGGTTTTTACTTCGACACGTTTAGTTTTACGAACATATTCTTGGTAGGACGGATAGGCAATCATGGCTAAAATTCCAATGATGACCACTGCAATCATAATCTCTACTAAAGTAAATCCTGAATTACCATTGTTTTGCATTTGCACCACATCCTGTATATGCATTGACTTCTTTTAAGTCATTTTCCACCAAATATTCTGTTTTACAACGAATACCCTGACTCGTCGCCAAAAACGCATCATAGCCTGTCTGCGTTGGTACAGCTCGAATCCCCCATGCCCGTCCCAAGCCCTGATCTGAACTTAATAAGGTTTTAGGTGTTTTTTCACTGATATCGGCAATACTAATCACATATTTTGGTTTCTTCGCATCAGGCAGGGAAATACTCGTCATTGAAGTATCTTGATCGTAAATATACTTCGCATCAAAACCTCGATAGGAAAAACTGCGACTTTTATAGCGTTCTAGTTGTTCAATAATTTTGGATACTTCTTGCTGAGCCTGTGCAGCAGCATTACGTTTTAAATAACTTTGGTATGATGGCACTGCGATTGTCATCAATATGGCAATTATCACTACAACAACCATCAACTCAATCAGCGTAAAACCTTTTTGATTCATGGTAACCACCTACTGACGCTCAAACCAGTTATAAGCTTTCAGCACTTTGGTTGTGATGTAGTTGGTATAACCACCGCCCAGCAAAGTCGTTTTCTTTTTACCATTCTGGACAATAGGTACGCTGTTTAGCTTACTAATCCCATCAGACTTAGTGTCTGAGATTTCTGCCACAATTTTATTTTGAAGATTAGACGTTGATCCAGCATCTCCACAAACACCATACGGCAAGCAAAGCTTTAAGGTACGACTTGCTCCTTTAATGCCCCCAGTACATTGGTTCGGTTGTTGTGACGATGCATCATTTGGATTGTATAAAGACACATATAAATCTGAATGACTTGGACTATTTGCGATCGCAATATAACCATTTAATGCTTTAACTGTACCAGTATTCGCTGTTTCGTTTTTAGCCGTTGTTCGTTGCAGCACATAGAACCAACCACGCTTATTACGGTTCATCAGATGTGGCACTGTTGTACCTGATAAATTAGACCATGCAGTTAAATGAGCTTCGGTAAGGTTTTGTGTTTTAGCAAAATTCGCTTGAAACAAATTCGGTTGTGCCAAGTCATAATCATGTAACACATAGACTCGATTGTCATAAATATTGCTGGTATTTAATGGAAAGCTGCGATTTCCTGACGCAATACTCACCGCACCAAATCGCTCACCATTCAGATCATGGATGGTCAAAGCAGGCATTTCATAAAAACGTTGGTGATACGCACTAAAATCAGCAAGACGTGTCACTCGTCCAAACGCGGTTGTATTCGTTCCAAGACGATTATTGAGATCGACGCGCCACACTTGCCCACCTAAATCACCAAAATATAGGTGATCGATCAAACCATCCGTATTGCGGTCAAATGCTTTAATTTGACTGACCACACTATATTTCATCTCAGCATGCTTAACATCAACACTGGTTTGATTCGATTGGTTGCCATAGCGTGCATTCCACAATAATTCGCCCGTTTCAGCATCAAAAATATAGACGCCCGCCCCTTGATTAGCTCGTTGACCAGTTAATGCAGATTGAGGCTGATAACCATCCGTTTCATAGGCCATATCATAGCCACCACCCACAATCATGACCGTTTTAACTTTGCCGTCAAAACGAATTTTAGCAATGGTAGGTTTAGACCAACTATATCCCATAGCTTTTAAGGCATCTGATTGATTTGTGCCACTCACTGATGTTGATTTACTCTTTATCGTTCCAGAACTTGGATCAACATGGAAAAGTAATTCAGGTTGGTTCGGATTTTTCATATCCAAGGCATAATAACTACGCCCACCCATGCGCATACCACCATAAATGTTGGCTTTCGCAGCAATAAACTTATTGTTGTTCTGATCAATCTTATATTGAACATCTGAAGTCCATGATCCATCCATGCCATAAATAGGATGCGCAGATGACAATAATGTATTGGACTGTTCAAGTAACGCGTCTCGTCGACTTGGATCTTGAACCATTTCATGAGCTAAGAAACTAAATGCCTCTTCACCAGTTTCTTGATCCACAACATGCAATAATCCTTGCATCGTCCCAAATACCACGTAATCTTTTCGATGAGTCGCATTACGGGTATTCGCTAAAATGGTACCAGACCCCGCGTTATATTTTGCTTCGAGCGTGACCAATAGTGGTTCCGAGTGAACAACGCCTCCCATTTGCTGCATCACCTTAAGATCTTTAACCTTATTTAGATCATTCCAAATGTATCCAGCAGGTAAGCTACTTAAGTAGTTTTTATCAAGTCGATAACCCAAAGCCGACAGTAAATAGGGTTGATATACATTTTGTCGCCACCCCGACTTGGTTGAATCAATATAGGTCGCGGCCAGCACATTCTGTGTCGTTAATTTCGTCAGTTGTCCATTCTCAGAACCTACCAATCGTTTTGCTTGATCACCCGTTGTGGCAATCGTTGCATTGGTGAATAACGGGCGCGTTTTTATTTTGTCTGTAGCAGTAACACCTGCTAGTGGTGAAGGTGTGGCAATCCGAGAGAACACGCCCCCTTGAATTGCACTCAAACCATCATCGATTCCAGTATTGTTCCAAAAATCCTGCGTATTGGTTCGTATTGCACCTGATCGATCAAGTACCTCTTTCCCCGCACGATCAATCATCACAGCTTGAGCGTTAATACTGTATTTCTTTAAGTTCCCTAACCATAATTGATGTGTGGAAGCCAATACCGAATTTGCTGTGCTCACCTGTGGTTGAAACTGCGGTGCGAACACATAAGGATATGCTGAACTTGTTGATAAACGGTCAAATGGCACCACATAAGTACCAAAACTAGCAGCCTCAAAGTTACCGTGAGAGACGGCAACCAAGAAGGTATTCAATGCATTCTGAATATCTTCACCAGAAGTCGCTTGGGTATACCCCCCAATTTCTTGGCGAGTCCCGTAGGTATCCCCTTTACCAATCACATTCCCCAACTGTTTTAATGCTTGAGCATTCATACTATTGGAAATGTCATTTCCAGAACCTGTATAGCTACTATCAAAAGTACAATGATCGTATAGACCGTCATTGTCATAATCACGACAGGTTTCTCGTGGATGCTTTTGGAATAAGGGACCAAAACCTACAGTAGATGTATAAACACGCTTCTGATTCGCATCGCTGGTCATCTGTGTTTGATTTGCCAAACGCTGAACCATCTTACCCACACAAGCCCATGAACTACGGTTTTGCCAGGTGGTTTGATTGGCTGACACAGCATTACCAATATCATCTTCATAAAAACGATATGGCTGCGTCGCCATTTCCTTAAACTCGCCATTGAAGGTCGCGGCACCACTGGCACCTTTGGCATTACCGTAATTGTAGTAGACATCTTTTAAGGGCGAGCCTTCACAAGTAAAGCTGTCATCTGCCAACGCATTTTGCATGACAGGGAGTACCGTCTTTGGTCTCAAACCAACTGGCGCCCCATCTGTTAAGAAAAAAACACCTTGCGTACTACATTGGGCATCACTGTTATTCAACTTGTTGAGTGGCGCTCTATAACTACCATCCGCTTTGCGAATGTCCGCTGGCGCAAATGATGCTCCAGATAAACCACGGCTATAATTAGAATATTTAGATGAAGGAAGTAAATCGATGCCTTTTAGGTTAGCCCCAAAGGTACGATTTCCTAGTAAATATGCATAAGTTTCTGAGAGTAATAGTGGTGTGGGCGTACTACCTACGGCTCCAATACTATTAATTTTATTGATTAAATCCGTACGGTGAGCAGGTGTAAGTTGTTTTGCTTCTAGTAAGATTTTAGATGAACGAGCATTTTCACCATAGCTTAACCAATCTTCTGTTGTCCCTATTTCACCTGTTGACGTAAACACCGACACCCCAATATAAACATTATCTGGAATACGATAATTTCCTGATAAGTCCTTTGCATTTAAGGCATCTACCAATGAGTTTTTTAAGGCATTTAAACGGCTAACACTTTGACCTTTATAAGTTGCATCTACTGCACTCATACTCATCGAGTTATCAATCGCCAACATGATAATCGGATTATTTTTTGCTACAGGATTTTGATAAATTTGTAGATCACTGGCACTCAATTGCATTGGGATCGCACCCAATGCCATCACGACTGCAATACTTTGCGCAATCATCTTTTTTGTAAAATGATTCTTTATCTTTTTATTCACAACACATCCCCATTAAGATTCAGCGCGCTGATAAGCATCAAAAATGTAACTTTGAATTTGGGTGTTATACGGCACACCAATATCCTTTAAACAAGATGAAATGGTTTGTGCATTACCCACCAATGGTGCTGTATGTGGTCGGCGCAAACAAAGATGGATTTCATCCGTTAAATCTGTCGAAGACAATGCGGGTAAGAGCGATGTTGAATAGACTGTTATTTTTTTAGTATCAGAAGGTTGTCCTATACTTTCAGTGTCAGTTCCAACGTTTGCGTTTGAAAGTGGGATATCATGATCACTGTCTGATGGAGGGCTTACGATTACAGACACCTGAGTTAATTGCGCCTTACGAGCACTGGCATAATCCCCATCGTTTGATAAGGAACAAAACCCAGAAACACCATCGACTGAGACATCACTCATTGCTTCATTCCAACGCAATACACTACTGTTGGAAACATTAAACATCGCACTATTGGATTGGTTTCTAAAACAGAATACGACTTCGTCACCTTCATTCTGAATCGAGTAACCAATTAAGCTCAGAGGGTTACCACTGGAGGCAGCATAGCCGCCATGCCCCAATCGATAAAAAACAGTATCGGAAGATTGCATTAACAATTGTTGCGCTTGGCTGTTGGTGGTGATATTCAAACTCACCATACTTTGTCGAATCGCCCAAGTACCAATAATGGTGAGCAGAACTAACATAATCAGTACCACAATCAGCGTTGCACCACGTTGATGTTGAATCATAAGCCCTCCGCTGAATCCATCACACTCATACCATTTCGAATCGCGATCGTTTGTGTAATGACTTGTCGAATAAATTTAGTCGCGACGGTTTTTTGTGCTTTTTTTAATTTTACTTTTTGATCAAGAACTTCAAATTCTTGATGAGGAGAAATTGCTTGATTTTGACCTACATTCTCAGATGACCTTACTAATAAACCGACCTGTATTGAATTGATGCGTGGACGTGGATAAACATTGAGCTTTTTATAATCTTCAATACTTATATATCTTTGCTGTGCCGTATTATCGTCATTAGAAATCCCCAACAGATAGTGAAAGTGATCAACACGATGCATCAAAATTTCACCATTCGTTGTTCCAAAGACAGTCTGTTTATTATTAAAATTTTTTAAAATTTGAGTGCTGTTACGCGTGTACCACCCTGCTTCACAGGCCAAGACCAATGCATCGTGTGGTTCTTTTTGAATATTTGCATTTGCATCTTTACGTAGAAAAAAACGTTGAACAATATATCGTCCAGCATCGTAATTATTACCTTCACAATCCACACCTTGTGTATCAGCATAAAACTGCATGACCAATTGGTCGCTCATTCCCGCTTGAGCAGGTTGTGAAGATTCAGCGGAAACCAACTCTATATTACTCGGCATACCAGATTGCGATACAGGCACAACCTCCGTATTTGGAATATTTCGTGAAATATTGACGGGAATATTGGTCGCATTAAATGCCAAATCACCAGATGTAGGCACCACTGGAGACTGAGCTGAAGTGATAACAATGCCACCATGCGTCAAACGATCATTTATGATATTTACTTGACCATAATTTGCTTTACGAATTTCATAAGTAAGAAAGCGCAGACCGAAGTTCCCGTTATCTTGAACCTCCGACATCCCTTTCTGCATCGTGAATCCCATCTGCCCTGTAAAAAACAGATGTACCGCAGCAGCGGTAATCAATAATCCAAGCACCAAAGCGATCATAAGCTCGACTAGCGTCAAACCTTTTTGTGTATACCTACGATGCTGCATCAATAAAGCTCCATAACGATGCATTGCGCTTTTGGTAAATAACTTCCACCATGGGTACATGCATCTTTTGCAGAAGCATCATCGATAGGTTTTGTTTTTCCCCAGGCTACGTAAATGCATCGGCGAGATTGCAAATTATTACTGACTTGGCAATTCGGCATTTTGATACTCATACCAAGATCATTGGCATTTTTTATTATCTGGGCAGCATCATAATGGGCAAAATCGGCTGCTTGAACACATGGATTCGTCGTTCCTTTTTGCACACATGATTTGGCTGTAGTTGTTTGTGTTTCTGCATTTATTCTAGCTTGATACTGAGTATAAGCATTTGAGTTCGCACGTATCTTCTCAGATAAGTCACGCGCTAAATTCATGGCTTGTAATTTAGACATTGCTTCATGTGAAGCATCAATTGCGCGCATTTGTAAAAATGAAAACCCCAATACCCCAATGGCCAAAACCAATAAGGCAACTAGAATTTCGATCATTCCTACCCCCTGTTGCGCAGCACGCATTAGCATGTCCCCTCTGCTTTTAAATATTGTGTTCCCATTCTTGTTATTGCTATCGTTTTAGAAACACCTAACACCTTATTACAAATAGAAAAATTTATGTCAGATGTAAAGTCAGAAATTCCCCCATCCATCCAGAATGTGACTTTTTCTTGTGATGAAGTCAATTTATTTTGCGCTTTGGGTGTCCAATGAAAGATTGTACTGCTATCTGATTGATTCGACTTAAGATCTACAGTCACATCTTTTCTTAACAATGTTGCTTGATTACGCGCCATCATCAGCACGCTTGATAATTCACGCACATCTGAATTTAGGCGATATTGCGCAACAAGATTTTTAAAAGATGGAATAGCCATGGTTGCTGTGATTGATAGCACAATTGTGGTAATCAACAGCTCAATAATGGTAAAGCCCCGTTGTAAGTCTTTCATATTCAAACTTTTGTATTTATTTATTAATGTTACAAAAGTAATATTTTATAATTATAAAACCAACACAGTTATGACAAATGGTATTAAAATGAGGATAAGATCACGCTTTTGCAATCTGTTCACTTATCCTGGTATGTCATTGATAATTCATTATTAAGCTTGAGTAACTTGAATTCTCAATTCTTTAGGCAAGCTAAAGGTTATGTTCTCTTCTCGCCCATTTAATTCCTGTGGTGACGTAGCGCCCCAATCTTGTAGACGCTGAATCACTTGTTTAATCAAAATTTCAGGTGCTGAAGCACCTGCGGTAACACCAATTTTAGTGGTTTCAGCAAACCATTCCTTTTTCAGCTCATCCGCATTATCTACGAGATAAGCATGCTTACCCATTCGCTCTGCCAATTCACGAAGACGATTAGAGTTCGAAGAGTTTGGAGAACCAACAACTAAAACGACATCACATTGAGTCGCTAAATCACGGACCGCATCTTGACGGTTTTGAGTTGCATAGCAGATATCATCTTTACGCGGCCCTTGGATCGCTGGGAATTTAGCACGCAATGCATCAATGACCTTTGCAGTATCATCAATTGAAAGTGTCGTTTGAGTGACAAATGCTAACTTATTAGGATTATTCACCTGTAAAGCAGCAACATCATCTTCATCTTCAACCAGATAAATTGCACCACCATTTTTTAGATCATATTGACCCATGGTGCCTTCAACTTCTGGATGCCCTTCATGACCAATCAGAATAGCTTCAATCCCTTCACGCGCATATTTTGTGACTTCGATATGCACTTTTGTCACGAGAGGACATGTGGCATCAAATACTTTTAATCCACGGCGCTCAGCTTCTTGTTGTACAGCTTTTGATACACCATGTGCACTAAAAATCACAATATTGTCATCAGGAACTTCATCTAATTCATCTACAAAAATTGCACCACGTTGGCGTAAATCGTCCACAACAAATTTGTTATGTACCACTTCATGACGAACGTAAATGGGAGGATTGAAGCTTTCAAGTGCACGATTAACGATCGCAATAGCGCGGTCTACACCAGCACAGAAACCACGTGGATTAGCTAAAACAATTTCCATAAGACCCTCAAACGATCGCTAAAATTTGGTCAATGAATCAGAATATTTTTTAAAACAAATGCGAATTGCTATTTAGTTTAAAAGCACTCTGCTCTAAAATAGAGAAGATATTTTATCATATCAGGAAAAATATCATGTCGGGTCTCTTGTTTGTCGTTTCAGCTGCTTCTGGAACTGGCAAAACATCATTAGTTAAAGCCCTACTTGAGCGCGTAAGCAATTTACACGTTTCTGTTTCACACACTACTCGAGGTCAACGCCCTGGTGAATTAGATGGTGTGCATTATCACTTTACCAGCAAAGAATCTTTCATTGAGCAAGTGAATCAAGGTGGTTTCATCGAATACGCGGAAGTTTTCGGTAACTACTACGGCACTTCACAAGCGACTGTAAAAGAACAACTTGCAAAGGGTCATGATGTTTTACTTGAAATTGATTGGCAAGGTGCAGAACAGGTTCGCAAACTTTTTCCTGAATCAAAACAAATTTTCATTCTTCCACCTACTCAATTTGATCTTCGCCAACGCCTATCAAACCGCGGTACAGATTCTGTTGAAGTGATTGAACATCGCTTAAGTTGTGCGGTAGAAGATATGCAACAGTACGTAAACTTCGATTACATCATCTTGAATGATGATTTTAATAAAGCTTTACATGATCTTGAGTCTGTCATTAATGCGAACCGTCTTTCATTATCACAACAGGCTCACCGACATAAAGATTTAATTCAAAAATTAATCACACCGAATTCGTGATTAAACTTGAGTCTATAGACAAAGCATTTTATACTGCGCAGTCTGTTAAAAAATTTCATACATACGAGAACTCTTATGGCACGCGTAACCGTTGAAGATTGTTTAGACCATGTAGACAACCGCTTTGAGCTTGTACTAGTGGCAAGCAAACGCGCGCGTCAACTTGCTCGTCAAGGTATCGAACCAACTGTAGAATGGGACAATGACAAACCAACAGTGGTTGCTTTACGTGAAATCGCTGAAGGTCATGTCACTAAAGATATCTTGAAACAGCGTGAGCAAGATTATCAAACGTCTAGCTTAGATTTAGCACTTTCTGCAAATAACTTAAACTTAGATGGTTTTTCTTTCCAATAAGCTTTAAGACCTGCATTTAAAAGAGCCTAGTCCAGTGACTAGGCTTTTTTATTGAATTTTTTTAGAGAATGATTCGACAAAATTGAAAAAATTTGTTAAAAAAATTAGAGCTATTCTCTATTTAAAAATAGAGCATTGTAGCAATATGAATTTTTAGTAAAGTCTTTTACTTTTTACTCTCTTCCACGGATTCAAAGGTGTAGTATGCCAGGCCCATTGGTCAGCCAAGCTAAGCAACAGCTAAAAGTCATCATCGACGCGTATTTATCTGAAAAGGACGTCGACAGAGTACTTGTGGCCTGCGATTATGCTGACATGGCGCATGATGGTATTACACGCAAAAGCGGTGAACCCTATATTCTGCATCCGATAGCCGTAAGTTGTATTCTGGCGCATATGCGCCTAGACCCAGAAACGTTAATGGCAGCACTACTGCACGATGTTATTGAAGATACCGACTTTAGCAAAGAAGACATTACTGAAAAATTTGGCAAAACAGTGGCTGAGCTGGTCGATGGTGTTACGAAATTAAGCCACTCTAGTGACAAGGAATATAATAAAGCAGCCTCATTCCGAAAAATCCTACAAGCCACGTTACAAGATCCTCGTGTGATCATCATTAAACTTTCAGACCGTTACCATAATATGACGACTTTGGAAGCTTTAAGACCAGATAAACGTGCCCGTATTGCACAAGAAACTTTTGATATATTCGTGCCAATGGCACGTTTGGTCGGCATGAATGAAATGGCTGACAATCTTGAACACCTCTGTTATCAAAATCTTGATCTAGATATGTTCAATGATGTTCAAAATGCTTTGGCGCAAACCAAACCTCAACGCTGTAAGTACCAAGCCATTTGGGAAAAGCATTTGAGCGATCTCTTGGAAAACTCCAATATTCCTGGGCGGATTAAAAAGAAAAACAATAACATTGAATTATTACGCCACTTTGTTAAAAACGAAATTAACCTTCAAGAACTCACACATAGTCATGCGTTTGAAATCGTTCTCCAGACCATTGCCGATTGCGATCGTTTAGTTGAGTTGTTAAAAGATAACTTCCAAGTTTTAAATTACCAAGATCATATCCGCCGCCCTCTTCCAGGTGGCAATCAATCCTTAATGCTGCGTTTGAAAGGCGAGAAAACAACGCTTTCGCTCACCATACAAACTGAACTTATGCGTAAGGCTGCGCGATTTGGGGTGGTATTAGGTGAAAATGCTCCTCAAACATGCCGATCTGCCATTCAAGCATCTATGCAGAATTTGCACACCTTAGTCGGTGGCGACTGTGCAAAGACCACGTTTAATGATCTATTAGATTATCTACATCAAGAAAAAATATGGGTCTATACTCCTCAAGGTCACTTACATGAGTTACCACAAGGAGCGACAGCAGTAGATTTCGCTTACTCTGCAAGCTTGTTCTTAGGTAACCATGCAGTCGGCTGTAAAATTGATGGTGAAATCAAACCGCTTTCTACACCACTCTCAAGTGGTCAAGTCATTGAGGTGATTACAGATGTTCTCGCTTCACCCAACCCGGATTGGCTGAGCTTTATCAACACTCAAAAAGCCAGACGCTCTATTCAAAATATTTTGCGAGACCAAGATATTGATGAACAGCGCCTTGTCGGTCAACAAGCCTTAAATCGTGCATTAAAGTTATTTAATACCTCTATTCATGATCTAACTGATCAAAATTGGACTGAACTATTACAATGGCGCCATATTCCAAGCAAGAATCAACTTTTTGAACAAATTGCTGTAGGTGATTTGCTCCCACAACTTGTGGCGAACCATCTCTTTGCTCAAGATCATCATCAAGATCAAGCATCAAGTCGCCTGATCTTAGGTACTGATGGTGTAGATGTAAAATATGCCCATTGTTGTAATGCAGTGTTAGGCGATCCTATACAGGGGCATTTATCTCGCCGTGGTCTTATTGTTCACCGTGCTCGCTGTAAGAACCTTCTACACGAACAACAGTTACATCCTGAAAATATTATGCCGTTGCACTGGAAAGATGAAGGTGAATCAGAAATCAACTTCAATGCTTACTTGTGTATCGATCTATTATTAAGTGATGAGCAAATTTCAGAACTGATTTATATCTGCCGTAAATCAAAAATAGGAATCGAGTCCGTTCGAAAATACGATTCAAAAACCTATCTGAGTATTGTTGTTCATAGTCGTCAGCAAATTGCGCAAATCATTCGTGAACTCCGCATGCAATTTGGTTTTCCGCGTATTTCACGCATGTCAGCTCCTCTTGCGGTTGAAGAAGTCTCACAAGCCTGCTAAAGAATACAGATTAGAGCTTTCACCTATAGTGTTCATCCTTTATGATGAAGCTAGATTTGAATAATGGAGAAATAGATGTCCCGCCAAGTCATTCATACTGAAAATGCACCTGCTGCAATTGGTACTTACTCTCAAGCCATTCTTGTCGGCGATACACTTTATCTTTCAGGACAAATTGGATTAGATCCATATAGCATGGAATTGGTTGAAGGCATTGAAGCTCAAATTCGTCGTGTATTTGATAATCTCAAAGCAGTTTGTGAAGCTGCTGGTGGTTCTTTAGCTGATATTGTTAAACTGAATATTTTCCTTACTGATTTATCTCACTTTCAACTGGTAAACCAAATTATGGGTGAATATTTCGCTCAGCCTTACCCTGCACGAGCGGCATTAGGCGTTGCAAGTTTACCTAAAGGTGCACTGGTTGAAATGGATGGTATTGTGATTATTTCTAAATAATTTCAACATCTTAGAAAATACCACCTATAAGGTGGTATTTTTTTATCTAGAAAAACGATGAATTAAACAGCATTTTTAAATGAATTTCATTGACAAACGATAATAATTATCAATAATATCAACTATCGCATTTATCCTTGTGGTTGAGCAGAAATGTACGTTTGTTTATGTCGTGGAATTACAGATCAAGATATTAAAAATGCTATGGCAAATGGCGCTGAATCTTATCGTGAAATTCGTGACTTGCTTGACCTAGGCACTTGTTGTGGACGCTGTGTTCCTGAAGCACGCAGTATTATTAATGAAGAACTTGCTGAAATAGCTGCCAGAATTTCAATCGCCGCTTAACTCAGAATGTGCTAAAAAATAATAACAACTCATTCTATAACTATAATTGAGATTTCCAATTTCTCCCCCCGCTTTGACTCAGCGGGGTTATTTTTTGCAAAAGTGTATTTGATTGCGATTTTCATTTGCTGTTCAATAAATTACTCGTCAGGCTTTAGCAAGTTGGGTTAAGATAATCTCTATCGATAGCCTTCTATGATAGGCTGAATTTTGAGTTTGGAGCTAAGATCATGAAAGGCAACCGTGACGTTATTCATCAGTTAAATCAGGTGCTTTACCACCATCTTACAGCCATCAACCAATATTTCTTACATTCACGTATGTTTAATGATTGGGGCATCGAACAACTCGGTTCAGCGGAATATAAAGAATCTATCCGTCAAATGAAGCATGCAGATAAAATCATTGAGCGCATTTTATTTTTAGAAGGTCTTCCAAATCTGCAACATCTGGGTAAGCTCTATATTGGTCAACACACCATTGAAGTGCTGCAATGCGATGTTCGGAAAGTAAAAGAAAATATTGAAACGATTCAAACTGCTGTGAAATTAGCAGAAGAACAACTCGATTACGTTACGCGCGATTTGGTACAAGAGATTTTAGAAAAAGAAGAAGAGTATTTAGATTGGGCGACCACTCAACTCGACCTTGTCGATCAAGTTGGTGTAGAGAATTATATTCAAAGCCAAATTTGATGATTGAAATAAAAAAATCCCCTTTCGGGGATTTTTTTATTTCAATAAGTCATCATACTCAATATATTGCTTATGCAATGTTTCTAAAATCCATAATTGATGCTTCGCTTTTTGCTCCTTACCGTTAAAAGCCAACACTTGTGCATACTTATGTAAATCATATTTTGATGCCAAGTTTGCAACCATACGCTCTAGATCAGCAAGTTGTTGTTCTGTCATTTCAGTTTTAGGATCTAATCCGATCCACCACACACGCTCTTTAAATTGGATAATCAACCAAATTTTCTTTTGCATGGTGTGTTGTTGATCAGCTGTTAAAGCTTCAGTCTTTGATGCGAGTACACTTTGCTCTTTATATAAAAAATAATCCCGTGTCGTAGCTAAAGCCCCCACAATCGTGATAAGAGCAACCACTGCGAACACTCGACCATTCATTTTTAATGAAGGCAAATTTGTATATTGCGCCTGAATAATGCCCAGTAAGAAACCTGCTGGAAGTAAAAAATAAGCATAATGTAAAGGAAACTCTAACATGCCATGAATGAGGATTGCACATACCATCAATGTTGCAATAATCGAGATATTATCCTTCACCCCTTTATTGAGCCACAGTAGCCAAGCTGTAAAGTACAGAAGAATAAGCCCACCTAGAATCAATCCATTCCAGACCAATAGATCTAGAATCATGTTGTGTGCACTTTTATACCAAAGTGAAACTTGGAAGGTATCGGTAATATAGTATTGTGCTAAGCCTGTTTGATTCCATCCATACCCCCACCATGGTTGATGCAGAATCGCAGCTATCATTTGTTGCCACATATCAAGACGAATATCGCCCATACCTTGGACAGCACGGTTTGCTGCGGAACTTTGCACGACTGAAGCTGAATCACCAACAGAAAATATCAACTGATTGATCGCCGTTAAATTCAGTGTTAAGAGTACAAATACACCTAACCAAAAAGCTAAATAGGTCAATGAAAATCGATTCTGTTTTCTGAATTGTTTGATTAACCAATAGATTACGATAAAAGCACAAACAATAATGCTTGTTCGGGATTGTGCTAAAACAATTCCGAATAAAATGACAAATGCGATTGGTATAAGATAAAGATTGGAAAGTAACCGTTTTTCAAATAGATATAGCGAACTCAGCAACCCTAAAAAAAGTAAAGTCCCTAAGTTATTGGGTTGAGCTAAATTGGCGTAAGGTCTATTTCCCTTTAGTGGATAAATGAGATCGCCTAAAATCCAATTCAACTGGAGCCATTGAAGCATCGCAAATACAGCTGAGATAACCCCAACTGAAACAAATGTTAAACAGGTAATTTTAAATACTTGCTCTCTCTTTTTTTGCTCGAGGCAAAGTTGATATCCAGCAATGACCATCAATACAAAGAACAGAATATATGTAAAACTGAATAAAGCATTGCTGAAATAGATGTTCTGTCCGAAAATAAATTGAATAAGTGGAATACTTAGAAATGGCAATAAATAAAGCTGTGGTTTTGGTATGTTTAGTTTAAACTTTGCTAAGCCTAACAATAAAAATGATGCTGCAATAAAAGTTAGTATTTCTGAACCGAAGGTTGGCCAAGGAGAACGATGGTATGGCAACAGCCAAGCAACCATGATCAATACAATACTTAGGGCATAAAAAATCATAACTATGGTGCTAAATTAAATTTACACTATGTTAAAACATTTGCTTCTATTAGATTAATTAAATTATTGCTACTTTTCTAAGCTAGGGCTGTGACCTAATCCCCAAAAATAAGGTAATGCTTTTCCTTGCATTCCAGCACACCCTTGACATAGAAAGTCCTCTCGGAGGAAACTGATTACTAAAATGATAAAAATGCAATAGAATAATCCGAATATATACTTTTGATTCAACCCTTGTTTAACTTCACAACTCTCAGCTGTAATTTGATACTTCACTTGAAAAGCTAAAGCAAGATACAAGATGCAAATGACCTGAGCAGCTGGATAAATAAAATTACCCGAAAAGAAGCCATCAATCATTATCGCAAGGACACCCATTTTTAGGATTATTGGTGTTTCTGATCTAAAAAATACAAATAGCTTAATCAAAATCCAACTTAAGAGTAAAATCCCAGCAACTCCCCATTCAAATATCAAACGAAAATAAATATTATGCATATGATGAGCAATATGATATTGGATACTAGCTAGATAGCCTCCCCCTAAACCTGTAAAAGGTTGATATAACCATTGTTGAGCAACAAACTCCCACATTTCAGAGCGCCCAGAACTTGAATATCGGACGATATTTAAGATCTTTTTCTCTGGATATAATTGTGAGTAAAAGAACTGGGTTAGGTTAAAAATAACGTATGCAATTAAAATCCCTACAGCACAGATCATTATAGATTTACGATGCTGTGGACCAATAATGAATAAAAAAATAAGAGGTGCGATAATACTCAGTAAAGCTGCACGTGCACCATCGAAAAATAATCCTAAAAACAATAAAAAACTGAAAATGGGAAAGAATTTCCACATAAAAGTATTTTTATCTTTTAGATAGAAACCTAACCAAAACATTACAACTAAAATACTATCAATGATTCGTACAGATCCAGTATTTAACTGCCATCGGTACCAAATACCACTCTTAATTAACTCAAAAATAGAAAAAAATAAATTCAAAAAAGGTATGCAAGACAGAACCAATAAAATAACGATCAACATATTACTCCGATCGCTTGTCAAATCAGTATAAGTTAGACAAATAAATAGTAGAAATAGACCCAAAAGTTGAAGAAAATCATAAATGTGATAGATTGAAAAATGCCAGAAACTTAGAATAATTGCCAATATACCAACCAGAAAAATGAGTGAACTTTGATTTTTAGAAAGATACTTTTGTTTTTTACTAAATAAGAGAAATGGTCCAGTTAGACTAATTAATAAAATTTGTAGGATTCGTAACTCATCATACTCACTAGTGAGCCCAGCAAAGTTTATCCCTAACAAAAATAGGGATAAAAAGAAAATGACCAAGTACAACATTTATTTTTCTCATAAAAAAAGAGGATTTTAAAATCCTCTTTTTAATTCAATTTAACTTATGAACCAGAAACCGTTAAAGATTGTGGTAGAAAGTCTGCATTAGTAGTTGTATTCGTTGTATCAAGAACCAATGTTCCATTCTCTTGAACACCAACAACAATTTTTGATTTTGAAACTTTATTCGAAACACCTGTTTCTTTAAAAGTATATGTAATAGTACAACCTGTTTCACCTGCTGTAGGTGCAGTAGCTGCAGTACCACCAATTACCGCATCGCCATACTTACCTGCCAATTTATCTTTATCACCAGCAGTAGTTTTACCATCAGCAAAACAAGTATTATTTTGTAAGTTGGTTTGAATAGCTGTTTTTAGACCTGCAGATAAACTTAAAGCTTCACTCACTTGAGATTTAGCGATGTAGTTTTGGTAAGCAGGAATCGCAATCGCAGCAAGAATACCGATAATTGCAACAACAATCATTAACTCGATTAAAGTAAAACCTTTTTGAGCGTTCATAACATCTCTCCTAATTTTTTAAGTTCAAAGTTAACAACCTATCCCCAAAATAGATTTTGTTGTTGCTAACTAACTGATGCTATTTTCGTATAACGCTTCAAGGTTGCCAATAAATAATTTTAAAATTTATTTTTAATGTTAATTTATGTAAAAAAGTGACATTTTTTGTCACTTTTCTTAAATCAATTTAAAATAATTGGCTGATTACTGAGCTCGTTTTCCAAATCTTGCACTTTATCATCATAAAAACGATTCAAAATTTCGCCGACTTCCATCACGCCAACAATAACACCCTGTTTATAATTTTTATTTTTTAGCTCATTAATCATGTGATCACAAATTGCTTGCCAATCCTGTTGCGTTGTGGCCTTTTGAATTCCACGATCAATCACAATTTCAACTTTCTGCTCACATAGATTTAAATATATCAGTACACCACTATTAAACTCTGTATCCCATACACCTAATTCAGCAAAAAGTTGTTCTGCTCGCTGACGAGTATTCATTGAATAAGCCAAGGCACATGGAATATATCCCTCTATGACCACTTGGATCTCTCCAACATGACCTTGCTCCGCTTGTTTCACTGCCTCTGCAATCGCATTTTGATCCATTTTGGAAAAATAACGTTTAGACGCAGGCAAATAACAAAAATGCTTAATCCAACGCTTGAAGCTCGGTTGAGATGCTTGTTGCAACTTTGGTTCAGTGATAATTTCTGTCGTTTCAGTTTTTGTTACCATGAGCCTGACGCACCTCCCCCACCAAAGCCACCACCACCGCCACTAAATCCACCACCGCCAAATCCGCCTCGACCGCCACTGCCGCCGCGTCCTCCGCCAGACAAAAATGCTTGGAAAATCAACTGTGCGATGGATGTAAATAATAAAAAGAAAATTCCAATACCCACAATCAAGCTGATTAAAATCCCTGAACCATAAATCATGCTCGCAGCAAAAGCAGTAACACCCGCGACCGAAGCACTTAAACGATTACCAATAATAAAAGAACCAATCACACCAGCAATCAAAATGAATAATACCGTGTTAAATGTCTTTTCTTTTGCATATTGTGCTTTTAAGGCTTGTTCTTGTCTAAGTTTCAGCTCTTCAGCGGCTTGTTGGGCAATTTCAGGATCAAGGTTAACGATTCGTTCAATTTCTCTGACTCCTGAAATTAAACCCTGTCCAAATTGATTGACTTTAAAATAAGGGGTGATTTGTTCGCGGATGATTCGACTCGCAACGATATCTGGAATCACACCTTCCAATCCATAACCTGTTGCGATATGTAATCTTCGATCATTAATTGCCACTGCGATTAATAAACCATTATCTTGTTGAGCAGAACCTAACCCCCAAGTCTGTGCAGTCCGCATTGCAAAATCAAAGATACCTTCCTGACCAGTTGTCGGAACAATGACGATCCCAATTTGAGCCTTACCCTCGTTATACAGACCACGAATTATTGTATCGAGTTCTGACTTTTCTTGAGGAGAAAGTATATTCGCCTGATCTATCACAGGTTCATTTAATGTAGGGAGTTGACGTTGTGTGTCTCCTTCCTGCATATCATTTGAGACAGTAACAGGAGATACTGGTGTTGGTTTATTTTGCTGAGCACTTGTTGATGGATTTGTTGAGTTGGATTGAATCACTTTTCCCAGCACAATCGCGTCAGACTCATGATCTACTGCTGTTGCAGATTCTGCATGAACCGTTTGCAATGTACAGGTCATCACAAAGACAAATAGCCATGAAATCAATTTCATACTATTTTGTCTAAGATGCTGAGTTCTCATGCTCATATTCATCAACTTCAAATCTTTGATTTAATCAAAAGAAACGTTAGGTGCCTTTTGTGCACTTGCTTCAGCACTAAAGTTTTCTTTTGCATCCATGCCAATGACTTTCGCAGTTACGACTTGTGGGAATTGACGAACATAGGTGTTGTAATCTTGGACGGTAGAAATATAGCGATTACGCGCAACTGCTATACGGTTTTCTGTACCCTCTAATTGTACCTGCAAATCACGGAATTGCTCATTCGCTTTAAGATCTGGATAATTCTCAGTCACTGCCAGCAAACGTGATAATGCACTTGTCATTTGCGATTGCGCTTCTTGATAACGCTTGAATAGTTCAGGATTTTCAAGGGCTTCTTTATCAACTTTGAGCCCTGCAACATTTGCACGTGCCTCTGTGACTTCAGTTAAAACTTGTTCTTCATGTTTTGCATATCCTTTAACTACATTCACCAAATTCGGAACAAGGTCTGCTCGACGCTGGTATTGGTTTTGTACCTCAGACCATGATGCAGTCACGGCTTCATCTTTCGCTTGAAGTGTATTGTACCCACAACCTGTGATAAGCAAGGTACTTGATAATGCGAGCACAACAGCTGATTTTTTTAAAATTTGCATGACATCAACCTCATTATTTATTTGTATTTGTTTAATTAAAAATATTGTATACGCAAATTCAAAATTGAATGTAGCATTTATTTTATGGCTTTAATTTATATAAAAACATTAAGATAAAAAAAGCCACCCTAAGGTGGCTTTTTGTTTGAAATTACTCTTCGTCTTTTTTATCGTCAGCTGGAGGTAAGTCCTTCACAGCTTCAGCAATTAGACCAAACATGTAGTTTCCGTATGCATTAGTTTTATCATAATGGAAACGTAAACGAGGTGTGATACGTGTCTTAATACGACGACTCAGCTCATGGCGCAGAAAACCTGATGCTTTATTTAAAACATCTAGAGTATCTTTATTTGCTGCTTCACTTTGCTCATCACCAAGTTCACGCCCCATGACAGTAACATAAACTTCAGCATAGCCTAAATCTGGGCTCACTTTCACCGCTGAGATGGTCACAAGACCACCTAAGCGTGGATCTTTCAGCTCCTGACGGATGAGTTCAGACAATTCTCGCTGAACCGTGTCCGCCATACGCTTAAGACGTTGACTACCCGCCATTAAAGACTCCGTTTAATTAATTGAACATCATAGACTTCGATTTTATCGAGCACTTTGATGTCTTTATAGCCTTTGACCGCAAGACCACATTCCATGCCAGCACGAACCTCTTCAACCACTTCTTTATAACGGCGAAGTGATTCAAGTTCACCTTGGAACACGACCACGTCATCACGTAAGACACGAATTGGTTTATTACGGTGTAATAAGCCCTCAAGAACCATACAACCTGCTGCAGCACCAAACTTACTCGAGTGGAATACTTCACGTACTTCAGCCACACCAAGAATTGTTTCACGATGTTCTGGTGCAAGCTTACCACTCATTGCATCTTTCACATCATCAATCAATTGGTAAATGATTGAGTAGTAACGGATGTCGATACCATCTGCGTCGGCTTTTTGGCGCGCTGTATTGTCTGCACGAACGTTAAAGCCTAATAAGAATGCTTCTGAAGATTCTGCAAGTGTCACATCAGACTCAGTGATCGCACCAACACCTGAACCAATGACACGCACTTTCACTTCATCAGTTGAAAGTTCAGCCAATGCAACATGAAGCGCTTCCAATGTACCGCGAACATCTGTCTTCAGAACTACATTCACAATCGGCACGTCTTTTTTGCCCATTGAAGCCATTAAGTTTTCAAGACGCATTGCAGATTGACGCTCTAAACGTTTTTGACGTTCACGATCCATACGCGCATCAGCCACTTCACGTGCTTTCTTCTCATCATTTACAACAAGAACTTCGTCACCTGCCATTGGCGCTTCTGGAAGACCTAAGATTTCAACTGGAATCGATGGACCTGCAGACTTAATACGTTGACCATTTTCATCAGTCATCGCACGTACACGACCGTAAGATGCACCAGCTAGAACAAGGTCACCTACTTTTAATGTACCATTTTGAACAAGAATCGAAGTAACCGCACCACGGCCTTTATCAACACGTGCTTCGATTACAACACCTTGTGCCGCACCTTCTTCAGAAGCTTTAAGCTCTAGAAGTTCAGATTGAATCAAGATCAAGTCAAGAAGTTCATCAATACCTGCACCCGTGTGCGCAGAAACCATCGCGACAGGGACATCACCACCCCATTGCTCAGGCACGATTTCTTTAGTTGTCAATTCATTCAATACGCGATCTGGATCAGCAGATTCTTTATCCATCTTGTTGATTGCAACAATGATTGGCGTACCTGCTGCACGAGCATGGTCAATCGCTTCCGCTGTTTGTGGCATAACACCATCATCAGCTGCGACCACCAATACAACGATATCAGTTGCTTTCGCACCACGTGAACGCATCGCAGTAAATGCTGCGTGTCCCGGAGTATCTAAGAAAGTGATAATACCTTTATCCGTTGTAACGTGATAAGCACCGATATGCTGTGTAATACCGCCCGCTTCACCTTGCGCTACTTTCGCACGACGAATACGATCAAGAAGCGATGTCTTACCATGGTCAACGTGACCCATGATAGTAACCACTGGTGGACGCGTTGTTTGTGCACCACGTGCTTCTTCAGCCGCTTCAAGCAAGTTATCTTCCGCTTGAGTATCTGATACTAGAACTGGGTTATGACCCATTTCTTCAACCACTAGAACTGCTGTATCTTGGTCAATTGATTGGTTTTGAGTGACAAGCTCACCCATTTTCATGAGTGTTTTAATTACTTCACGAACCTTAATCGCCATTTTTGCAGCAAGGTCAGCAACAACAATAGTTGCACCGATTTCAACATCATAAACTTGCTTTTTAACTGGCTTCTCGAAACCATGTTTATTAGCTTGGCTTGATTTCAAACCACGTTTATGAGAGTTGTCACGGAAAGATTGCTCTTCTTGACCGCGACGACCACCTTTCTTAGGAGAACGTGCACCTGGTGTGTTATTACCACGCTTAATGTCACGGTCTTCTTTCGCGAATGAATCTTCGTATGCTTGACCAACAAGACCAGCAGCCAATGGAGAATCATCGACCACACGAATCGTTGCAGTTGCATCTTCATTAGAGTACTTAGAAGCCATCTGACGCATTTGTTCAAGCGTACGTTGTTGTGCTTCTTCAGCTGCTTTACGACGTGCTGCTTCTTCGACTGCTTTTAATTTAGCAGCTTCAGCTTCACGTGCTTTTTTCTGTTCTGCAGTTTCAGTTGGCTTAGTTGCTTGTTTAACAATCGGTTTATTTGTTGACTTGCGCTTAACCACAACCGCAGCTTTAGCAACTTCTTGCTTCTCACTCGATTGTTTCGCTGCAGCACGCATTGCATCTAAGTTCGCTTTCGCTTTACTTACTGCAGGTTGCGCCTTCTCTTCAGCTTGAGCTGGTTTAACTTCAACTTTTTGCTGTGCTTTTGCTTCAGTTTCAGCTTTTGCTTTTGCCAATGCTTCAGCTTTAATTTGTTCAGGATCTGGCTTAGTGAACGTATGCTTCTTACGAACTTCTACGTTAATAGTTTTAGCTTTACCTGATGTACTTGCTACTTTTGCAGTACTCGTAGTTTTACGTTTCAACGTGATTTTTCCTGCGCTGCCGCTGTCTTGCCCATGCGCTTTTTTCAAATGAGCGACTAAACGGTCTTGCTGTTCTACTGAGATTGTGTCTTCTGCCTTAGATTGAGGCAACCCAGCATCTCGCACCTGATCTAATAGTTTTTCAACTGGAAGACCTACGCTGACTGCTAACTCTTTAATTGACTTATCCGTCATGTATGACCTCCTCGTTAATTAAACCATGATTCACGTGCTTTCATGATCAATTGACCTGCTTTCTCAGCACCTAAACCTTCGATATCAGAGATATCATCAGTTGCCTGATCTGCTAAATCATCTACTGTGATTACACCGCGAGCCGCTAATGCATAAGCAAGCTCTGAACTCATTCCTTCCATCGCTAGAAGCTCTTCGCTCGGTTCTTGAATATTTTCTTGCTCTTTCAGTGCATCTGCTAATGCAACTTCTTTCGCACGGCTTTGTAAAAGCTCAACCGTTTCTGCATCTAATTCGATTTCATCAAATGTTTCAGCTGGAACGTAAGCAATCTCTTCAAGTGAAGTAAAGCCCATTTCTACCAATGCCATCGCAAGGTCTTCTTCAATATCAAGACGACCTACAAACATATCGAGATATTGCTGTGCTTCATTTTGTTGACGAGCACGGTACTCTTCTTCAAGCATCATATTGAGCTTGTAACCAGTTAACTCAGAAGCTAAACGTACGTTTTGACCTTGAGAACCAATTGCACGCGCCAATTGATCGCTTGTAGCAAAAATAATATCTGCTGTGCGTTCTTCTTCATCAATCACAATACCCGATACATCAGCTGGCTCTAAAGCACTTGCGATATATTGAGCTGGATCATCTGACCAAACTACAACATCAATACGTTCACCGTTCAATTCTTGCTGTACAGCTTGGATACGTGTTCCACGCATACCAATACATGCACCGACTGGATCAATACGATGATCGTTCGTTTTCACTGCAATTTTAGCACGAACACCCGGTTGACGTGCAGCAGCTTTAATTTCGATGATTTCTTCAGAAATTTCTGGAATTTCTTTTTTCATCAATGCCATTAACATTTCTGGCTTAGCACGAGAAAGTTGTAGCTGCGCACCACGACCTTCACGGTTTACGTTAAATAAAATCGCATTTACACGCTGTTTAGGACGTAAAATTTCTTTTGCGATCATTTCTTCACGTGCAAGATATGCTTCCGCATTCTCACCGAGGTCAATAATGAAACCATCTTTAGTTTGTTTCTTTACTTCACCGTAAATTAACTCACCAACTTTAGATTCATATGCATCTGCAATAAGCGCACGTTCAGCTTCACGAATTTTCTGAACAATAACTTGCTTCGCGATTTGAGCTGCAATACGACCAAATTCAATTGATTCTACTTCAAGCTCACGCACATCACCGATTGACCATTTCGCTGGGTCCACATCAGAAATCGCGTCTTGGCATGCAGGCATTTCATGATCTTCATCTGCTACTACAGTCCATTGACGGAAAGTACGGTATTCACCAGTCTTACGATCGATTTCAACGCGCAACTGTGCTTCTTCAGAATTTGTGCCTTCGTAGAATTTTTTCTTCGTTGCAGCAACTAGAGCTTGCTCGAGCGCTTCGAAAATCGCTTCACGACTAACACCTTTTTCATTACTAACCGTCTCAGCAACGGTAAGAATTTCACGGCCCATAAGTCACCTACTATTCAAATTCTTTTAGTTAAGATTAATTTAGTCTTGGTAGATCAAGTTGGCCTTATCGATATTGTGACTATCGATCTCGAGCACTTGTTGCTTTTCAACTTCAACTTGGATCATTTCATTTTCTACATCTACAGCAACTAGTTTCGCTTGGAATTTACGGCGGTTATCCACTGCAGAAATCAAACGTAAAGCAACTTGTTGACCAATATATGCTTGCATCTGTTCAAGTTTAAAGAAAGTACGATCCCAACCTGGAGATGACACTTCTAATGCATATTCACCAGAAATTGGATCATGAACATCGAGGATTGCACCAACTTGTTGGGTAACACGTACACAATCTTGCACACCCACACCACGACCAAGATCAATTTCACCGTCTTCGGAAATAACAGGTTCTTTGTTTGGATCTTCAGGCTTGTCAATGTAGATACGTACTAGCGAACGCTTACCCTGAGGTGTAAATTCTAAACCCCATAGTTCAACATCGCACGCCTCAACAGCGGGTGCGATCAGTTCATACAATGCTTGGGTTTTATTTGATAACTTCATTTACTCTCGTCATTTATGTGCGATTCAATCGGCCAACAGACCGACACAGACTAACTATAGTGATAGCATGATTATTTGACCAATTGATGTCCACACTACACGATAGATAACAAAAAAGGGCGCATTCGCCCCCATTATTGCACAGAAAAGCAATGCCCACTGTGCAAAAAGGCCCACCTAGTTGTGAGCCTCTTTAGAAACTTGGTAGCGGGAGCTGGATTTGAACCAACGACCTTCGGGTTATGAGCCCGACGAGCTACCAGACTGCTCCATCCCGCATCAACGTGCAAAATTATATCTAAATTTGAATCATTTTTCAATCAGAAAAACTTTCTAATTAGACTTGATTAAGTCGCACCTTAATCAAAAGTGGTAGCGGGAGCTGGATTTGAACCAACGACCTTCGGGTTATGAGCCCGACGAGCTACCAGACTGCTCCATCCCGCATCAACGTGCAAAAAATATATCTCAACTCAAACTTTGTTTAAGTTGCCTATCTTAAGTTTGCATCTTAATTATAGGATTGATTGGTAGCGGGAGCTGGATTTGAACCAACGACCTTCGGGTTATGAGCCCGACGAGCTACCAGACTGCTCCATCCCGCATCAACAGATTTTGCTGCAAACACCAACTTAAACTTCTGGATTATAAGTTGGTGCGGAAGGGGGGACTTGAACCCCCACGCCCGAAAGCACTACCACCTCAAGGTAGCGTGTCTACCAATTCCACCACCACCGCAGCTGTGACGCATTCTAGTGGTTTCAATGAAAAATTGAAAGCGAAATATTCAATTATTCAGCTGGTTTTGGTGCAGTTGATGAAGTTTCAGGCGATTTTTGATCAACTTGCTCAGTTGTATTAATCGTTTTCAAACCATAAGCATCTGTCGTTTGCTGCTTCGCAAAGTAAGCCAAGCTAATACTTGTGATAAAGAATAAAGCAGTAAGTATCCCGGTTAAACGAGTTAAGAAGTTACCAGAACCAGAAGCGCCGAATACAGTCGCTGCACCGCCACCGCCAAAAGACGCACCTGCATCTGCACCTTTACCATGCTGTACTAGAATTAAAATAATCATCAATAACGCTAAAATGATGTGTAGCACCAGTACAAAAGATTGCATGATGAACTCCTAATTATTTTGATTGGGCAAATGCTTGCGCAATTTGAACAAATGATTCCGCATTGAGTGATGCACCGCCTACGAGGGCACCATTGATATCAGGGCATGCTGCCAATTCAACAGCATTCTCAGGTTTTACACTACCACCATAAAGAATTGCTATGTTTTGACCTACAGGTGTAATTTGACTCAATCCTTCACGAATTTTAGCATGCATTGCTTGTGCATCATCCGGGGAAGCTGTTTTACCAGTTCCAATTGCCCAAATTGGCTCGTAGGCGACGGTAATATGCACCCATTGCTCTGGATTCACAACACCTGCAATGTCACAAATTTGTTGTAACACCACTTGCTCAGCTTGCCCACTTTCACGCTGTTCAAGGCTTTCACCCACACAATAGATGATATGTAAGTTAGCAGCTAAAGCATTTTTTATTTTTTCATTAAGAATCGCAGGCGTGTCATTAAATATTTCACGACGCTCAGAATGTCCAATTAATACATAATCGACTTGGCTATCCTTTAAAAGATCTGCGCTAACTTCACCTGTAAATGCACCAGTACCCGCAATACGTGATACATCTTGAGCGACCACAAACACTTCATGAGCATCTGTTGCAAGTTCATTTTTTACTTGGAGTAAAGCCAATAAAGTTGGCGCAACACCAATTTTACAAACATCATGAGCGATTGAAGCTTGCTCAAGCTGTTGTTTCAAATCAGCTAAAAGCTGTTGCGTGTTAGCCTGCATTGGGTTCATTTTCCAATTGCCTACAACCCACGGAGTAATTGTCGAACCCGACATAGATCTAACCTTCTATCAAAAATGCGCACATTCTACACGGATTTTAAAAAATTAACGTAAAAATTCAATGGATACAGATTCAGCACCTAGAATTCTTTAAAAAAAGACAACATAAGACACAATATCCAACAGAATAAGTGAAAAAATTCAATTTTTTCATAGTTTTCGGATAATATTAATGATTTTAAGTATAGAATTTTCTACTTATAACCGTATAATTTTAATATTCGAATTATAAAATGAATTTAAGGCGTATTGGGGATGACTTTAGATCAAAGTGGGCCAAAATTTTCTGGGTTAAGTCGTCGTTTGGTTGATGAAGGCATTTTGACCTCCCAGCAAATGCAAAATGCTATTATTAATTCAAAAAAATCTCATCAAAAATTAGTACCTTACCTCGTTGAACATCTCAAAATACGAGCAAATACGATTGCTGAAATGGTTGCTCAAGAGTTTGGGGAGCCATTGTTCGATTTAGATGCATATAATGTTGAGTTACTACCCAAAGATATCGTTGCAGAAAATCTTGTTACAAAACATGTAATCTTACCTTTGTATCAAAGAGGTATATCTTTATTTGTAGCGACGAGTGATCCTACAGATATCGAAGCATTGGAAGCAATTCGATTTAATAGTAAATTAAACGTCGTTCCTATTACTGTAGAACATAATAAACTTGAAAAACTGATCGAAAAGCATTTTTCTGAAAATGAGAATTTCAATTTCGGTGATGAAGATCTTGACGTTAACGTGGTCGAGAACGATACACCGCAAAATAATAACGATGATGGTCCTTCAGGTGATGATTCCCCGATTGTTAAGTACATCAACAAGCTTTTGGTTGACGCCATTCGCATGGGTGCATCAGATTTACACTTCGAACCTTATGAAAAAACGTACCGAGTTCGATACCGCGTTGATGGTGTTTTAAGAACTATTGCAAATCCACCATTGCAACTCGCGAATCGATTAGCTTCACGCTTGAAAGTTATGTCTCAAATGGATATTTCAGAAAAGCGTATTCCGCAAGATGGCCGTATTAAGCTTAAATTATCTCGTACTAAAGCGATTGATTTTCGTGTTAACTCATTACCAACCCTATTTGGCGAAAAAATCGTATTACGTATTTTGGATCCGTCTAGTGCAATGCTCGGTATTGATGCATTAGGTTATGAAGAAGATCAGAAAGCTTTATTCCTTGAGGCACTTGAGAAGCCTCAAGGCATGTTACTGATTACGGGTCCAACAGGTTCTGGTAAAACAGTATCGCTTTATACAGGATTGAATATTTTAAATACTGAAAATGCCAACATCTCTACAGCAGAAGATCCCGTAGAAATTAACTTAGAAGGCATTAATCAGGTCAACGTCAACTATAAAGTGGGCTTAAGCTTCTCAGTCGCATTGAAATCATTCCTGCGTCAAGATCCTGATATTATTATGGTCGGGGAGATTCGAGATCTCGAAACAGCTGAAATTGCAATTAAGGCAGCACAAACAGGCCACATGGTGATGTCTACACTTCATACCAATAGTGCTCCTGAAACCTTAACCCGGTTGCGCAATATGGGGGTTCCCTCTTTTAATATTGCAACTTCGGTGAATCTCGTCATTGCTCAACGACTTGCTAGACGACTGTGTGTACACTGTAAAGTACCTGCTGATATTCCTAAACCAAGTTTGTTAGAAATGGGATTCACAGAACAGGATTTAGCAGATCCAGATTTTAAAATTTATCAACCTGTCGGTTGTCCTGAGTGCCGTGATGGTTATAAAGGACGTGTCGGTATTTATGAAGTCATGAAAGTGACACCTGAAATTTCGAAGATTATTATGGATGATGGCAATGCATTAGAGATTGCAGCTGCATCTGAAAGACTGGGGTTTAAGAATCTTCGACGTTCAGGATTAATTAAGGTCATGAACGGACTTACTTCTTTACAAGAAGTGAATCGAGTGACCAGTGAATAATTAAAAATAAGGAAATCATTATGGCGGTGAAAAAAGCACAGATGATGCCAACGTTTGTATATGACGGCGTGGATCGCAAGGGAACCAAAGTTAAAGGTGAAATGCCTGCGCGTAATATTCAACTTGCAAAAGTCATGCTCCGCAAACAAGGCATTACGGTGCGTAGTATCCGCGAGAAGCGCAAGAATATTCTTGAAGGCTTAATGAAGAAGAAAGTGTCTACTTTGGACATCACCATCTTTACGCGTCAGCTTGCCACCATGATGAAAGCAGGTGTACCACTTGTTCAAAGCTTTGAAATTGTTGCAGAAGGCTTAGATAATCCTGCAATGCGTGAAGTGGTTTTGGGTATTAAAACTGAGGTCGAAGGTGGTAATACTTTTGCAGGTGCACTACGCAAATATCCTCAGCATTTTGATCAGTTATTCTGCTCATTGGTAGAATCAGGTGAGCAATCAGGTGCGCTTGAAACCATGCTCGATCGAGTTGCGATTTATAAAGAAAAAAGTGAAGTTCTCAAACAAAAAATTAAAAAAGCGATGAAGTATCCAATTGCTGTCATTGTGGTTGCAATTATTGTGACCATTATTTTGATGGTCAAAGTGGTTCCTGTCTTCTCTGAGATGTTTAGCTCATTTGGCGCAGACTTACCTGCGTTCACGCAACTCGTAGTGGCAATGTCTGAGTGGGTGCAAAAATATTGGTTTATTTTAATTATTGGTATCGCGCTGACCATTATCGGCTTTATTGAAGCCAAAAAACGTAGTCAAAAATTTGCGGATGCATTAGATCGCACGGCTTTAAGGCTGCCTATTTTTGGTGATTTGGTTTATAAAGCAATTATCGCACGTTATAGCCGTACACTTTCAACCACATTTGCTGCCGGCGTCCCTTTAATCGATGCACTCCAATCAACAGCTGGCGCAACGAATAACGTGGTATATGAGCAAGCAGTTATGCGTATTCGTGACGACGTTGCGACTGGTCAACAACTTCATTTCGCTATGCGCTCGACCAATTTATTCCCATCTATGGCTGTGCAAATGGTAGCGATTGGTGAAGAATCGGGTTCACTCGATGCTATGCTAGATAAGGTTGCAACCCATTATGAAAGTGAAGTCGACAATGCTGTCGATGGCTTAACCTCCATGATGGAGCCTTTGATTATGGCCATTCTAGGTGTCTTGGTCGGCGGCTTAGTCATCGCAATGTATCTTCCAATCTTCCAAATGGGTTCTGTGGTGTAATGAACGAAATAATTGCGTATTTAATTCAATCGCCTACAGCACTCTATTTAACTGTAGGAATCATCAGCTTATGTGTCGGCAGTTTTTTAAATGTTGTCATTTACCGCACACCTAAAATGATGGAGCAAGAATGGCGTCAAGACTGTCAGATGTTTTTACATCCCGACCAAGCCATAATTGATGAAGATAAGCTCACGCTAAGTAAACCTGCATCGACCTGCCCAAAATGTAAAACACCTATTCGTTGGTATCAAAATATCCCCGTGATAAGTTGGTTATTTTTACGTGGAAAATGTGGTGAATGTGAAAATCCGATTGGCATTCGTTATCCACTGGTAGAAGTTTTGACTGCTGTTTGCTCATTAGTGGTCGTCGCGGTATTTGGTCCAAGCCTACAAATGCTTTTTGGCTTAATTTTAACGTGGACACTGATCGCACTCACATTCATCGACTTCGATACACAACTTTTACCCGATCGATATACTCTCCCCTTGGCTGCACTTGGTTTAGCGTTAAATAGCTATGCACTCTACACCTCACCTACCTCCGCAATTTGGGGATATTTGATTGGTTTCCTCTGTTTATGGGTGGTGTACTATCTATTTAAAATCGTGACAGGCAAAGAAGGAATGGGATATGGCGACTTCAAATTACTGGCCGCGCTTGGTGCATGGATGGGTCCATTTTTATTACCGCTCATTGTCCTACTTTCATCCTTAGTCGGTGCAATCATCGGCATCATTTTGATGAAAGTCAAAAAAGAAAATCAGCCCTTTGCTTTTGGACCTTATATTGCGATTGCTGGATGGATTGCATTCTTATGGGGTAACGAAATTATGAAGGTTTATTTAGGGGGTTAAGCTAAAATAAGCCCCATTATGATAATTACAAGGTTTTTTTACATGCGCTTTATTTTGGGCTTAACAGGTGGTATTGGAAGTGGAAAAACTGCTGCAAGTCAGTGGTTTGAAACACAAGGTATTACTGTTGTTGATGCAGATATCGTAGCACGTGAAGTGGTTGAAATTGGAAAACCTGCACTACAAAAAATTAAAGATCATTTTGGGGATTGGGTGCTATTGGAAGATGGCGCACTCGACCGCAGAGCGTTAAGAGACCATATTTTTAAACATCCTGAAGCTAGAAAGATATTAGAAAATATTACGCATCCTGCAATTCGCCTATCGATTATTGAACAACTACAACGGGCGACCAGTCTTTATGCCATTTTAGTTTCCCCACTCTTGTTTGAAACCAATCAACACCAACTTACTCAACGTACTTTACTGATCGATGCATCAACAGAATTACAAATCTTGCGTGCTTCGCAACGTGATCATCAAGACATTGAGCAAATTAAAAAAATAATGAGTGCGCAAATGTCTCGTGAAGAAAAATTAAAACGTGCAGACGATGTTGTTATAAATGATGGTGAACTTGATCATCTCTATCAACAACTCGCAGTAAAACACCAATATTATCTTGGTCTTGCACAACAAGCTTAAATTGAAAAAAAGCAGTCTAAGAAGACTGCTTTTTTTGTTGCTCAAGTTTTTGGCTTAGTGCATCTTGGCGACCCAGCCATCGCCATGGTTGTAATGCGCCTATCGCCATACCCAACAACCCAAATAACATCGCAATACTTAAAGGTTCATTTAACAAAGGCACTGCCAAAATTGCAGCCAAAAAAGGTGCTAAATTGGTAATGCTCCCTGCTTTAAAAGCCCCGAGTCTTTTAATCGCTTCCACATAAGTTAAAGTTGCAATAATGACCACAAATATGCCATGAAATATTGTTTGAAACATTAAATGCTGAGGCTCAGGAGTACTAAGATCTTTGGGTAAAAATAACACGTAAATGGGTACATAAATCATGGCTGACCAGATGGCAACCCCACACATCGCCTGCCATGCACTCAGTTGGAATTTACGCAGTAATACGGTAAATATTGCCCAAAAAATGGCGCTCAAGAAGAATAATCCATCACCAGCACCAAAAGGAATGCCAGATTCACGATACATCAGGAGACTCATAATACCGAGCACGGTGATCATAATGATCAAACTTGCCCATGTATGACGATCAAAAGCCTGTTTCATCAATATAAAAGCCACGATGGCAGTACAAATAGGAATACAACCATTGAGAAAAATTGCAGCATGCGCAGTCGGTGCATAGTGAAATGCGCTATAAGCCAACAAACAATAGATCACACCACCAATCATTGCCAAAATAAATGGTTCTTTTTTAAGTAAAAAAGAGGCTTCTCTACGATAAAGTAAAATCGGCATTAAGATCAAAAAAGCCAGTGAAAAACGCAGTGCCACAATGTCCCACGTATTGATGTGCCATAGCGCATTTAATCGTGCAGTGAGGGTAAATCCCCCCCAGATGCACATGGTAGTAATAAGAAAAAAATAGCCTTGGGCTCGATCTGAAAGTGCCATCTCAAATTAGGCTTGACGTTGTCTACACGCTTCGTAAAGTGCCATGCCTGTCGCCACACTCACATTCAAACTTTGTAAATTGCCACTCATTGGAATATAAACTTTGTGATCGCATTGCGCCTGTGTAATCGGTCTTAAACCAGTATCTTCAGCACCCATAATCACTGCAACAGGACCAGTCAAATCACATTCGTGAATAGGTAGAGCATGCTCATCTAACATCGTGCCAATCACTCGTACATTAAAATCATCTTTGATTTTGGCTAAAGTACGAGCCAAATTCGTCACTTGGATAAATTTAACTTTCTCTGCACCACCAGCAGCAACCTTACGAGCCGTTGGTGTTAAGCTCGCAGAACGATCACGAGGAACAACAACCGCGTGTACGCCCATGGCTGCCGCAGTTCGAATACACGCACCCAAATTATGCGGGTCCGTCACTTGGTCAAGCGCCAGTAAAAAAACATTGTCTGTACTTTTGATTAATTGCTCAAGATCATTTTCATTCAGCGTTGGATGAGGACGAACTGCAGCAACGACACCTTGATGAAAAGGTTGTCCAGCCAGTTTTTCAAGGCTGTCTCGGCTCGCTTTTTGAATACTAATTCCGAAAGGTTCAGCCAACTCAAAAATACGTTTTAAACGTTGATCATCACGACCTTTTAGTGCAAATAGAGTCAAAACGCGTTCAGGTTCTAACTCCAACAATGACTCCACAGAATGAACGCCATAATAATATTCGGGTTTAGCCATGAACGACCTCAACTCACTAAGACAATACAATAATATAGAAAAGAAAAATCCCGCAAAGCCAACTTTACAGGATTTTATATAGCGAATAGTTTAACCGATTTGACCATTGAATGTTGGTCAAATTTTTTGTCGGGCTGTTAGCCTTCGAAATGACAAACGTAGTCTAATACGTCATCTGTTTCGATTTTGAAACGGCTCTCACCAGGCACGTAAAACGACTGCCCTGCACGGAAAAGCTCATGTTCTTCATTGTCTGCAATTGTGACACGACATTCACCAGAAATAATTTCCATACGCTCTGGTACATGTGTTTCAAAAGTAAGCGGTTGTTCCGTCGGTAGAATAACCCCAAGTGTTTTTTTCGTACCGTCTTCAAATTGAACAGTGTGGCTAATACACGTCCCGCCAAAATAAACATTTGATTTTTTTACAACAGATACATGATCAAATTGTGATGACATGCGTATTCTCCAAATAATGCGCATTTTATAAATTTTAATTGCCGTAGTTTAATTGCGCTCGAGCAACTAATCAATCAGTGTTTTGCAATGGTTTTTATAAGCAACTTTTGTTCCCTATTGATGAAATTTAAAGATTTTTTTGATTTCTTCTATATATCTTTTGTACACAGGTAAAAGAATATATTCAGTCACTAGTAATCAACCTAATTTCAGTTAAAATGCAAACTAAAAGTTCTCATATTCAAATGTCGTGACTTGAGACTAAAACAAAATTTCTCTATCTTAGAATCCACACTTTCGCAGCTCGGATGCGTTTATGCTGACACACCTTAATCTGATCAACTTTGCTTTAGCCGATAACTTAGCCATTGATATTGATCAAGGTTTCAATGTTCTTACGGGTGAAACTGGTGCAGGTAAATCTTTATTACTCGATGCATTATCAGCGTGTTTAGGCGAGCGTACTGATACGAATTACGTTCGTTATGGTTCAGATAAGGCTGATGTTACAGCCGTATTTAGTTATCAAGATCAAAGTCCTGAAGCTGAATGGTTAAGCACTCATGAGCTGGCAGATGAATCGGGTGAAATTCATCTAAGACGGGTAATCTTTGCTACAGGTCGTAGTAAAGCTTGGATCAATGGACGTCCAAGTAGTCTTTCAGAATTAAAGGAAATAGGCAGACTCTTAGTCCAACTTTACAGCCAGCATAGTCAGCAACAATTGTTAGAACCGCCCTATCCAAAACATTGGTTAGATCGTTACAGCAACTTTGCTCAACATACGCTTGCTGTCAAAGACAGTTATAACGCATGGCAAAAAAATATCCGACAGCATCAAGCTGCGCTTGATGCACAGACCACCCGCCTTCAACGCATTGAGACACTTAATCTTCAATTAGAAGAATTAGAAGAAGTGGTTCGACTTGACTATAAAGAAATTGAACAAGAGTTCGATCGCTTAAGTCATCATGAACACATCATGCAAGATTGTAGTTATGCAATCAACGTTTTAGATGAGTCTGATCAAAATATCACTCAGGAAATTTCAAGTATTATTCGCAAGCTTGAATCTCATGCAGGTCGTAGTGATTTACTCTCTGAAATTTATAACTCATTATTAAATGCGCAAAGTGAACTCGATGATGCCAGTGCGAATTTAAAACAATTCATTGACCGTCAGAGTTTTGACCCTGAACGAATGGAAGAGTTAAACACGCAACTGGAAATATTCCATCGTTTAGCGCGCAAATATCGAGTACAACCCGAAGATTTAAAATCAGAATACGAACATTGGCAGGCAGAGCTAGAACAATTACATCAGCTTGAAGATCCAGAGACTTTGGCTGAACAAGTTGACATTTCACATCAACAGTTTATAGAGAAAGCTCAATATCTAGATGATATCCGTCGTAAAGCAGCAGAACCCTTAGCCAAACTCTTAACAGAACAAGTCAAGCAACTGGCTTTACCAGAAGCTCATTTTGAATTCCGTTTTGATCCTCTGGAGCAACCTTCATCTGAAGGGTTTAGTTTTATTCAATTATTGTTCACAGCAAACAAAGGGATTCCACCTCAACCGCTTGCGAAGGTTGCTTCTGGTGGTGAATTGTCACGTATTGCATTGGTCATGCAAGTCATGAATGCAGAAAAAACTGAAGCAGAAGTACTCGTTTTTGACGAAATTGATGTGGGCATCAGCGGTGGAACAGCTGAGATTGTCGGTCGCTTATTGGCTGGATTAGGTCAACATGTTCAAATTCTATGTATTACACATCAAGCCCAAGTTGCAGCGCAATCGGACCAACATTTGTTAGTGAAAAAACTGCAAACAGACCCTGCTAGCAGCACTATCGTTGAGCTTGATGAAGATCAACGGATATTAGAGCTTGCTCGTATGACTGGTGGTGTCGAAATTAGCGAGACCACCCTTCAACATGCAAAACAATTAAGACAATTAAAGTTTCAGGTCAGCACATCTTGATTATTTTAAAAGGATTGTTGAAAACCCATAAGTCTAGTATGTTGAAGTAAAGTGATACTCAAACATAGGAGAAGCCATTAGGTGAGTAAACAATTTCTAACGCACCGTTGCCTGATTGCCCCACCTGATTTAGCAGATGATTTCTTCGCAAATAGTGTGGTCTATATCGCTCGTCATGATCATGAAGGTGCGCAGGGAATTATGATCAATCGTCCAGCTGGGATTCAGGTTAAAGAACTCTTAACAGATCTTGATATCGTGGCAGATCATGTTCACCCACATGATGTCTTACAAGGTGGTCCTTTACGACCAGAAGCGGGTTTTGTACTTCATACGGGTCAACCTACTTGGCATGCGTCCATCGCTGTAGGTGAAAATCTCTGTTTAACAACTTCAAAGGATATTCTTGATGCAATCGCACACAATGAAGGTGTTGGTCGCTATCAAATTGCTTTAGGCTATGCAAGTTGGAGTAAAAACCAGTTGGAGCAAGAAATCGCTCGAGGTGACTGGCTCATTTGTGACTCTGATATGGATTTGATTTTTAACTTACCCTATGACGATCGCTGGGACGCTGCCTATAGAAAAATGGGGGTCGATCGTACATGGCTTTCATCTGAGATTGGACATGCCTGATTCAACTACCGCTCAACTTATTATGGCCTTTGACTTTGGCACACAAAAAACAGGAATGGCTGTAGGATCGTCTATTATTGAAAGTGCTACCCCACTTTCACTTTTACCGATGAAAGATGGCATTCCCAATTGGGATGATCTACTCAAAATTGTAAAACAGCATTCTCCAAATCTGTTTTTAGTCGGGCTACCACTGAATATGGATGATAGCGAATCGGAACTATCAACACGAGCACGTAAATTTGCCCGTCGTTTAAGACACCAAACCAATATAGAAACATGGATGGTGGATGAGCGATTAACAACTCGCGAAGCGCGTGATGAACTCGATCATTATCAGGCGCAAGGGCGTGGAAAAAAGTTGTCCGCAGACAGCTTGGCAGCCGCTTTATTTATTGAAAGTTGGTATCGTAATCCTCAAGGTATTCAACCTTAATAGAATACTTGCCATTTCATCTAGGATAAAAATAGCGAAAGGTTAAATTGATTCTAGGCTCTAATACTTTGGTTGATTTCGCTAAAGTGTGTTTCCAAAAACGCTGTGTTTGACCTTTCATTACAATTAACTGTCCTGATTGTAGATACATTTCCGCAGTATGAGTTTTATCACGATGTTTAAATCTAAATTTTCGTGTTGCACCGAGACTCAGTGAGGCAATGACAGTCTCGCCATGTTCAGGATCTCTTAATGCAGCCTCATCATCACTATGCCATCCTACACCTTGAGTTCCATCTTCATACAAATTAGCCAAACAAGAATTAAATTGAACTCCTGTTATAAGTTCAATTTTTTGCTTGAGTGCTAATAATTTCAAATCCCAAATCTGTGCTTGTTTATCCATTCCTGAATAGTGATATTGATAGTTTTGGTCACCATACCATACGACTTTACGACCCGTCTTAAAATATTGGCCGTATAAAATCACTTCATCCTGTTTCCAAGCCAAACCTTCTAAAAAATAATCGAAATAATCCTGTGATTCAGCATGAGTAAGTATAAGGCCGTAATCTTCTACAATCCCATCACAAGGTAGGAGGTTTGAATTGGGTTCGGGTGCAAACAGCTCGAAGTTCATAACCAATTTGCCATGAAAATATAACCGTATATTAGCTGAGTATTTTAACTGACAAATTGAAACATTGTGAACGCTTGTGACACTGGACAATCAAGCTTAGACTGGCATAAATCTAGACAATAAAAACAATCGCTTATGAATTTATGGCAACTTTTTCTAAAACTTAAACCTTTCGTTCGACCTTATCGCTTTTTAGTAATTGCCACTCTCTTTCTTACACTCATCGGCTCTTTCACAGCTCAAGTGAATGCACTCACTTTGCAGTATGCGGTTGATGAAATTAATGCGCTGGTTGAGAATGGTTTTGGCTTAGCTGAAGGCTGGAATATCCTGATTACCATTACAGCGATATTATTGGGTAAAGAAGTAATTAATGCTTTTGTCCAATTCGGACAAAAGTTTTATGGTGAAAAACTTAGAATTTTTATTTCACAAGATCTAGCACAAGGCATCATTGAAAAATTTCTGACCTATAGATTAGCTTTTTTCAATGAAGAGGATAATCAGGCGGGAAAATTACAAACAAGAATCGATCGTGGTATTGGCTCTCTGACTCGTCTAGTTCAAATATTCTTTATTGAAATTTTGCCGTTATTTACCAGTGCGATCGTGGCTTTAGGATTAATGTACTACGCCAACTTTTATGTTGGCTTGGTGGCGACCACTATCGTTCCAATCTACTTCTGGTTAACTTATAAACAAGCACAAAAACTCGGAGGCTGGCGTCGAAATTTACGTGATGGTCGAGAAAAGAAAAGCCAAGGTATCCTCGGAATTATTAATTCAATTACGGTTATCAAATCTTTCAACCGCGAGTCAATAGAATCAACCAAACAACTCAAACTACAAAAAAAACTCACAGATAATCAAATGCAAACCCGTCAGGTCAGCTTTTTATTTGATGGGTTAAAAACCTTTATTGAACAAATAGGTATTGTTTTAATCATCATCCTAACTGCGTATTTTGTGCTTGATGGTCAGATGAGCATCGGTATGATCATGTTTCATGTACTGTTGTTCAATAATGTATCCGCGCCAATTCGCTCCTTACATCGTATATATGATGAAGTGAATGATGCCATGATCTATTCAGAAAGCTTCTTTAAAATTTTAGAAGCAGATGATCAAATTGAACCTACAGGTCAACTCAAACCGCAAATTCAAGGAAAATTTACGCTGAAAAATGTTGAATTCTTTTATCCAAACGGTCACCACGCACTAAAGAATATCAATATGGAGATTCGACCCAATAAAATTACTGCATTAGTTGGCTTATCAGGTGCGGGAAAATCAACCTTAATCAGTCTTTTAGATAAATTTTATGAACCTAATCAGGGGTGTATCGAACTCGATGGCATCGATCTCAATCAAATTGATACACAATATTTGAGAGATCATATTGGATTAGTCCTACAAAAAAATCATATTTTCCAAGGGACTATTTTTGAAAATATTCGCTATGGTAAAACAGATGCTACTGAAGAAGACGTGATCATTGCTGCTAAAAAAGCATCCATTCATGAGCAAATTTTACAACTTCCAGATGGCTATCATTCCGATGCATTGCAACTCTCTGGAGGACAACAACAGCGTATTGCGATTGCTCGTATGTTCTTGAAAAATCCACCGATTATCTTTTTAGATGAACCGACAGCGAGTTTGGATGCCATTGCTTCGGAACAAATTAAACAAAGCCTTGATGAGATTAAACAAGGACGTACTGTCATTATTATCTCGCACAGCCTGTCGCAAATTATTGATGCGGATTACACCTATGTCATGAAAGAAGGCGAAATTGCCGAGCATGGAGAACATGATGCTCTTTACCATCAAGACGGTGTATATAAACAAATTTTTGATGCGATGGCTAAAAGTTTGAATATCGAAAAAATTGCAAAAACTTTTGAAGACGATGGGGATGAGGAAACCCATAGTTAAAGTTTAATCTAGGTAACCTTGGCATTGAAGCAGTTGAATCAACACACAGCCATCTGCTTCATAGAGCTGACCTAACTTCGTGTAAGGATCACCATCGAGCGCTAACATCTGTGCAAATGCAGGTTCAGTTTTTATACCTTTTCGCTTAAGGCGAATGATTTCCTGTTTAAATTGGTCATTTGCCAAATCTAATATTTTACGTTCAACATAGAAGTGCTGGAATCCCGCCTGCTGATGAATTGGTGTTGTAGAACAAAATATCTCAATTGACCAAGCATAATATTCAAATCGGCAAATCCAAGTATCACGTTCAAAATAACTTCGCTCAATGCACCATGCCTTATATGTTTGAAATAATTTTAGTGTTTCAATCAAATGATTCTCTTGCTCAATCGGATAACTACAAATGAGGTCGATATCACTTTGTGCTGTTGCAATTTCTAAAGGTGGCGTACCGACCACTGTAACTTGATACCGCTTGAGTATTTCCATAAGGTTTAAGTCATCAATGACTTTTTGAAAGTGTATTTTTTTCATTGTTATTTTTAATCTCTAAGATGATTCAACTTTAAAGCGGTTGAATCCCCCAATATGAATTACTTTAACCCTCAGCAGAAAAGCTTAAGCAATTAAGGTTATTTTTGATTTTCGATAACATCTAACGCATAAACAGTTTTAATATAATTTCGATACTGCGTTGAATAAGAGATTTCCAAACAACGCATAAGGTATGCTTTCTCTTTTGAATATTGATAGCTGCCTAACGCTTCTTTGAGCGCTTGATCAATATAATTTTGCACTTGTTTTGCCGCCTCATGGCTATGCTCACCGAGTTGAAAATATCCACCTCTCGCAATATTTGCTTCATTTGCATAAATCTCAGAATGAGATAGACAATACGCGATTCCGTAATTATGCAAATACTCTTGTGCCCTTGATAAATCATCCGCATAAATGTTTGAACTCAACAAGATACTTAAACCAATAGCAAATTTAATTTTCATTTTTAGATCACTTTCTCAACACAATAAAAAAGCGCCTTTTGGCGCTTTAAATATATTAGGGTTGTTTTAGATATGGCCATGCCGCTCTTAAATAAATAAACATGGACCACAGTGTTAAAATTACAGCGGTATACAACAAACCATATGCAACTAATTCAAGTGGTTTCCAATTGAGTAAGAACACCGAAATAGCGATCATCTGAAAAGCTGTTTTATATTTGCCAACCGTAGATACAGCCACATTGGTACGTGCACCGAGCTCAGCCATCCACTCACGCAAAGCAGAAACCGTAATCTCGCGTGAAATAATCACAATCGCAGCAAAAGCCATCGAAATTGTAGGTTGCCATTGCACCAAAACAATCAATGCTGCTGCGACCATTAATTTATCCGCAACAGGATCTAAAAAACGTCCGAATGCAGAAGTCTGATTCAATGTTCTTGCCAAATAACCATCAAACCAATCTGTGACAGCAGCAATCACAAAAATTGCAGTCAGAATGATATGACGCGTCATACCCCCTTCATGCCCACCCACACCAATCGCAGGAGGCCAATAGGCAATAATTAAAAAAACAGGTATTAACGCAATACGTGCTAGCGTCAAGATATTTGGTATATTCAGGATGCGACCTGTAGACATAGACACCGCCAGTTTGCCCCAATTACAGCTAAAATTTGCAATAAAAACTTGAGCTTTGATTCTTTAATCCGCTTACTTTAAACGATTCACTACCCGCTGTCGACTAGGCAAAAATCGCGACAGTCTGTCTACAAATTGCAACGAGACGGTCATTATGGTCCCAAATATGGGCATATTCAGTAGAATAACCATGCGCAGAATGATCTGTAAATACTTTATATTTAAACCAATCTCGTCGGTCAGCTTGAATAGGTTCTAACAGCGTCACATACCAAGAAATTGAACTTCCCGGTGCTGGTTTTTTTAATATAGGAAAAATTCCTGCAGGCCAAATATCTAACATTGCTATAAATTCAGGCATGCTCAGCGGACCTGCTTCAAATTTAGATTCTGCATATCGAAACCATCCACCAAAATCTGGCTTTTCAGCAGCCGTACAAGGGTATTTCCCTTCAGCCCAAATCAGATCATAGTTCTGATAGCATTGCGGCATAAGAGGATGATAAGGCAACTTAACTAAACTTTCAGGTGAATCATACTGTGGTGCTGAGCGAGTTTGATCCATATTCACGACTGATTCACGGTCTGAACCAAAACTTGCCAGCAGAATTCCCTGTACAGCATCATCCTGCCAAATCCGAGCCTCAATATTGGTCACAGATTTACCTTGCCTTAAAATTTCCACTGTCACTTTGACTGGCTTTTCCTGAACAGGACCCACAAATACCACACTGGTGCTCAATAATCTTTTTTGAGGGTCATGAATCATTTGTGTTGCTTTGTGTAGCATCATCGCCGTGGTTAAACCACCAAAAATGGTACGACCTTGCAACCAGCCCTCAGGGATCTCCACCCATTCTTGTTGATCAATTTCTTGAAATACCTGTCCAAATGACATGCGCAACCCTTTTATTTTAAATTTCTTATCGCGCTAGCATGCTGAATTTTCAGATTGAGGTAAATGATCAATGACTCACAGGTCAATGATCATTTTGGCAAATTGATATGCATGATTACTCATGCAAGATTTTGTACACAGTCCGAGCGAGATTTGCACCAAAACCAGGGACTAAATTCAGATCCTTTTCAGAGGCTTTTAATACCCCTTGAATCCCACCAAAATGTGTTAATAAATCACGGCGGCGTTTTGGTCCTAGCCCTGGAATGGCTTCTAAAACTGACTGCCCACGACGTTTATCGCGCTTGGCACGATGTTTAGTAATGGCAAATCGATGCGCCTCATCACGAACCTGTTGAATTAAATGTAGCGCTTTATGGTCTTCAGGCAGTTGAATCTTTGTACCATCAGTGAAATGTAAGGTTTCCAAACCAGGCTTACGCCCTTCCCCTTTTGAAACCCCCACCATGAATGCATCCAATCCAAGATCTTGCATGACCTGCTTTGCCATATGTAATTGCCCTTTACCACCATCGATGAGAAGCAAGTCTGGTAACATTGCCTTCTTATAACGTCGTGTTAAAGCCTGACGCATGGCAGCATAATCATCACCGCCAGTGATATCTTCGATAGCAAACTGACGGTAATCACGCTTACGAGCCCCTCCACTATCAAAGACAACACAAGAAGCGATCGTTGCTTCGCCCATCGTATGGGATATATCAAAACATTCGATACGATCAATTGGACGTCCGACCACCTCTTCTAACTGATGAAAACGTTCATTCAATTCATAATGGTTAGCAAGTTGTCCTTTAATGGCATGCTGTACATTCATGGTCGCAAGCTCGAGCCATTCTGCACGGGTTTCTCGAACTTTTGATTTAATCAGAATTTTTTTGCCAAAATTTTGTTGTAGTGCCTCTTCTATGTCTTTTTTGTCTGGCAGCTCCACGTTGACGATTAATTCTGTTGGAATCTCATCGGCAACTTGGAAATAAAAGTTTGCGATAAAATCTGCCAGCATTTGTCCCAAATCATCGCCCAACATATCTGGGAAATAACTTTTTCCACCCAACATCTTGCCATTACGCACGTGCATAATTTGAACGCACGTTACCCCCGCTTGGTATGCGATCGCCAATATATCTGCTTCACCTTTGACTTTGTAAATCGCTTGTTGAGTTTGAACATCACGCAATAATGCCATTCGATCACGGTAAAAAACGGCTTTTTCAAATTCAAGAGCATCTGCTGCCGCTTCCATTTTAGCAATTAATTCTTGGTTAAGCTCACGTGTGTCCCCTTGTAAAAAACGAATAGAGTTATCAACATCATCTTTATAGTCTTCAGGTGATATCATGCCCACACATGGAGCTGAGCAACGTTTAATTTGATACTGCAAACATGGTCTTTTACGTTGCGCAAAATAACTATTTTCACATTGGCGGACATTGAATAATTTTTGTAAGACCACCAATGTATCACGTGCATTATAGGCACTTGGATAAGGTCCAAAAAATTTACCTGCTTGATGTTTCCCCTTACCACGACCTGCTGCAATACGTGGATAAGGCTTATCACTAGACACAAAAATATAGACGTAAGATTTATCATCTCGCAGCATGATGTTATACGGCGGTCGATGAAGCTTAATTAAGTTTTGTTCAAGAAGTAATGCTTCCGTTTCTGAGCGGACCACCATGGTTTCAATATCATGAATGCGGGCAACTAAAGCCTGTGTTTTGGGATGCTCAATAGTTTTAACAAAATAGCTAGAAACACGATTTTTTAAATTCTTCGCTTTTCCCACATACAACAACTCTCCATCTTTACCTAACATGCGATAGACACCAGGTAAAGTCGTAAGATTGGCTAAGATTTTTTCAATGTGTTCACGTGCGTTTTCGTTCACAAGCAGCCTTTAATGTAGAGTCAGTCATTCATGCAACAGCATGAGCTTATTGTGATGGTAACGCGCTCTATTTCAAGTGCATTTCGGTAGACGATTTTAAAACCTTGTTGATCCAACAGTTCAGGGCAATGATCGCAGATTTTATAATCAGCTGATTGTTAAAAAGTCTGAGTTGTTAAATTCAAGTTTGATATGCTTTTCAACTGATTCATTCATGGATGCGCCAACATGACTGCGACCGATCGTGCTTTCCACGCCATACAACCTGCACTCTCATCTCATAGTCCTTCAGAAAAAGATCGACTCATTGGAAAGTCTCGCTTTCATTTTGAACCAGCCAAAGTGATGCAGTTATTGCGTGATCGCATCATTGGGCAAAATCCAGCCTTAGATGAAATCGAAAAAATGCTTCACGTGGTCAAAGCTGACTTTTCAAGTCCTGAACGCCCCTTGTCTGTCACCTTAATGCTTGGACCAACAGGTGTTGGTAAAACAGAGACTGTTCGTTTGATTGCTGAAGCGATTTATGGTCGTCCTGATGCGTTTTGTCGTATCGATATGAATACACTGGCTCAAGAACATTATGCAGCCGCATTAACAGGCGCTCCGCCTGGATATGTCGGTTCGAAAGAAGGTCACAGTTTGTTCGATGAAACTGCGATTAATGGCTCTCATACCCGTCCTGGCATTATGCTATTTGATGAACTTGAAAAAGCCTCTCCCGAAGTGATTCGTGGCTTAATGAATGTGTTGGATACAGGTCGCCTAACCCTTACTGCTGGAACAAAAACGATTGATTTTCGTAATTGTATGATTTTTATGACCAGTAATGCAGGAGCACGCGCAGCACAACAATATTTAGATAAATTAAATGTTTTACCACAAAAACTTCAAAATCTATGTTTAAAACGCCTACCCACGAAAGCCATCATTGAAAAAATACTGCATCGCAGTTTTGATCCCGAATTTCTGAATCGAATTGATCGTGTCCTTCATTATCAACCTGTTCAAGATGATGCACTCCCTAAGTTGGTTGATATTGAACTGGAAAAACTCAACATTCGTTTGCAACATCAAAAACGTCAGGTTCATTTATCAGACCTTGCCAAAGCATATTTCTATCAGGGTCATGATATCCGCTTTGGGGCACGTCATTTAGCACGTAAAATGAGAACTGAACTAGAACCCATTATTGCGATCTACTTTCTAAAGCATCCAGATCAACTTCATCTCCAGCTGGATTGCAAAGACGGTCAGCTCTCGATCATCAATTAATAAAAAAAGCCCATTATGGGCTTTTTTTAAACAAATCATCTTAAACCAGGAATCGTGACAAAGGATTCTGCTGCCGTTTTATTATAATACGTACACCCTTTTTCAATATTTGCCATTAATAACTGATAACGCTGTCTATTTTCTGCAACATCATCGTTCATTAGCAATTTTTCATAGAGCTTATATTCATCATCAGTCGTACGCTTCAAAGTTTGATGATATTCAGCAGGATATAGTTTGCTTTCAAATTCAATGGCTGTTGAATCATCTAAACTAATCTTCATACTGGTGTCAAAAATACTGCTAAAATTCATACCCATCCAACGATCTTTAGCAAGTTGAAATTTAACTATTGGATTTTTTTCATTTAAAAGATCAAGATACAGCAAGTTATCTTCATAAAATTGGTTAAAACTCTCTTCCAATGGTTCACTGGTGTTTGGATAGAGTTGTAAAAAATCTACTCGGTTTTGTTCTGCTTTCTTTCTATAACAATAGCTACCTGAAGAAAAATTTTTAAGACCATCTTTGGCGATAAACAATCTCACATTAGGGCTCAAATCATTTCGATCAATGTTGCGATAACCTGGTAAAACTGTATCAAAAACATTTTTACCCGATAGGTTTACACGCTCCATTTCGATATCCGTTTGGATGTCACCAATGATATTCATCGTCCAATGACTAGGACTATTCACACTGAGCGTATTTTGGGCTTGATCATAGGTTTGATAGATACGATTTCGCGTCACAATCACACTATTCAACGGTTTAAAACTATCCGTATAAGTAAATTGTCCATTTTGAAATTCAATATAGTTTAAGCCGAATCGATCGTTGGAATTATAGTAAATTGAATAGAGTTGATCACCGTTTCGAAATTGTGTACTCGGTGATGATTCATACGAATCTCCCGACCCACCGCCGCCACAGGCACTTAAAAAAAACGGTAAAACACTTAGTACTAATATTGTTTTTTTGAGATTCATTTGAATTTTCTTTTGTATATTTTACACACAAAAGCATAGCTTTTATTGAACCAATTCTCAATTTTAATTTACAGAATTTTAAGTAAAATTAAAAAATGCGCCCTGAGCGCATTTTGATCTAAATGGTCTTAAAACACATAAGGTCGAATAAAAATCAGGAAGAATATCCCTAACATCAAGAACCATTTTAAAAAGTAATATAACTGACGGTTCTTCGCTTTCAGTGCTTTTGCTTTCACACGCAAGCGATAAATATAACCAAATGCTTTGTTCAGACCACCCGTTTGATCACCTGCTTCATTCGGTGAACTTGCCGCAGTCATTACATTTTTACCAAACCAATGATTAAACCGCTCCATCCAACGTGTCTTTAAAGGACGCTCTACATCAGCAAAGAAAATAATACGATTTTGATCCGTCGTGTTTTCTGCATAATGAATGTAGGTTTCATCAAACACAACGCTTTCACCATCTCTCCATGAATATCGCTGACCATCTACATCAATAAAGCAACGATCATCATTTGGCGTCAACAACCCTAAATGATAGCGTAAAGATCCCGCATAAGGATCACGATGACGAACTAATCGACTATCAGGAGCAAGCTCAGTAAACATCGCTGCTTTAATGGTTGGCAATGTTTTAAGCAATGCTGTCGTTTTAGGGCACAGTTCTGCTGCTGAAGGATGTGCAGAGTCATACCATTTTAAATAAAAACGCTTCCAACCAGTTTTAAAAAATGAGTTAAAGCCTAGGTCATCATATTTTTCAGAGGCTTTGATCCCACCCTGCTCATATAAAGCTTTGGCTTCATCACGAATCATTTCCCAATTTTCATCTAACACTTTTAAATCTTTAAAATGCTGTGTGTCGATATAAGGCTGGTTTGGCACCTTAGAGAACATATACATCAAAAAATTAATAGGTGCCAAAATGGTCGAATGATCAAAGAATTGACGATAGAACGAATGTCGTACTTTTCCACGACGTTGAATATACAGTGCCGATATGATGAATATCGCGAGAATAATCCACTTGATCATTGATTGACTCGGTTTATCTTTGGTTAGCGGGTTAAATGAGGAGATGCTGCATCTAAATTGGAAGTGAATTGTTCCAATTTAGATGTATAGATAATCACGTAAATTGTATAACGACTACCCCAAACAACGAAACATTGTGTTCTACAAATAGACTTTTGATGGCTTTATATTTCAGTTTATTGACTTTTATGACGAAATTTAAAGTGCAAAATAACTTGAAATTACCTACCTACCCCAGATATAAGTTGAAGTGTTTTTAAATAAAATGCCAATTGAAACAATCGCTTTATTGTAAGAAGAACAAACTCTACATGCGCATCTGCTGTTTTATAACGCATGCTGGTGCAATAAATAGATGACCATTGCGTCACGGCTTGATACAACTTGTTATGTTCTTTTTCGATATAGTTATCGTAAGATTAGCGAAGCTTTAATGTGCGCAGGAAATACGCACTTGCTTCACAACATCAACTTAGAAGTCCTCCAAAAAAAAGGAGATCAGGGCATGATCCACGCTGGCAATGCCATTACCGTCCAAATGCTTTCGGACGGAATTGCAGAATTCCGCTTTGACTTACAAGGTGAGTCGGTTAATAAATTCAACCGCGCAACAATTGACGACTTTAAAGCTGCAATTGCTGCTGTTCAATCAAACGCTGAGATTAAAGGTCTTATCGTTACATCTGGTAAATCTACATTTATCGTTGGTGCAGACATCACTGAGTTTGGTGAAAACTTTGCGCAAGGCGAACAAGTCATTGTAGATTGGGCGATGCCTGTTCATGAAATCTTCAACTCATTCGAAGATTTAAATATTCCTAAAGTTGCTGCAATCAATGGTATGGCATTGGGCGGCGGTTTTGAAATGTGCTTGGTGTGTGACTATCGCGTGATGTCAGAATCAGCACAAGTTGGTCTTCCAGAAATTAAACTTGGGATCATTCCTGGTTTCGGTGGTACTGTTCGTCTAAGCCGTGTTATCGGTATCGATAACGCTGTTGAATGGATGGCAATGGCGAACCCGAAAAAAGCACCTGCTGCACTTAAAGATGGTGCGGTCGATGCGGTGGTTGCTGCTGATAAATTACAAGATGCTGCGATCTCTATCGTTAAACAAGCAATCGAAGGACGTTTAGACTGGAAAGCGAAGCGTCAAGAAAAATTAGATCCAATTAAGTTGAATCCATTAGAACAAATGATGGCTTTCAACTCGTCTAAAGGTGTGGTGCTTGCGAAAGCTAATCCTACACAATACCCTGCGCCAAAATTATTGCTTGATTCTATGCAAGCAGGTTCAAGCTTAGATCGTGCTGGTGCACTTCGCCAAGAAGCTGAACACTTTGCAAAAGCAGCGGTAACGCCACAAGCAGGTGCGTTGATTGGTTTATTCATCAACGACCAAGTTGTGAAGAAAACTTCGAAAAAATATGAACAAGGCGCTCACCCTGTAAATCAAGCTGCAGTACTTGGTGCAGGTATCATGGGTGGTGGTATTGCTTATCAAGCGGCAAGCAAAGGCACACCAATTATCATGAAAGATATTGGTAACCCACAACTTGCTTTAGGAATGAAAGAAGCAAACGGTCTTCTGACTAAACAAGTTGAACGTAAGAAAATCAAGCCTGCTCAAATGGGTGAAACGCTTGCACGTATCCGTCCGACATTAAGCTATGATGAGTTTAAAGAAGTCGATATCGTGATCGAAGCGGTAACTGAAAACCCGAAAGTGAAAGGCATCGTACTCAAAGAAACAGAATCTAAAGTACGTGAAAACACGATCATTGCATCAAACACTTCTACGATCTCAATCACGCGTTTGGCTGAAAACCTTGAACGTCCTGAGAACTTTGTAGGGATGCACTTCTTTAACCCAGTGCATATGATGCCTTTGGTTGAAGTGATCCGCGGTGAAAAAACTTCAGCTGAAGCGATTGCAACGACTGTCGTACTCGCTCAAAAAATGGGTAAAACTCCTATCGTTGTCAATGACTGCCCGGGCTTCCTTGTAAACCGCGTATTGTTCCCTTACTTTGGTGCGTTTGACCTTCTTCTTAAAGACGGCGCTGACTTCCAACAAGTCGACAAAGTGATGGAAAAATTTGGCTGGCCAATGGGTCCTGCATACTTAATGGACGTTGTCGGTATTGATACTGGCGTTCACGGTGCAGAAGTGATGGCTGAAGGTTTCCCTGACCGTATGAAGCCTGATTTCAAAGGTTCAATCCAAACAATGTATGAAGCACAACGTCTTGGTCAAAAGAACGATGTTGGTTTCTACAAATATGAATTGGACAAGAAAGGCAAGAAAGCAAAAACTGTTGATCCAACAGCGTATGACGTGATTGCTTCTGTCGTGACTGGTGAAAAACGTGAATTTGATTCTCAAGAGATCATTGACCGTATGATGATTGCTTTCTGTAACGAAACTGTTCGTTGCTTAGAAGACAACATCGTTGCAACACCAAACGAAGCAGATATGGCAATGATCATGGGTGTAGGCTTCCCTCCATTCCGTGGTGGTCCATGCCGTTACATCGATCAAACTGGTGTAGCTGAGTATGTTGCGCTTTGCGACAAGTATGCGCATTTAGGTAAGGCTTATGAAGCGCCACAAATGTTGCGTGACATGGCTGCTAACAACAAAAAATTCTACGGTTAAGGAGCAACGTGAATGGCTACTTTAAATCCACGTGACGTTGTCATCGTTGATGGCGTACGTTCAGCAATGGGTAAAACCAAAAATGGTATGTTCCGCAATGTACGTGCCGATAACTTATCTGCTGAATTAGTTCGTGCATTGGTTGCTCGTAACCAGTTTGATGTGAACGAAGTTGAAGATGTGATCTGGGGTTGTGTGAACCAGACTCTAGAGCAAGGCATGAACATCGGTCGTAACATCGTGTTATTGGCAGACTTACCAAAAACTGTTGCAGGTCAAACTGTTAACCGTCTTTGCGGTTCTTCAATGCAAGCAATTCATACCGCAGCTGCTCAAATTGCGACAAACCAAGGTGATATCTTCATCATTGGTGGTGTTGAGCACATGGGCCACGTTGGCATGATGCATGGTATCGACTTGAACCCACAAGCATCTAAACATTATGCGAAAGCATCTAACATGATGGGCTTAACGGCTGAAATGTTAGGTCGTATGAATGGCATTAGCCGTGAAGAGCAAGACGCTTTTGGTGTTGAATCTCACCGTCGTGCTTGGGCTGCTACTCAAGAAGGTCGTTTCAAAAACGAAATCATTGGTGTTGAAGGTCATGATGCAAATGGGTTCAAAATCCTATGTGATGTAGACGAAGTGATTCGTCCAGATGCGAACCTTGAAGCATTTAAAGCGTTACGTCCTGTGTTTGACCCTAAAGGCGGTACAGTGACTGCTGCTACATCATCAGCGTTGTCTGACGGTGCATCTGCAATGTTATTGATGTCTGCTGAGCGTGCGCAAGCATTAGGTCTTAAGCCACGTGCTGTAATTCGCTCTATGGCGGTTGCAGGTTGTGATGCTGCGATCATGGGTTATGGTCCAGTTCCAGCAACTCAAAAAGCGCTTAAACGTGCTGGCTTGAGCATTGGTGACATTCAAACTGTTGAGTTAAACGAAGCATTTGCTGCTCAAGGTCTTTCAGTATTGAAAGGTCTAGGTTTACATGACAAACAAGACATCGTGAACTTAAACGGTGGTGCGATTGCGCTTGGTCACCCATTGGGTTGTTCTGGTGCTCGTATCACAACGACGTTGTTAAACGTGATGGAACAACAAGATACACAAATCGGTCTTGCGACGATGTGTATTGGTTTAGGTCAAGGTATCGCAACTGTGATCGAACGTGTTTAAGTTTTTAAATACGTGACCAAAGAAAACCCCGCTTATTGCGGGGTTTTTTATGAGAATAACTGTTCAAAATCTTTATCTGCAAATATACAAGATAAAGTTGTAGTCAACAGTGGCAATCCGTAATTATATACAAATTCATAATGAGATTCATTAGACTCAAAGATGAATTCACCAAGCTTATTATGTGCAATACTACATCTAATTCTATAAATCCAATATCCATTAATACGTCTTATTATATTTATAAAATCTTGTTTCTGCGTCGGTTTGGAAAATGCAACATTCTCATCACATGCTATATTAAAAAAATCATCTAAACTAATACAGCCACTTTGATTTGACTTAATTGCAAACTTCTTAAACTTTTCCCAACGCACTATATCGGATAACGGATTAGAGGACTTTGAGTATTTTTGTAGAAACTCTTCACATAAATTTTCATTATTGGCAAACCCATCCACAATAATCTTCAAATATTTCTCATCAATTTTTGAATATTTATCAATAATATAGACTATAGTTTCAAACTCGTTTTTTCCTAAATCCTTATAAATACTATTAATATTATTAATACTCGATATATCAATTTTTTGTATAGCCTTAACCATTATTAAATTAAATAACAATTCAATCTGATGGTACGTTTTTAGATATTTATCAAAAGGTGAAACAGAAATTAAATTATTTATAGAAGTATTTTTATGAAATGGTGTTGGAAATTTAAATATATTTTCAGGTATTTCAATTTCACTTATCTGGGGTACAAAATTATGACTTTTAGAATCATGTGAATATTTACCCCAAAAACTTGAAGTCTCATAAAAATCTCTAATATATTTAATTAAAAAATCCTCTTTAATTAAAACAAAATTTTTTTCAAATTTTACAGAATCAAGATTTTCTCCTAAAATTTTTTTTGAAATTAAATATATAATTTCTGAGGAAGTTAAATCGCTAAAATCATAAATATTTTTATTAATATCAGTTATTAACAATGCACCAATTTCACTTCCATCATATTTTAAAGTGATGCTCTTTTCATGTCGTATAAGCTCATCTACCTCTTCAACATCTATTAAGACTAATCCATCGACTACTACATACATTGAATCATTAAAAGTTACTTTTTTAATTATGATATTACGGTTAGTTTCACCGAGGCTATCTAAGTATCGATCCTTTAAACTATCAAGTTGTTGCATTTAGATAGCCGCCATATCCCAACAAGCTTTAAAATCAAAATCACCATCAGACTTCAAATACTCTTTAAACATTAAAAATATATATTTTCTTCTAGCTGAACCTATATTTAGTTTTTTAGAATTAATACCTTTTAAAAGATTTTCATAAGTATCTAAATTAAAATAATCATAAGGGGCACCCTGCTCAATTAAATTATGTAATGAATTAATCATTTTATCTAAAGTTGAGAAAACCTTATCCTGCATATTATTTTTTACTAGTAAACCAGTTGCAGCAAAAAAACTTACAATAACGTTATCAGAACCTAACCACATATGCCCATCATCTATGTTTGGTTCATCTTGATATAATTGCCAAACAAGCCCATCAATAACTTTAAATTTATTTAATATTTTTATAAAAGTATCAAAATCTTCATTTATTTTTTCTTTACTTGACTCGAAAATTTCATTGTTTTTGATTTGATCGTTAACAATATTTTCACTGTCTTGTTCTGGAGAAGCTTTAAGAAACGAATAGTAAGCCGCGGCTATATTATTTAATGGATATTTATTGGCAGATGTTCGTCGAGCACCATCTCTTTCTGTAAATAGCTCAATACCATCTACATTTTCTTGTATAGTTTGCTTAGTAGTTGCAAAAAGTAAATCAATTTGATGACGCATCGACATTGCTTTTTGACCAGAGTTTAATACAATCATTCTATATACGATGTTTTTAAGATCTAACTCTAACCAATACTCTAAAAGTAAGCTTTGCCCTTCTTTAAATTCAACATTATTTTCTTTCAACTCTTTTAAAATATACGTACGTTGTAATCCATCTAAAATATCTACTATGCCATCCTCTGAAGATAAGCTTTTCTCTAACTTATCTATATCCTCTATATTCTTTACAATATCCTCTACAAGATCATGCTTTACAGCTAAAGTTATTGAAGGCAGTAATGCTCCTTCAATAATATCCTGTTTCAATCGACCATATCCTTTGTGATTTTCTTTTTTTCTTTGTAATTCAAAATTTTGAAAATCATCACCCACAATTTTTAGATACTTTTCAGGACTTACCTGACAATAAACAACATCAGTATTACTTTTTAAATCTCTTGCCTTTCCAATGACTTTAAACATGTTGTATCCTGTATTTTTACTACAAGTTTATATAATGCTTATAATTATACCCTAAAAGAATAATATGATTATTAGAATTTATTTAATACCACCACGCCATTGATCACCAAACAACTGATTTAAACGTTGCTCATCAAAGGTCACTGGAATCACGCCTCCTCCCTGACGTACATGATTCAATGCTTTTTCCCGATCAATCCCTAAAGGCTCTAACATTCTAAAAATGCCTGAACTCGGATCATTCGACTGTAAACCTGCTGCAACAGACAAAACATACTGCTGCTGTAAAGGTGATAGATGACTCATATCAGGCACTGGGGTTTTTGGTTGAATATTCAGTGCAGGTGAACTTTGCTCTAAAGCAGCATTTTGAATATCCTGTTCTTTTTTGATCACTTGATGTTGCAAAGATTGACGCACCTTTTGATCTTCTTGAAAAGGTGTAACAGTCGTCACAACTTCATCACGTAAGTCATCGTCCGCCAACAATTGAATTGAAGGCAGGCTCGCAATATTTTCGGCATGAGTCAAACTCATCAGCAAAGCTGAGATCACACCGAACATCAAACATAATTTAGAATTAGTCATAAGCAAGACTCTGACATGCATCGTTCAAATCGAGCACCAAGAAAGAAGAATAACTAAACAAATAGAGCTATTATTTATCTAAACTACACCAATTTATTTACGTATTCATCAGCACTCAGATAAATGGTTTCAAGTGTTTTTTAAAGGTTTTGCTAAGCAACTGAATTTCAAGACTCGGTCTGATTTTACAAATATGGACTTCAAAGCTTAACTTCAATTCATTATAAAAATAGAAAACTCATACATATCCATCAGCCATGAAAACTAAAATAAAAAACAGCCTACTCGTTATATTTTTATGTCTCACATCACTCTGGGCAATCTTATTCATTTGGACACATCAGCCTGTTAATGCCATTTTCACTTATGCACTAATCTTGTTTTGGGTTGGACTTGCCATCATTACAGGGATATTCCATTTCAAGCAACACAGCTATAAGCCCTATTTCACATGGGCGTATTTGATTATTTTTTTGATTGCCATGATTAGCTTTTTTTCCTTAGAGCCGCGCAATGATCGCGTTTGGCAGGATGAAACCGACAAAATTATTCAATTCCAATTCAAAGATGGCAAAGTGGAATTACAGAATGTCAGAAATTTTATTTGGCACAGTGATAAAGACTACGTGACGCGATGGGAAACACGACAATACGATTTAGAAAAGTTAGATCGTATAGATTTAGTGGTATCTCATTTTATGCAAGGTCCTATTGCGCATGTTTTTATTACATTTGGTTTTGATGGTGGCGAACATCTCGCATTTTCTTTAGAGGTTCGTCAGGAAAAGGATGAAGGTTTCTCCACCATTGGCGGTTTTTTTCGGCAGTATGAATTGGCACTGGTCGTAGGCGATGAAAATGATTTGATTTATACCCGCTCAAATATTCGCGAAGAAGATGTCTATATTTATCCAATTCAAATGAATCAAACCGAAATTCAGATGTTGTTTTTAGAATTCCTGAACAAAGCCAATCGGCTAAATCATACCCCAGTTTGGTATAACACCTATATCAGCAATTGTACGACCATCTTGTTTGATTTATTAGAACATGCAGTAGGACAAATTCCACGAGATTATCGCGTGACCTTACCAGGCTTAATTCCAAACTATTTATATGACAAAAAAGTCCTCGATAATGGTATCACCTTAGATCAATGGAAAGAAAAAGCACATATTAATCCTAAAATTGAGCATGTTCATGATGTACATTTACTTTCAAGTAAAGCATTCTCTGCTTTACTCCGTGAGTAAAACAGGCGTCCATTGTTTATAACCACGCTGAAAGAAACAACCAAGAAAGAATGTTTATTGCGTTTCTTCCTGAACAACGGGTTCAGAACTTGGACTTTGATTCACTGTTTGTGCTTCAATCACTTCGGCATTTTGATTTTTTAACTGATCAATTTCGCGTTGTAATTGATTTAATTCGCGATATAACTCGTTAAAGCGATTCACACTGAGATCACTTTTAAATAGGATCATTTCATTACGGCGTTGCCAGTCATGATTCTTCAAAAACTCAAACATTTCTTCAGCTTTTTTTGTGATCTTAAGTTCTAAAGCAAACAAAGCTTGATCATTATTATGCTGTCGGCTGAATTTTAACTTTTCTTTCATTGGCTCACGCAAGTCTGCTTTCATCTCCAAAGCATCAAGCGCTTGTAAAGCTGTCGCATAAATTTGTTGGTCACGCGTTTGATATTCAGATTGAATTTTTTTCACTTGGACAAATATCTTTTCGGTGTCTTGATATTTATTCTTTTTATCTAATTCTAGGCGACGAACGTTCAGAAACTCATCCCACTTGGCTTGATCTAACTCACGTAAATACATATTTCGTGATTCAATATTGTCTACCCAATACTTCAAAATAAATTCAGAAAGTACCTTATAGTCACCATCCAAACGCTCATCTTCAACTTTAAAATTCAGAGGGGTTTTCCAATCCTTCGCTTGAACATAAAGCTGCTCAATTTTTTCCGTCATCACCAAATCAAATTGTTGACGTTGCACTTCATCATTTTTTTCATTTTGCGCGTAGGCACAATAACCAAATAATAAGGTCACCATGACGATAACCACCGCTAAAATTCCGCGCATCTCAAACTCCTATCCTTTTTTTTGTTTGAGTAATGAATCACTTGCGAACAATGACAAGCACATGATGTGTATTGTATAGCATATTTTTTAAGCAGAAATAGGAATGAATTTAGTGGATATTGCTGTGATTTTGTCGATTTATTCGTGATTCTGTGATCAAGTTTCAATAATTTATTACGCAAAATTCATATTTTCGACAGAAATATATCGGATTGAAACTCTGCGTTTCAGATTTAGACCTTTAATTTTGTTGTCATTGCCCACACTATAGATTCATAAATGATGATTAGAGATTTTTTATGCGTGTAGATGTGTGGTCAGATGTAGTATGCCCTTTTTGCTATATCGGAAAAAAACGTTTAGAAGCAGCAGCTGCTGCAACTGGTGTAGAACTTGAAGTCCATTGGCACAGTTTTCAGCTAGATCCTGATGCACCGCCACGTCAAGAAGTCTCAAATAGCGAACGTTTAGCATTAAAATATGGGCGTACTGTCGCTGAAGTTGAAGAAATGCAACGCAATATTGCGGAAATGGCAAAAGCAGAAGGCATCGAGTTCAATTGGGAAAATGCCAACTCAGGAAATACATTCAACGCCCATCGAATTATTCATCATGCACAAAGCTTAGGATTGGGTTCGGAAGCAAAAGAAGCCTTTTTTTATAGCTATATGACCCAAGGTTTAGCCATTGGCGAGCGTGAAACCCTCGAAGATGTTGCTTCGCGCATTGGTTTAAATCCAGTTGAAGTGGATGATATTTTGGATTCTGATCAATATGCCGATTTTGTCCAATTTGATGAAGAACTTGCACGTGATCAATTGAAAGTGACTGGCGTACCATTCTTTGTATTCGATCAGCGTGTAGCTTTAGCTGGTGCTCAACCGACTGAAGTCTTCCAAGATGTGATTAACAAAGTATTAACAACTGCCAATGAACAAACAGATCAACCCACTGTTGAAGATGCAGAAACTTGTACTGATGAGCATTGTGAAGTACCACCAAGCAAATCATAAAACACCTTCGACAACCTAAATACTGGTTTAAGGTTGCATGACTTAAGCCATATTTAGACTGTTATAAAAATAGAATTCAGCGTTGCATAAACAAGCCTATTCAAGTGAATCGGAACTGAATATACTTCATGTATAGATTCACTGCATGACTCTATACATGGTAAATTTTTATAGACCTCTTTCCCCAAGGAGGTCTTTTTTTATCTATAAAACAATCATTTAATAAAATTATTTCAGTTTCAAGTCTTCTCATTATCTGTTCCAATTTTAAATCACTTCAAATTCATTGTTGTTTATTGTGAATTTTGTTGAACAATTCATTAGAATAGATCAAACATTGATTTTTAATAATATCACGATGCTTAAGCCCATTTTTAATTTTATAAATAAATTCAGTGGCTTAACAATGAAAATGACTTAGAGCGAATATGAAAAGAATCATGCAGCAATTCAAACCGTCAACCTTAAGTCTTGTCTTAAGTTGTAGCTTTTTAAGTACTTTCGTGTATAGCCAAGATCAGATAGATCACTTGACTGATCCTTATCAAACAGATGAAATCAGTGTCAGTAGCGAATTCTCTACTTTAGACTATCCTTTAGAATTTCAACAAAAAGATTGGCCAACATCGGATGAAAATAGCTTAGGTTGGATTAACTACGTTCCTCGCATGGTAGATTCAACCCCCACTCTATTCCCTGAACAATCCAATAAAAAAATATACGCCCCGACCCAAGCGACTGAAGATTTATCATGGATTGACCGACGTCAAAAATCGATTCGCCACTGGGCAGACCGAACCGCTCAGCGAATCGATGGTTGGTTTGGTGAAGGTTATGAAGATGAAACCGCCAAAGCAACGCTACGTGTAATCTTTGATAATAAATGGAATAAGTATGATGATTACGAATTCAAGCCACGTATACGCGGTAAAATCGACTTACCAACCTTAGAGCGTAAATTAAGTTTAGTCTTTGGTGATGATTCACTGGATAATGAAATTGACAACAATATTGCCATTACCAATGAAAATCCTGCTGGTGATCCCGACAAAAATGTCGACACTAAGCGAATCCGTGAAGATAACAGTTCGATCGCATTACGTTGGTCACAACTGTCTGATAAGTTACCTTTCGATTTAGATGCTGATTTAGGTATTCGATCTGGAGATGACATTTATGCCCGCTTGAAGGCAAAAAAAGATTGGACTCTCGGGAATGATTTTTCCTTTCATGCTGAACAAATCTATCGTTATGGTATAGATAGTGAAAATTATCTAAGAACCAATTTGGAACTCACCCACGCACGTCCAAATGAAGCGTTTATTTCAAATCAGCTTTATCTAACTTATGCAGATGAGCAGGATGATGATTGGACTTGGGATAATCGTACCTATCGCCAACATCAGTTTTTCCATGATAACCGCTTTAACTATGGTATGTATGTGGGTGGTTATTACAACAACGATGATTTACGTATGAACAGTTGGGGACCTTTTGTTTCTTGGCGCCAACCCTTATTCCGCGAATGGTTCTTTGTTCAAGGTGATCTTAACTATTTTAATGACAAGCGTGAAGATCGATCACACTATCCTCGTGCATTAGTTCGTCTTGAAGCTAGATTTTAGCGCTCGATAATAGTCATAAAAAAAGCCCATCACTGATGGGCTTTTTTTGGATCTTAGATTCTCAAATGACAGGCTTTTGAATCATGATACGATCATTACGTGTAATACGTGTTTTTTTAGGCACCACTTCAGCTTCAGTTTTAGGTAAAACATAACCGACACGATCTGTGCGTGCGATACGTTTACTATCCACAAAAGGATTAATATCAAACTGTGGAATTTGATGCTTCACCACGGTTACACGATCATTTCGAACAATTTTTTTCACATCTTGTTCTGCATAAGAGACATTGGTTAAGCTCAGACAAAACATGCTAAATGCGAGCATCATTGAAGTTTTCATAGAATATTCCCAATATTTAATGATCGCTATTATAGATTAATTATTATTGTTTAATATGTTTTACAAATCAAAACTTGGACGTATTTTTTTATCATTAACATCGAAAAAATTTATCTAGTTTAACCCAAAGCTTAAATAGTTCCTTTTACATCCTACGACGGCGCTGCATAAAAAAAGCCTATCCGAAGATAGGCTTTGGATCACAATTTAAAATATGCGCTTATTTCAATAATAAGCTGTTAATGCGTTTTAAATATGCAGCTGGATCTTCTGGTAAACCACCTTCCGCAATCATCGCTTGATCAAAAATCACATTTGCAAGATCGTCAAATTGTGCTGAACCATCCAATTTTTTCACTAATGGATGCTCAGGGTTAATCTCTAAAATTGGCTTGCTTTCTGGGACTGCTTGACCTGCTTGTTTTAACATGCGAATCAACTGTGGAGACAATTCGCCTTCACCAGTTACCAGACACGCTGGAGAATCAACCAAACGAGTGGTTACGCGCACTTCTTTGGTTTTGTCTTTTAATGACTCAGACAACTTTTCAACCACAGGTTTAAACTGCTCAGCCGCCGCTTCTAATGCCTTTTTCTCTTCAGCATCCTGTAAATCACCTAAGTCTACAGCACCTTTTGCGACATTCTGCATTGGTGTCCCGTCAAACTCATGAACAAATTCCATTGCCCATTCATCTACACGTTCAGTCATTAGCAGAACATCGATGCCTTTTTTCTTGAATAATTCAAGTTGTGGCGAGTTTTTAGCAGCGGCTAAGCTTTCCGCCGTTACATAATAAATCGCCTTTTGACCTTCTTTCATTGCTGCTTTGTAGTCAGCCAATGAAGTGGTGACCTCATCATTGTTTGAAGTTGCAAAGCGTAGAAGCTTCAAAATTCGGTCACGATTGGTGAAATCTTCACCCAAACCTTCTTTTAAGACAGAACCAAACTCAGCATAAAACTTCTTAAATTTCTCTTGATCTGCTTCATCTTCAGATTTAGCTAAAGTATCTAAAGTTGTTAAGATTCGACGTGTGTTACCTTCACGGATGGTTTTAACATCTCGACTTTCTTGAAGTAATTCACGACTCACATTCAACGGTAAGTCTGCGCTATCCACAACACCTTGAACGAATCGTAAATAGTTCGGGATGAGATTATCTGCATCATCCATGATGAAGACACGTTTCACATAGAGCTTGATACCTGCTTTCGCTTCACGTGAGAAAATGTTGTGCGGTGCTTTACTTGGGATATACAGTAATTGCGTATATTCAGTGCTCCCTTCTACACGGTTATGCGCCCAAGTAATCGGTGCTTCAAAGTCGTGACTTAAGTTTTTATAAAACTCAATATACTGTTCTTCAGTAATGTCATTCTTACTACGTGTCCACAATGCGCTGGCAGAATTGATCGCCTCCCATTCACCCGTTTTGACATACTGGCCTGGTTTCGCTTCTTCGCCCTCAGCTGCTTCTTCTTGTTGCCATACCTCTTTTTCCATTTGAATTGGTAAACTGATATGGTCTGAATATTTATTGATAATTTGCTTTACTTTATAACTTTGCAAATAATCTAATGCGTCTTCGCGCAAGTGTAGAATAATATCTGTACCGCGACCTTCTTTTGTAATTTGCTCAACTTCAAATTCGCCTGTACCACCACTGATCCAACGTACACCTTCTGAAGCTTCAGCCCCTGCACGACGTGATTCAACTGTGATTTTATCAGCGACAATAAAGCCAGAATAAAAACCGACACCAAACTGACCAATTAACTGTGCATCTGACTTTTGATCACCGGTTAATTTAGACATAAAGTCTTTAGTACCAGATTTAGCAATCGTACCCAAATTATCAATAGCTTCTTGTTGGCTTAAACCAATACCGTTGTCTGAAATGGTGATGGTTTTATTATCTTTATCCAATTGTACGCGAACACGTAAATCTGGATCATTTTCATAGTATTCAGGATGATTAATCCCTTCAAAACGTAATTTATCACATGCGTCTGAAGCGTTTGAAATTAGCTCACGAAGGAAAATTTCTGGATTTGAATAAAGTGAATGCGTCACTAAATGTAAAAGCTGAGCAACTTCCGCTTGGAAACTATGTTTTTGTGTATTCTGCTCGCTCATAAACTACTCCTTAAACACATCAAAACAATTTTTTTGAATGCTTAATGAATGGTGTAGCTTCTAATTTTTTCAATGGTCAAAATTAAATTTTTTTAAAAAGGACCTTGTTTGTAAATTCGATCAAGATGTATTTCTAGTTTTTGCTGACGCATTTGATAGACATGATTTAAGCATTGCAAATTTGCTTGGCATTGATCACGTAATTCCAGCCATTTGACTTGTTCATTCTGAATGATTGATCGCATTCCCATCGGTACTAAACGACGTAGAATTTGATAAGTCGTAGCCATTTTAACATCTGCATCATTCAGGATACGATGTTCACAAACAGCTTTCTCAGTTTCGGACTGCGCCTTTTTGCAATCAAAACTCGCTGCAAATACTGGAACACTTCCACATGCAGCCAGTACAATGATGAGTTTTATGAATTGGTTCTTCATGCATACTACTCGGTTATGAGCTTTCTAGATTATTGAAAAAAATTGTTTTTTTATATGGTATTTTCTACCTGTTATAGTACAACACATAAAAAAAGCCCTATTGAATAATAGGGCTAGGAGCAACTTTATTTTTAGAATTTGTAGCTGTAACCAATGCTATAGATGACTGGATCTATATCTAGCTTGAACTTTGTTGTTCCATCTACATTCACTTCAGGGTTCAAATCTGCATAACGTACGTCAGCAAATACACCCCAGTTTTTTGCATCAGCTGGTTGGAAATTGAAACCTAACTGCGCTGCATAACCAAAATCTTCTTTTACACTTTGAACGCCTTGCTCATCCCAAGCGATAAATGCTGTTGCACCAAGACCAACATATGGTGTAAATCCCGAGGTATTTTTAAAATGATATTTCGCAGTCAGTGTTGGTGGTAAATGTTTAATCGTCACTGCATCAGCGCCATTAATCAAAACATCATGGCGAACTGGTGTGGCTAATAATAATTCAGCAGAAATTTGATCATTAAAGAAATATTCCACCGAAGGGGTAAAAGCAAATTCATCATCGGCTTCCACTTTAGCTCCTCCTAGAGCAGCCACAGTGGTATCTTGCGTTGGAGAAATTGCAGATGCACCTACCTTAAGTTGCCATTCTCCTGCCAGCGCATTTGCTGACATCCCAACTAAAACAATCAGTGCAATTTTATTTAACATTATTATAACCTCTGAAAGAAATATCTAAATAAACCACTATTTAAATATAATAAACATGCCAAAAATTAATATGCAACTCTCAAAAATTAAATAAAATACATTTTATTTATAAATAACTGATTATAATAATAATTTATTTTAAATCATACCAATTTAGTCAATTATAAAACCATCAATTATTTTAAATAACCTATTAATCATATTATTTTACTCGGAATTTTTTATTTAATCCTACTATTTTAATCTGATTTAAAATAAAAAAGGCGATTATATTAATCGCCTTTTATTCAATCATTTTTTAAATGTAGTTATAGGACCATTGCCGCGATCCAACCAAAAATCATCAATGGAATATTGAAATGAATAAATGTCGGAATCACACTGTCTTTCATATGATCATGTTGACCATCCATATTCAAGCCTGATGTTGGTCCTAAAGTCGAGTCTGAAGCTGGAGAGCCTGCATCACCTAGAGCTGCAGCAGTACCTATGAGCGCAATTGTTGCTGCTGGACTAAAACCAAACTGAATACATAATGGGACATAAATGATTGCAAGAATTGGCACTGTGGAGAATGATGATCCTATACCTAGTGTAATTAACAATCCGATGAGTAACATCCAGAATGCTGCCCAACCTTGACTATCACCAATCCATGCGACTGAAGCCTCAACTAGCGTTGGAACCTGACCAGTAGCGCCGATCACGGCTGCAAAACCTTGTGCTGCGATCATAATAAAACCCACGAGTGCCATCATACGCATACCAGTAATGATGACATCGTCAGCTTCTTTCCACTTGAAAATACCTGCACAGCTTAGGATCGCCACGCCGACTAAACCAGCTAAAATCATCGAATCAGAATACAATTGCACTGCAAGCGTTGCTAAAACAGCAACCCCCGCCATATAAATCGTAAATTTAGAAACCTCCGGTTTCGCAGAACCTTCTCGAACACCCATTTCACCCGAAATGCTTTGTGGTTGTTCTTCGACATGAATGTCACGATATTCTCGTGGTTTACGATAGCTATAAAACACTGCGATTAATAAACCTACGAACATCCCAAACACAGGAATCGCCATCGCAGAAGGGATTTGATCATAATCAATTTGGAAGCCAAGTGGTTCACCAAAAGTATTGATGTTTTGACCTAAAATATCATTTAGGAAAATTGCACCAAAACCGACTGGGATCAACATATAGGTTGCACATAAACCAAATGTGAGTAGACATGCAACCAATCGTCGATCAAGCTTTAAATGGTTGAATACCATCAATAATGGTGGAATCAATACAGGAATAAAAGCAATATGCACGGGAATTACGTTTTGAGAACAAACAGCCGCTATTGCAACCGTTGCAAAGATGGCATATTTGACACGATTTTGTATTTTAAGATTAGCCTCACCTTTAAGTGAATTAATCATTTTATATGCTAGAAGATCTGGCAAACCTGAACGAGCCAAAGTTAAGGCAAATGCACCAAGTACACCATAAGCTAAAGCAATCTGGGCACCCTTGCCTAAACCACCATTAAACGCTTCCATAGTGCCTTGTAAACCAAGACCAGCCAATAGGCCTCCTGTTACAGCACCAATGATCAGTGCAAATACCACAGGCACACGAGCCAAAGAGAGGCCAAACATGACCCCAATGGCAGCAAGAATTGCAAACATAAGAAATAGGAATCAGACAAAAAAACTATTTTATCAGAATTTGTTTGTAATAAATCTGCTCATCAGGGGTTGAAACCTTCACTCGTCAGATTCTATTCGCCTTGCGCATTTTTTTTTGCAAATTGTTTAATATACGATGCGATCTCTTGTGCACGACTTAAAACTGCCCAGTGATTCGCATCTACCTCAACACGTTCAAAACCTGTCGCCCATTTTGGAATTTCATCAATCAACTCAGGACTTACATATTTATCACGTTTTAAGACCACCGCTTGAACGGGACAAATCGCATGACGTTGACGAGGCATCGTTAGACGTGGAATAAAGTTCGCGCGATACAGTGCCACACCATACTCACCATCCTTAGAGATATTTTGGTTTACAGGTAAGCCTTTTGTATCTTCAAGAATTTCAAATATTTTGCCCCAGCGATCTGGATTGAGAAAATTCCACATCGTCGGTGCAACTACGGGTAGCTGAAATAGTACGATGTACCAAGACTTAATCAATTGCTTAAAGAACTTTGGTTTTTGATGTTTGAATTGTTCACGCATCCAATAAGCAGCATGGTCCAAGCATGGTCCAGATATAGTGGTATATGAAAGAATACGACCTTTAAATTTAGATTCTGTTACGGATTCCCATGTTTGAATTGAGCCCCAATCGTGTGCTGCCACATGAAAGTTTCGATTTGGCAACAGATGATTTACCACACTCTCCAAATCCAAAGACAGTTGAGCTAATGCATAAGCGCGAATCTTTTTCGGTACGCTCGATTGACCAGCGCCACGCACATCATAAGTTACAACAAAATAATCTTCGATTAAATTCGAAATGATTGGTTCCCATACTTCTTGATTGTCTGGATAACCATGCACAAGCACCAATGCCGGCTTATTCCGATCTCCCCATGTTTTAGCATAGAGTTTTTGTTGATCTGTCGTGTTAATCCAATGCGATTCAAATTGCATAATATGCTCAACCTTTTTTGTTATTGATTGACCGTTTTCTTGGTCTACGATGATTTTCGATCAATGCCAGAATATTTTTTGTACTTTAGTATGCTAACTAATGAAATAAAAATAATTGACCTAAATGAGTATTTTGAAAAAGCTAACGACAATTCCGTTAATCTCCAAGTATATGTTTAATAGCTTTGCACCCTTTCAAGGCGCAGGCATTACTATCGATAAAATCGACTTAAAAAATCATCATATTCGTGTAAAAATGCCACTTACACGAAAAAATAAAAATATTGTGGGTGTCCACTTTGGCGGTAGCCTTTATTCTATGGTTGACCCATTCTATATGACATTACTCATGTATCACTTAGGTGATAAATATATTGTTTGGGATAAGGCTGCAAGCATCGATTTTTTAACTCCTGGTCGTAGCACTGTTTATGCAGATATCCGCATTGATTCCAGTGAAATACAACTCATCAAAGAGCTCGCTAGCAATCATGCTCCTGTTTACCGTAACTATACTGTGAATATTATGGATGAATCAGGCTTACGGATCGCAGAAGTTCACAAAACTGTGTATATCCGTCGCAAGAAGGCAAAAGCCACACGTTTCCGTTAATAAAAAAAGCGCTCTATGAGCGCTTTTTTTTATCACTTTAGCAAATTAACGATTATTTTGTTCTATCGCTTTTGCTCTATCGCTGCTCCTGCACCGCCGCCAATTGCACCACCAATTGCAGCGCCAGAGTTACCACCAAAAATACTTTTACCGACTGCAGACCCGATTGCACCGCCTACACCACTATAAGTGGCATTACGATCTGAGCCCCCTTGAGCTTTACTACCTACAGCGGCACCTGCACCACCACCAAGCGTTGCACCAACACCACCACCAACATTATTACCAACACCACCACCAAGTGCGCCGCCTGCAGCAGCTGCACCAATACGCTGTTGATTCGGCGTCATGCTTTCACAACCTGCAAGTAGCATTGTAGATACGGTTGCCATCGCCATGACAGCTGTTAACTTTTTCATCTTGATGTCCCTCTTTGTCTATTTATATAAGCATATCGCGATCTAGAGAATAAAATTTTCAATTTCTGTTACAAGAGAACGCGAAAATGATGCTATTTGTAAAGAGTTTTTTTCAAAATAGATATTTAGCCTCAAATTCACATTATCAAACTCAATAAAAAAAGGCACCCGTAGGTGCCTTCTTAATTCAGTTTAGATTAAAACTGATCTTCATTTAATGCTTGTGAGAACGCTTGGTCAACTTCAGAGAAGTCATTAACCAATTCGTGTTCAGCAGCTTCTGCTTCTTGACGACGACGCTCTAAGTGGTAAGCCAAACCTGTACCCGCTGGGATCAAGCGACCAACAACCACGTTTTCTTTTAGACCGCGTAAATCATCTTCTTTACCTGTTACAGCAGCTTCAGTTAACACACGTGTTGTTTCCTGGAACGATGCAGCAGAAATGAACGAGTCAGTAGAAAGTGAAGCTTTCGTGATACCCATCAATTGACGTTCAAACTTCGCAGGGAACTTGTTCTGAGCAAGTACTGCTTGGTTTTCTTGGACAACACGGATGTAATCCACTTGCTCGCCTTTGATGAAGCTTGTATCACCACCATCGATGATCTCAACTTTACGCAACATTTGACGTACGATGACTTCAATGTGCTTATCGTTGATTTTTACACCTTGGAGACGATATACGTCTTGAACTTCGTTCACGATGTAGTTGGTTAATGCCACTTCACCTTTCAAACGTAAGATGTCATGTGGATTTTGCGGACCATCAGAAATCGTTTCACCACGGTTAACATGCTCACCTTCAAACACGTTAATCGTACGCCACTTAGGAATTAACTCTTCGTAAATCTCTGAGCCATCATCCGGTGTGATCACCAAACGATTCTTACCTTTAGTTTCTTTACCAAAGCTTACAACACCTGAAACTTCTGCAAGGATCGCATGTTCTTTCGGCTTACGTGCTTCAAACAAGTCAGCTACACGTGGAAGACCACCGGTAATATCACGAGTACGTGAAGTTTCTTGAGGTACACGACCAATTACATCACCCACACCAATTGTTTCGCCATCTCGGACAGTCACAATTGTATTTTGTGGTAAGAAGTAGAACTGTTCACCACCATCAACTGTATCTAACACAATCGCTGGACGTAAGTCTTTACCAGAAGCTGGACGAGACGTTACAGGTAAAATTTCAACTGTCGTCATACCTGTTGCATCATCAGTTTTCGATGTTGCAGTCACGCCATCAGCAATTTGGCTGAAACGTGCTTTACCAGCAACTTCTGTTACCAATGGATGCGTATGCGGATCCCAAGTCGCTACAATACCGCCAGCTTCTACCGCACCACCATCTTTAATCAAGATTGAGGCACCGTAAGGAAGTTTATAACGCTCACGCTCACGACCGATGTCATCAGTGATACCAATCTCACCAGAACGAGAGACAGACACCAAGTGACCTTTAGCGTGTTGAACTGTCTTCACATTATGGAATCGGACAAAGCCTGCATTACGTACTTGAACACTGTTCGCAGCAGAAGTTCGGCTCGCAGCACCACCCACGTGGAATGTACGCATCGTTAACTGTGTACCTGGCTCACCAATTGATTGAGCAGCCATTACACCCACTGATTCACCTGGATTCACCAAGTGACCACGTGCAAGGTCACGACCATAACATTTCGCACATACACCAAAAGTAGATGCACAGTTTACAACTGAACGCACTTTAACTTCATCGACACCTTGCTCTTCTAGGTAGTTTGCAAGTTTCTCATCGATGAGTGTATTACGTGGTAGTACCACTTCATCAGAACCTGGTCGCTTCGCATCTTCAGCTAATACACGACCGAGTACACGAGTACCTAAGTTCTCGATAACATCACCACCTTGAATGAATGGCGTCATTACTAGACCGTCAAAAGTACCGCAATCTGGCTCAGTAATCACTAAGTCTTGCGCTACGTCTACAAGACGACGTGTCAAGTAACCCGAGTTCGCTGTCTTCAATGCTGTATCGGCCAAACCTTTACGCGCACCGTGTGTTGAAATGAAGTACTGAAGTACCGTCAAACCTTCACGGAAGTTCGCTTTAATTGGTGTCTCAATAATTGAGCCATCCGGTTTTGCCATCAAACCACGCATACCTGCAAGCTGACGAATCTGAGCTGCCGAACCACGGGCACCCGAGTCAGACATCATGTAGATCGAGTTGAATGATTTTTGTTTCTCGTCTTCACCCTGTTTGTTCTTAACAGTCGTGTAAGACAAGTTATCCATCATCGCTTTCGCTACTTGGTCGTTTGTACGCGCCCAAATATCGACAACTTTGTTATAACGTTCGCCGGCAGTTACGAAACCTTGTTCGAACTGTTGCTCAATTTCACGAACTTCAACTTCAGCTTTCTCGATAATTGAATACTTCGCAGGTGGAATCACCATGTCTTCCATACCAACAGACACGCCTGAACGTGTTGCTTGACGGAAACCGAGGTACATCAATTGATCAGCAAAAATAACAGTATCTTTCAAACCAAGCTTACGGTAGCAAGAGTTGATCAATTTAGAGATGTTCTTTTTGGTCATCTCAACGTTGATTTGCTCGAAGCTTAAACCTTCTGGCACAACTTCCCAAAGTAAGCAACGGCCTGGTGTTGTATCAACGATAATGGTTTGTTGCTCACGCTCACCATTTTCATTGATCACAGTTTGATGTACACGAGCTTTAACACGAGCATGTAAATCAACTTGACCTGTTGCAAGCGCACGGTTTACTTCGTGAGTATCCGCGAACACCATGCCTTCACCTTTGGCATTGATTGCATCACGGGTGATGTAATACAAGCCTAAGACAACGTCTTGCGATGGAACGATGATTGGTTCACCGTTTGCTGGAGACAAGATGTTGTTCGTTGACATCATTAACGCACGAGCTTCTAATTGAGCTTCAAGTGTTAATGGAACGTGTACCGCCATTTGGTCACCATCGAAGTCGGCGTTGAACGCAGCACATACGAGTGGGTGTAGACGGATCGCTTTACCTTCAATCAGTACAGGCTCAAATGCTTGAAGACCTAAACGGTGAAGTGTTGGCGCACGGTTCAACATCACTGGATGTTGACGAATCACAGATGCAAGAACGTCCCAAACTTCTGGAGTCTCACGCTCAACCATTTTCTTCGCAGCTTTAATGGTAGTTGCTTGGCCAGACGCTTGTAATTTCGCGAAAATAAACGGCTTGAATAACTCAAGTGCCATTTTCTTAGGAAGACCACATTGGTGAAGACGTAAAGTAGGACCTACAGTAATTACCGAACGACCAGAATAGTCAACACGCTTACCAAGTAAGTTCTGACGGAAACGACCTTGTTTACCTTTGATCATGTCTGCCAAAGATTTAAGAGGACGTTTGTTCGAACCAGTAATTGCACGACCACGACGACCGTTATCTAACAATGCATCTACAGATTCTTGCAACATACGTTTTTCGTTACGTACGATGATATCTGGAGCAGCTAGATCAAGAAGACGCTTTAAACGGTTGTTACGGTTGATCACACGACGATAAAGATCGTTCAAATCAGATGTCGCGAAACGACCACCTTCAAGTGGTACAAGCGGACGAAGATCTGGTGGAAGTACAGGAAGTACAGTCAACACCATCCATTCTGGTTTGTTATTCGACTCTTTGAACGCTTCCATTAACTTCAAACGCTTAGATGCTTTCTTAAGCTTCGTTTCAGAAGTTGTATTCGGAATTTCTTCACGTAAACGAGAAATCTCAGCCTCAAGATCAATGTCTTTCAACAAATCTTGAACTGCTTCAGCACCCATTTTCGCAGTGAATTCATCACCGTGCTCTTCTAATGCTGTGAAGTATTCTTCGTCATTCAGAAGTTGGTATTTTTCGAACGGAGTCATACCAGGATCTGTTACAACGTAAGATTCGAAATACAATACACGTTCGATATCACGTAGCGTCATGTCTAAAAGAAGACCGATACGGCTAGGCAGTGATTTTAAGAACCAAATGTGTGCAACTGGTGAAGCAAGCTCAATGTGACCCATACGTTCACGACGAACTTTCGCAGTTGTTACTTCAACGCCACATTTTTCACAAATGACGCCTTTGTATTTCATACGCTTGTATTTACCACACAAGCATTCGTAATCTTTTACTGGACCAAAAATTTTGGCACAGAATAAACCATCACGTTCAGGTTTGAACGTACGATAGTTAATTGTCTCTGGCTTTTTAACTTCACCATGAGACCATGACTTAATCATTTCTGGTGACGCAAGACCAATACGGATGCGATCAAACTCTACAGGAGCATGACCGTCTGAATCCGTCTTTTTGCGCATGATATCGAGCAAGTCTTTCAATTTTTTTCTCCGTGTGTTGTGGAGATTTTCACTTCACAACTGGGTCACAAATATTGTTTTTTAACTGAATTGGTAATCTCCCCTAACCCCTCTTTTTTAAAGAGGGGAAAGTCTCCCCTTTATCAAAGGGGGGATTGAGGGGGATTTAGTCACCATTTTTCAGTTCAATGTTGATACCTAAAGAACGGATCTCTTTGGTCAATACGTTGAACGATTCAGGCATACCTGGGTCCATATAATGGTTACCATCTACAATGTTCTTATAGATACGGGTACGACCCTCAACGTCATCCGACTTCACAGTCAGCATTTCTTGAAGCGTATAAGCTGCGCCATATGCTTCGAGTGCCCAGACCTCCATCTCACCGAAACGCTGACCACCGAATTGTGCTTTACCACCAAGCGGCTGTTGCGTTACAAGCGAGTAAGAACCTGTAGAACGCGCATGCATCTTGTCATCAACCAAGTGGTTCAATTTCAACATGTACATGTAACCTACAGTTACAGGACGGTCAAAACGTTCACCAGTACGGCCATCATACAGTACTGTCTGACCAGTACGTGAAAGACCAGATAGTTCTAATAACTCTTTGATTTGACCTTCTTCGGCACCGTCAAATACTGGTGTTGCAAGTGGAACACCTTTACGGAGGTTGCCTGAAAGTGCCAAGATTTCATCATCAGTTAAGCTATCAAGATCTTCTTGCTCGCCACCAACTTTGTTGTAAATCTTGTCTAAGAATTCACGAAGTTCAAGTACAGTACGTTGTTCTTTCAACATTTGATCGATCTTGTCACCAAGACCTTTCGCAGCCATACCCAAGTGAGTTTCAAGAATCTGACCCACGTTCATACGTGAAGGTACACCTAGTGGGTTCAATACGATATCTACTGGAACACCATTCGCATCATGTGGCATGTCTTCAACTGGCAAGATGTTTGATACAACACCTTTGTTACCGTGACGACCCGCCATCTTATCACCAGGCTGAATACGACGTTTTACTGCTAGGTAAACTTTAACAACTTTCAATACGCCAGTTGTTAACTCATCACCAGTAGAAAGCTTACGTTTTTTCTCAGCGAATTTCTCATCGATTTCAAGACTCTTTTCTTTCAAGAATACTTGAATTTGAGTTAAACGCTCCGCGATGCCTTCATCTACTGGTTGGATATCAAGTAGATCAACAAGTTCTAGATTTGAAAGAATTTCATCAGTTAACTTGTCGCCACGTTTTGTTGTACCGCCGCCATTAGACTCTTGACCATTCAACAAACGTACAACGCGCTCACGTGCAGCTTCTTCGAAGATTTTGTATTCTTCTTTCAAGTCTTTACGGTATGCATCAAGTTGAGCTTTCTCAATCGCTTGAGCACGTTCGTCTTTCTCGATACCATCACGAGTAAACACTTGAACGTCGATAACTGTACCCTTCGTACCAGATGGAACACGAAGTGAAGAGTCTTTCACATCAGCTGCTTTTTCACCAAAGATTGCACGAAGCAATTTTTCTTCAGGAGTCAACTGCGTTTCGCCCTTAGGTGTTACTTTACCAACTAAGATGTCGCCAGCAGTTACTTCAGCACCGATATAGACAATACCTGATTCATCAAGCTTAGAAAGAGCAGCCTCACCTACGTTAGGGATATCAGCAGTAATTTCTTCTGAACCAAGTTTAGTATCACGCGCGACACAAGAGAGTTCTTGAATGTGAATAGACGTCAAACGATCTTCTTGAAGAACACGCTCAGATAATAAGATCGAGTCTTCGTAGTTGTAACCGTTCCAAGTCATGAACGCGACACGCATGTTTTGACCAAGTGCCAATTCACCGCCATCAGTTGATGGACCATCAGCAAGTACATCACCACGACCAACTTTGTCGCCTAGGTTCACAAGCACTTTTTGGTTAATACATGTGTTTTGGTTTGAACGTGTGTATTTAATCAAGTTGTAAATATCTACACCTGCTTCACCCGCAACCATTTCATCTTCATTCACACGAATAACGACACGAGATGCATCTACGTATTCAATACGCCCGCCACGTTTCGCGATCACACACACGCCTGAGTCATGCGCCACGTTCGCTTCCATACCTGTACCAACAAGAGGCTTGTCAGCAATCAGCGTAGGAACAGCCTGACGTTGCATGTTTGAACCCATCAATGCACGGTTCGCATCATCGTGTTCAAGGAATGGAATCAGTGACGCAGCCACAGAAACAACCTGCTGAGCAGATACGTCCATGTGCGTTACTTTTTCTGGCGGCATACGTACGAAGTCACCTTGGTGACGAACAGATACGAATTCTTCTGTTAAGTTACCATCTTTATCCAATTGAGAATCGGCCTGTGCAATCACAGTACCTACTTCTTCAATTGCTGATAAATATTCAACTTCATCCGTTACACGACCATCAACAACTTTACGATATGGAGTTTCTAAGAAACCAAAGCTATTCGCTTTCGCATATACAGATAATGAGTTGATCAAACCAATGTTTGGACCTTCAGGCGTTTCAATTGGACAAACACGACCGTAGTGAGTCTGATGTACGTCACGTACTTCGAAGCCCGCACGTTCACGTGTTAAACCACCTGGACCTAATGCTGATACACGACGTTTGTGTGTAATTTCAGACAATGGGTTGTTTTGATCCATGAACTGAGATAACTGGCTTGAACCAAAGAATTCTTTGATTGCAGCCGCTACTGGTTTTGCATTAATCAAGTCTTGTGGAGACAAGTTATCTGTCTCTGCTTGTGATAAACGCTCTTTCACAGCACGTTCAACACGAACTAGACCAACACGGAATTGGTTTTCTGTCATTTCACCAACAGAACGTACGCGACGGTTACCTAAGTGGTCGATATCATCGACTTCACCTTTACCGTTACGGATTTCAACCAGTGTTTTTAATACGTCAATGATGTCATCGTTTGAAAGAATACCTTCAACTTCACGTGACTTCTGATCCGTACCCACTTCGTAAGGACGGCCCAAACGACGGTTGAACTTCATACGACCAACTGGTGATAAGTCATAACGTTCAGAAGAGAAGAACAAGTTGTTAAATAAGTTTTCTGCAGCTTCTTTCGTTGGTGGCTCACCTGGACGCATTACCTTGTAAATTTCTACAAGCGCTTCTTCACGACCAGAAGTCGTATCAGCACGTAATGAATCAGCTACGAATGAACCGCGATCGATGTCATTGGTATAAAGTAGGTTAAATTGCTTAACGCCGCCTTCAGCGATTTTAACCATTACTTCATGACTAAGAACTGTGTTTGCAGCAATCACATCACCATTGTGTAATGTAATGTCTTCAGCAGTAATACGCTCATACAAATATTCATCAGGTACTGGAAGTTTAGTTAAGCCTGCAGCTTCCATTTGACGAACATGACGCGCATTGATACGTTTACCTTGCTCAACGATTGTCTTACCGTCATTATCTGTGATATCAAATTGTGCCATTTCACCACGCAGACGCTCTGGAACCAAGTCAATTTGATAGCTGCCCATGTCTAGATATACAGGAACTTTTTCATAGAACATGTCTAGAATTTGTTCGTTTGTATAGTTCAAGGCACGAAGAATCACAGTCGCAAGTAACTTACGACGACGGTCAATACGTACGTATACTAAATCTTTAGCATCAAATTCAAAGTCCAACCATGAGCCACGGTAAGGAATGATACGTGCAGAATAAAGCACCTTACCACTTGAATGCGTCTTACCTTTGTCATGATCAAAGAACACACCAGGTGAACGATGTAATTGAGATACGATTACACGCTCAGTACCATTGATCACGAACGTACCGTTCTGTGTCATAAGTGGCATTTCACCCATGTACACTTCTTGTTCACGTACGTCTTTAATTGATTTCGTTTCGCGATCTTTAATGATCAAACGAATTTTTACGCGCATTGGTGCCGCATAAGTTGAGCCACGAAGAATACATTCGCGAACGTCAAACTCTGGTTTACCAAGGCTATACTCAACGAATTCTAAAGCAGCATTCCCAGAATAACTTTCAATTGGAAAAACTGAACGAAATGCGGCTTGGAGACCGATATCTTCGCGGTTTTTTGGTGTTTTGCCATCTTGAAGGAACGTTCTGTACGAGTCGACTTGAATCGCGAGCAGGTACGGAGCATCCATCACTTGGGGCAATTTACCAAAATTCTTACGGATCCGTTTCTTTTCGGTATATGAGTATGCCATCTGGAGTCCTCGGAAAGTAAACTAAACCCGCCTGCAGAACGGGTCTAGAAGGAATTACGCAGGTCGATATGACCACCACTTTGTTCAAATGCTGCAATGTTCAGTGGTATTAAAACGCTTAACAATATTTTTAAACATGGAAAAATATTGGTAAGCGTTTGATTTTATTCAATTATAGTTAGTATTGATGATTTTTACATCAAGTTAACAAAAATCGAGCCGATAATTGTAACGCAAAAAGGCTGATGACCCAAGAGCCATCAGCCAATTTTTGGGGTCAAATTAATATTGGCCCCATGGCGAAATTACTTAACAGTAACTTGAGCACCAGCTTCTTCAAGTTTCTTCTTAAGTTCTTCAGCTTCTTCTTTAGAAACACCTTCTTTAAGAAGAGCTGGAGCGCCTTCAACTAAATCTTTAGCTTCTTTAAGACCAAGACCAGTAGCTTCACGAACTGCTTTAATTACAGCAACTTTGTTAGCACCGAAAGAAGTCAACTCTACGTTGAATTCAGTTTGTTCTTCAGCAGCAGCAGCGCCAGCACCTGGAGCAGCAGCAACAGCTACAGCAGCAGCAGATACATTGAATTTCTCTTCAAAAGCAGAGATAAGTTCAACAAGTTCAAGAACAGTTTTTTCAGCAACTGCGTTTAAGATTTCTTCGTTAGTTAAAGCCATGAGAATAACTCCAAATGGATATTGAATGGTGTGGAAATTGATTTATTAAGCTTAAGCAGCTTCTGACTCGTTTTTCTCTTTGAGCGCAGTAATAAGGCGACCCAATTTCGAAATAGGAGCTTGAAGAACGTTTGCAAGCATAGTAAGCGCTTTTTCTTGGTTCGGAAGGTTCGCGATTACGCTAACTTCAGCACCTTGATAAACCTTGCCATCGAATGCAGCAGCTTTAAGTTCAAATGCTTTATTAGTTTTAGCGAATTCTTCAAACAAACGAGCAGCTGCGCCCATGTCGTCTTCAGAAGTCGAGAAAGCTAAAATTGTTGGGCCAACAAGGTTGTCGTTCAAGATATCGAACTGAGTATCTTGAAGAGCACGTTTAGCTAAAGTATTACGCACGATACGTGTAGTAACACCTAGTTTACGAGCTTCAACACGAAGAGCAGTTAATTGCTCAACAGTTAAACCTTGGTAGTCAGCAACAACAGCAGTGAAAGCAGTAGAAGCAACAGCGTTAACTTCAGCTACGATCTGTTTTTTGTCTTCGATAAGAAGAGCCATTGTAAAACCTCCTAACGGTGATTCATGTACTCACGCGAAGTACACTCCCAGTTCGTTAACTCATCACTGAGTCAACACGCGGAGGATGAACTAAATCACACCACCGCGTCTACGCAGGCTGGAATATTAAGAGCGAAGCATAAAACTCCCCTCGCCTGAGGTCTTTGACGCTGATAAATTCTCATTTACCAATTCAAAGTTTGCCTAAGTTCGCAAGAAATCCCAAACCGGTATCTTGCGTAAGATTTGAAGCAGCGCTTCAAATCTTACTCAGGGCTTTAAAATTCTGTCTAAGTTAAACTTAGTTAGAAACGTTAGTTACATCAATAGTAAGACCAGGACCCATAGTTGAGCTTAAAGTGATCTTTTTGATATAAACACCTTTAGAAGTCGCAGGTTTTGCTTTCTTAAGGTCAGCTACAAGAGCTTCAACGTTTTGACGAACAGCTTCAGCAGTGAAACCTACTTGACCGATCGCAGCGTGGATGATACCCGCTTTGTCTACACGGTAACGCGCTTGACCAGCTTTTGCATTTTTAACTGCAGTTGCTACGTCAGGAGTTACAGTACCCACTTTAGGGTTTGGCATTAAGCCACGTGGACCAAGGATTGTACCCAACTTACCTACAACGCGCATTGCATCTGGAGCAGCAATTACTACATCAAAGTCAAGGTTACCCGCTTGAATGCTTTCAGCAAGGTCATCAAAACCAACTACGTCCGCGCCTTCAGCTTTAGCAGCTTCAGCAGCAGCGCCTTGAGCAAACACAGCTACACGTACAGTTTTACCAGTACCTGCAGGAAGTGTAGTCGCGCCACGAACAACTTGGTCAGATTTACGAGGATCAACACCTAGATTTACAGCTACATCCAAAGATTCTTTGAATTTAGCAGCTGGAAGGCTAGAAAGTACTGCTACAGCTTCTTCCAAAGTATAAACTTTGTTCGCTTCTACAGCAGCTGCAATCGCTTTTTGACGTTTAGTTAATTTAGCCATGTCTTAAAGCTCCACTTCCAAGCCCATAGAACGTGCAGAACCAGCAATGGTACGTACACGCGCGTCTAAGTCAGCACCAGTTAAATCTGGTTCTTTAGTAGTCGCGATCTCTTCTAATTGAGCACGAGTCAACTTACCAACTTTAGTTTTGTTAGGTACAGCTGAACCCTTTTGGATACCAGCAGCTTTCTTAAGCAGAATAGCAGCAGGCGGAGTTTTCATGATAAATGTGAACGACTTGTCGTTGTACACAGTGATCACTACAGGAATCGGAAGACCAGCTTCAAGTTTTTGTGTAGCAGCATTGAATTCTTTACAGAATGCCATGATGTTTACACCACGTTGACCTAGTGCAGGACCGATTGGTGGAGATGGATTCGCTTTACCAGCTGGAACTTGCAGCTTGATATAGCCGTCAATCTTCTTAGCCATTTCAATTACCTCTGGGTACAAACGCCGATTAAGGCTCCCCAATATTTACAAGTAACGATACCGTTACAACAACAATGCCCGATTAATAAAATCGGGCGTTTTCAACCAATCCAAATTAAATTGTTTTTTCGACTTGGCGAAATTCCAATTCAACTTGAGTTGGTCGATTGAATACATTAATCGTCAACGTTAAGCGTGACTTTTCGTACTGAACTTCTTCCACCACACCTTTAAAGTCTGTGAATGGACCATCAGTAACCAATAATTCTTCGCCTGGCTCGAACATTGTCTTAGGACGAGGTGCTTCGCCAGTATTGCGTACACGTGCAAGAATCGCGTCAGCTTCTTTTTGCGTAATTGGAGCAGGCTTTTCTGCCGTACCACCAATAAATCCGAGTACTTTTGGACATTCTTTAACAATGTGCCAAGTATCGTCATTCATTTCCATTTCAACTAACACATAGCCAGGAAAGAATTTACGCTCTGACTTACGTTTCTTACCATCCTTCATCTCTACCACTTCTTCGGTAGGAACAAGGACTTCACCAAAGCTATCGGCAACAGCGCTACGCTGGATTCGATCATTAAGCGAACGCATCACTTGTTTTTCATAACCTGAATAGGCATGAATAATGTACCAACGTTTCATAGCTCTTTTACCCGATAATAAACTTCATCAACCAACTAATAATGTAATCAAAACACCATAAACCAATAGCGGTGATTACAACAACAAGTAACACTTGCCATGATGCAGTTACTGTTTCTTGCTTTGTTGGCCAAATCACTCGACGCAGTTCAATGCGTGAGTCTTTCAACAAACGAACAAAGCCTTTGCCTTGATGGGTGGCGTATAATAAACCTAAAGCCACAACGATACAAGCCAAAATTACCCCAACACGCACCCAAATATTGTTTGCGGGAACCCAATATGCTGGAAGATGTTGATTTACCATAAGTGCACCAGCAAGTAATGCCAATGCAATAATCCATAAAATCACGTCAACTGGTGAACCAGACTTAACGACTTCAGCGGAATTGTTTCTTTGAGGAATTGGCGCGTCGCTTAATGCGTCACGCGATTTATCATTCGACATTTTTGTACTCGTCGTTGAATTCGCGACTTATTATATGACCAGTTTAGCCAGCATCAAGCTTTTTATCAAAAATAATTTGGCAGGCCAGGAGGGACTCGAACCCCCAACATTCGGTTTTGGAGACCGACGCTCTACCAATTGAACTACTGACCTATAACAAAACCGAGAATCGAAACCCTCGGTTTTCGTTTATACTTCTATTATGCAGTTACTTTAGCAACAACACCAGCACCAACTGTACGACCACCTTCACGGATCGCAAAACGTAGACCTGGGTCCATTGCGATTGGGTGGATCAATTCTACTGACATTTCTACGTTGTCACCAGGCATAACCATTTCAACGCCTTCTTGCAATTGAATCGCGCCAGTTACGTCAGTTGTACGGAAGTAGAACTGTGGACGGTAACCGTTAAGGAATGGAGTGTGACGACCACCTTCTTCTTTAGAAAGTACGTATACTTCTGCATCGAATTTAGTGTGTGGCTTGATCGCACCTGGTTTAGAAAGTACTTGACCACGTTGTACGTCTTCACGCTTAGTACCACGTAATAAGATACCACAGTTCTCGCCCGCACGACCTTCGTCTAGAAGTTTACGGAACATTTCAACGCCAGTAACTGTAGTTTTAACTGTGTCTTTGATACCTACGATTTCAACTTCTTCGCCTACTTTCACGATACCAGCTTCTACACGGCCAGTTACTACTGTACCACGACCAGAAATAGAGAATACGTCTTCGATTGGCATTAAGAATGCTTTATCAATAGCACGCTCTGGCTCTGGGATGTAAGTGTCAAGCGCTTCAACAAGAGCAACAACTGCATCTTCACCGAACTGACCAGCTTCACCGTTAAGTGCAGCAAGAGCAGAACCACGGATAACTGGAGTGTCATCACCTGGGAAGTCATAAGTAGAAAGAAGTTCACGAACTTCCATTTCAAC
>NZ_JBWYIJ010000009.1:0-168039 GCF_056779695.1 Acinetobacter sp. 25-47-122
CGCGGCAAAAGACTAGGCTTAAGATTTAATTTAATTGCTGGAATCTATAACATGGAGCTGAGTAAAAAATGACTTATGAAAGAACTCTATTTTAAATTTAAATTTTATTCGAAAGATATATATACTTATATACACTTGCAAAATACTACAATTATTTAATTACCAATAACAACCAACTCAAAATTACTCTATCTAACATTAAAAAATTTCGTAAATTACTCAAATTGCGTATTGAATATATTCTCAATACGCCGTAATTTTACAATTATTATTTAATCTATAATTCACTTAACATTAGGTGAAACCATATTCTCAGGTACAACGACTTCATCAAACTGCTCAGCTGTGACTAAATTCAGCTCTACAGCAACTTGTTTAAGTGTTTTACCTTCCTTATATGCTGTCTTAGCAACTTTTGCCGCGTTTTCATAACCAATCACAGGATTCAATGCAGTAACTAACATCAACGAGTTATGCAAGAAATAATCAATCTTATCTTGGTTCGGCTCAATCCCCACAGCACAATGCTCATTAAAGCTATTACATGCATCACCTAGCAGCTGAATTGATTGCAGTAAATTATAAGCAATAACCGGCATAAAAACGTTTAATTCAAAATTACCTGAAGCTCCAGCGATATTAATCGTCGTGTCATTACCCAAAACCTGCGCAACAACCATCGTCATAGCTTCACTTTGAGTAGGATTCACCTTACCTGGCATAATACTCGAACCTGGTTCATTTTCAGGAATACGAATCTCCCCAAAACCACAACGAGGACCACTCGCTAACCAACGAATATCATTGGCAATCTTATTTAAACTCACAGCAACTGTTTTCAGTGCGCCAGAAGCAAATACTGCAGCATCACGTCCTGCTAGTGCTTCAAACTTATTCGGTGCAGTCACAAAAGGTAAACCCGTAAGCTCAGCCAATTTTTTTGCTGCATTTACAGCATAATCAGGATGAGCATTTAGACCTGTCCCGACAGCTGTACCACCTAATGGCAATTCATATAACCCTTCTAAAGCTTGCTCTAGACGCTTTAATCCATGATCGAGTTGGGATACATAACCACTGAATTCCTGGCCTAAAGTTAACGGCGTTGCATCTTGTAAATGTGTACGCCCAATCTTAACAATATTTGAAAATTCTTGAGACTTCTGATGTAAAGTTTCACGTAAAGCTTGAACTGTTGGAATCAATAACTCATTGATCTGTAAACTAGCAGCGACATGAATCGCTGTTGGAAACGAATCATTTGTAGATTGAGCTCGATTAACATGATCATTTGGATGAACGGGTTTCTGTGCTCCAAGCGGATTACCCAGCTTTTGATTCGCAATATTTGCAATGACTTCATTACAGTTCATATTACTTTGAGTACCAGAACCTGTTTGCCATACCACCAATGGAAATTGACTGTCCCATTGCCCCGTAATCACTTCTTCTGCTGCACCCACAATATAATTCGCCAATTCAGCAGGAATTTGATTTAACTCAGCATTGGTAAGTGCAGCCGCTTTTTTGACCAGCCCCATACCACGGATCATCGCACGAGGAAGTCGCTCACCACCAATTTTGAAATTTTGCAAACTGCGCTGGGTTTGAGCCCCCCACATGGCATCACTTGGTACTTCTACATCACCCATCGTGTCGTGTTCTATACGTGTTTGCATATCAGCCTCAAATATTTCGCTATTCCTTGGAAGAATCATGTTTGATTCGGATTCATCCACCGTTGATTTGATGCTAATCAAAAAAACCATAAATGTAAATGATTATCATTTTAATTATTAAAGGTGCTTTGATAGTATCGCCATTGATCTTCAATCATTTGTTCTAGTGATCGATGTGCTTTCCATTTCAATAATTCAAATGCTTTTAAACTATTCGAACCAATTTGATCTAATTCTTGGAAAACATAATCAGTTTCCTCAATTCGAATTTTTGTTTCAGTCACTTTTTCTACCGTATTAATCAAGTTTTGAATTGAACTTGGCTGACCTGCGATATCAAATGCTTCGCACGTTGATCTTTGATTAAATAACCACTTTAAAGTTGCAATGACTGCCTCACACACATCAATGACATGCACAAAACTTCGTTCAACCGTTTGGTCTTTTGTCTTGGCATTCTTTTGTAATTGAATGGAATCGCGCTGCATGGCTGCGACTTGTAACACCAAAGGCAAAATATTTTTAGGTAAAGGGGCAACCACTTCACCCAAAACTCCATGTTCAAAAGCACCAGCTACATTTGCTAGTCTCAGGATCGCAATACTCCATTCTTCGTCCGTTTTAGAGGTATCACGGATGATCTCTTCAATCATTTGCTGGGATTTAATATAAGGGTTTGGATTGGCAAAATTGAGAGGATGTTCTTCATTTAAATTCAAACTCGAAGTGCCATAAACCGCTATACTTGAAAGATGCAATAATGTTCGTACACCAGTTCGTTGCATTGCACGCATCAGACTCATAATGCAACTGACATTATCATTATAATATTCAAGCGGTTTTAAGCGAGACTCCTCTAAAGACTTAAATCCTGCAGTATGTATAACAGCACGGATTGAGTACTGCTCAAAAACTTTATTCAGAGCAGGCGTATTTCTAACATCTAGCTTTACAAAAGGTACATACATTCCAGAAATATATTCAAGACGTTCAAGTGTTTGTAAATTCGCATTGGCAAGATTATCTACAATGACGACTTCTTGACCATGTGCCAATAAGCTTAAAACAACGTGTGAACCTATAAAGCCTAATCCACCTGTCACTAAAATCATTGTATACTACCTTTTTGTTTAAAAGCCTGAACAAGCTATTTTCAGTTTGATCACCCTATGCGAAGTTTTAAATGAGTACGTTATTACTAATTACCTCGGCACCTAGCTCAATCCATGCTTGGCATGCATTAGGACTCGCACAATCATTGCAAGCGAAAGGCGAAATTTTTCGAGTTTTCTTTTATCAAGACGGCGTTCAAGTTGCAAACAACTTACAGTGGTCGCCAGATGATCAAAGAAGTCTCACACAAGAGTGGCAAAAATTAAATATCAAACTTCCTGTTTGCGTAAGTGCTGCCCTAGCACGTGGAATCACTGATGCTGAAAATGCTCAACGCCATCACATTGAGTCCCATAATCTGGCTGAAGGTTTTCAGCTGGTAGGACTCGGTGAATTGGCAGATGCTGTCTCATCTTCAGCACGTCTAGTTCAATTCTAAATTATTCATTTTTCATTGATTGTTGCAATTGAAAGGTAAATTGTGTGAAATCTGTACTGGTTATATTAACCCAATCAAATCTCAACTCGCTACAAGTTCATGAGAGCCTTTCTGCAACCATGGTTTTAGCAACTTTTGGCGCTGAAGTAAAAGTTTTATTGCAAGGCTCAGCCTTAAGTTTACTCCGTTCCGAATTAAGCTTCGAACCCATTAAACATGCGTTTAAACTGGCTTCCAACCTCGTCGATAGCTTTGAGTTTTACGATCTAAGCCCTATTTTGGTTGAATCCAATCAACAAGATAATCCCTTTGTTCAACATACTACGCATGAGATTAAATTTATTGAATTTAATAAAGAGTTAATTCAAAGCTTTGACCATGTGCTGCATTGGTAACTCATATGACCGATAAAACACTTTATTTAATACAATCTCAATTTGCAAATACAGAACATTGTATTCAAAAGGTTCAAAAGACATTGGATAGCAATGATGCTTTAGTCCTTATGGGGGATGCGGTGTTGGCATTGTTTACACCATCTTTACTTACGATTCAAAACAAGGTCTACGTTTTAGATCGAGATGCTGAGTTATTACCTTCACATCTATTGAACGGCGATTATTTTCAAATTGAAGTGATTGATTACACCACTTTTGCAGATATCATTCTGGGCTTTACACGCTGTATTAGCCTTAAATAAAACAAATTTATTGACTTAGGTTTTACCATGACCACTGAATTATCCCTTGAACTCGATCAAGATGGTCATTTAGTTGACTATACCATTTGGAATGAAAATGTAGCGCAAGTACTCGCGAATACGCTCGATCTTGAGCTAACAGCTTGGCATTTCGAAGTATTGCATGCGGTTCGCCAGTTCTACGCTCAATTTGGCCATTCTCCTGCAACTCGTCCCTTAATTAAATTTTTAATGAAACACGTCAGCGCTGACATTGATAATGCAGTATTGCAAGAAAGGTTTAAAACAGGCCTAGTTGCTCGCCATCTAAGTCGATTAGCCGGAATACCAAAACCAGCCAATTGTCTGTAAGCCAAAGCTACTTTTTTGATTTACATAGTATAGTGAGTCAGTTCAGTTCGTAGCTTAAAAAATGAATTAATCAGTGAAATAGATATTAAAAAACCCGCTATGCAGCGGGTTTAGACATCACCTAGACTAATGATGGTTAAGATGTCGCGTGTCAATCAGGGAAATTGGAATACGTCAACTCAACGCAAAAAATTATAATAAAGTTCGAGTTATCAATTCAGTCCAAATTCATATCAATATCTGACAAATTTGCTAGTTTGCGCTACACCAATCATCAATTGTCATGCCCGATTGTTGAAAACTCGTAGATTGCTGATTTAAATAAAATTGCGCAATACGCTTCATTACATGTGCTTGTTCAACTTGAATAAAATGGTCTGCTAAACCAACAATGTTTTGATAGGCCTTTAACCTTCCGCATAAAGCAAGTTGTTGCTCCATCGGTGTGGCTGTACTGTGTTCATCATCTAAAATTTGCTTGGTTTGTTCGATCAGCTGCATTTCATGATCCAGTTTTTGCTGATACGCCATTTGTTGTGCATCAATCAAATCATTCGCTACAACCTGTTGTGATATAACAAAACTTAAACCTACAAAAATCAACCTCACCCATAACATGCGCATTAGATTCCTAAATCAGGCTCAGCTTTCCAAACATCCTCATAATCATCTCGATCAATCATAAAACGGAAACCTGTTTCCAATGCAAGAAATGGAATGGCATCGGGTAAAATTTCTTCAAGCTCTTTCACCGTCATAGTCTCAAAAAAATCTTCGCCCTCGCCTAATTCACCACCATAAATAAACCATGCCACTTTCTCACCTGGTTCAGGCTTATTACGTAAACCGACGATTGGCTCTTGATCTAAAGTATGCTTAGCCACAGCTACAACATCATCTTCATTCACTTTGATGTAAGCAGAATCAAACTCCTCACAGACTAATTTTTGCTCTTCAATAAAATCTTGCAACATGGATGATTCCATTTTCATCATAAATTCAGACCTAATTTTAAGCATAGTGTCGTATAAGCACAATCAATCCGACGAAACAATCTGTTTTTACAATGTTTTTTTTGCTATCTTGATTTTGTTACATATTCAAGATTAAATGGGGGGAATTTCATATGAGCAGCAATTCAAATATTTCAGCAACAAATACCGCTTCTCTACATGGTGGTAAACGTGCCAATGCAGGTCGAAAATCACAGTTTTCAGAAAAAACAGTAGTAATGCGTGTTCCTGAATCAAAAGTGATTCAAATTAAAGAATGGTTAAAAATACGACCTGAAGATGATTTCAATCAACAAATTGAAATTTCACCAATCCAATTTAGAACACGTTTAAAAATCGCCTATCCTATTGAATCTGTGGCAGCAGGTTTCCCTTCCCCAGCACAAGATTATGTAGAAGGACATATTGATCTAAATGAATACTTGGTTCACAACGTAGCATCTACTTTTATACTACGCGTAAATTCTTTATCAATGAAAAATGCAGGGATTGAAGTTGGTGATCAAATCTTGATTGACCGGAGTTTGAATGCAGAACATGGTGATATCGTCTTGGCGCTGATTAATAATGAATTCACAGTAAAAAGATTAATGTTAGAAAAACAAAATGATGGAACGATCCTTTTATGGTTAAAAGCCGAGAATCCAGACTACCCTGACATCTATCCTCGTAGCGAAGAACAAATCATGGTCTGGGGTGTAGTGACTTGTATTTTAAAAAAACTGAAATAAATTGATCTAAGCAGTTCACCCTACTCCTATGCAAAATATTTATCATCAAGAGATTTTTGCGCTCATTGATATTAATAACTGCTATGTCAGTTGTGAGCGTGTATTTAATCCAAGTTTAAATGGTCAACCGGTCGTTGTTTTAAGTAATAACGATGGTTGTGTCGTATCTCGTAGTGAGGAAGCAAAAGCTCTCAATATTGGCATGGCCGTGCCATGGTATGAAATTGAAAAAGATATGCTTAAAGCTGGTGTTAAAGTATTTTCAAGCAATTATGCCCTCTACGGCGATATGTCTAGTCGTTTTTTCACTATTTTAGAGCAACACTTTCATGCAGATTCAGATCTAGAGCCCTATTCAATTGATGAATGTTTTATTCGTCTAACACATTATCAAAGTCTTTTTGATTTAGAAAAATTTTGTCGAGAATTAGTCGACCGTATTCAACAATGGATCGGTTTACCTTGTTGTATCGGGATTGGTTACAGTAAAACACAAGCTAAACTCGCCAATCACTTTGCCAAAAAACGTTCTGGTTTTAACCGAGTGTGTTCTTTATTGGATTTGGATCCATGCAGTTTTGATCAATTACTTATAGAAACCTCAGTATCGGAAATTTGGGGCGTAGGTCGAAAAATTAGTAAACAACTTGAAAGTTACGGTATTTATAATTGCTATGACTTAACTTTTGCCAATGAACACTATTTGATGAAGCAGTTTTCAGTGCTCATGGGGCGTACCATTCGTGAGCTAAAAGGTCAGTCCTGTATTTCACTAGAAGATCCTTATTTACCGTCTAAACGAATCTTAGCATCACGAAGTTTTGCATCAGCATTAAAGGATAAAGCATTAATCAAGCAAGCCATGATTTTTCATTTAAGTCGGGCTCATGAACGTTTAAGCAAGCAAGAACAATTATGCGCCTGTGTCCATGTGTCTCTTTATGAAAAAATTCCAGTAAAACCATTCAAGAAATCACATTCTCATGTAATTGGTTTGGAATATCCGACGGATGATTTATTACTCTTGACGCATGCAGCACAACAGCAAATTGATGTTTTATTTAAAGAAAATATACGTTATGTAAAAGTTTCCGTCATGTTTTCTGCTTTGAGTGCTAAAAAAACACATACACATGACCTTTGGCAGCCTCATGATTTAATCCAGCAGCGAGATTCACTCATGACAACAATTGGCGCTATGAAAAACCGCTTTGGAAAGCATTGTATTCAAGTGGGCTATCATACCAATCAACAACAATGGAAAATGAAGCAATTACACCACTCTCCACGCTATACCACCTCATGGTCAGAAATGCTAACTATTGATGACTCACATATGGCGGTTACACAAAACAAATGAATACTTTTGGTCAATTCGGTTTAAAATAGCAGACTCGAAGAATTAAAAGAAAAATGTAATTTTTTAACATTGCCAATTGACTGCAAAGTTCTCAAAATACAGCTCATTGACGACATTGTTTTTTTGCTATTTTTGAAACAAAATATAAATGAAAAGCTTAAAAACATGCCATAATATGCAAACTTTGCAGACATCTTGCAAGGTTATATTGCAACTTTCATATTGGAGCTGTCTTCATGAGTTCGACCATTTTGGTCATACATGGACCAAATTTAAACTTGCTAGGAAAGCGAGAACCTGAAGTTTACGGACATTTAACTTTAGACGATATCAATCATCAACTCATACAGCAAGCTCAAGAAAGTTCAATTCAACTTGAAACCTTCCAAAGCAATTGGGAAGGTGCCATTGTCGACCGAATTCATCAAGCCCAGATTGATGGTATAAAATTTATCATCATCAATCCTGCTGCACTGACCCACACCTCAGTAGCAGTACGTGATGCCCTATTAGGTGTTGCGATCCCATTTATTGAAGTTCACCTTTCAAATGTTCACGCACGTGAAGCATTTAGACACCACTCTTATCTCTCAGATAAAGCTGTCGGTGTCATTTGTGGACTAGGCGCACAGGGTTATTCATTTGCATTAACTCATGCCGTGCAAAAAATTCAAACTTCTACACATCTTTAACCTTAGGAATACGAATTCATGGATATTCGCAAAATTAAAAAGCTCATCGACTTAATGATTGAATCGGATCTTCAATCTATTGAAGTAAAAGAAGGTGATCAATCCATTGCTTTAGCGCGTCGTAATCCTATCGTAGCCGCTGGTGTTGCACCAATACAATCTGCTGCGCCAGAAGCTCCAGTTGTGAAACCAGCTTCTCGTGGTGCTGTTGAAACCTCACCAATGGTTGGCGTGTTCTATGCTGCACCAAGTCCAGGCGAAGCACCATTTGTAAATGTAGGACAAACTGTTTCAGCAGGCGAAACGCTTGGAATTATTGAAGCAATGAAAATCATGAACCCAATTGAGGCAACTCAAAGTGGTGTGATTGAAGAAATTTTAGTTAAAAATGGTGATGTAATCCAATTCGGTCAACCTTTATTCCGCTACCGCGCGTAATCGTTGGGGGTTGGTATGTTGCAAAAAGTTCTCATTGCCAACCGAGGTGAAATTGCACTGCGTATTACACGTGCTTGCAAAACACTCGGTATTAAAACAGTCGGTATCTACTCGGATGCCGATAAAGACCTCATGCATTTACGCTTTGTTGATGAAGCCGTTTGTATTGGTCCTGGTGCAAGTAGCGAAAGTTATCTAAATATTCCTGCAATTATTACAGCAGCGGAAGTGACTGGTGCAGATGCAATTCATCCAGGTTATGGCTTTTTATCAGAAAATGCTGAATTTGCTGAGATTGTAGAAAGTTCTGGTTTTATCTTTATTGGTCCACGTCCTGAACATATTCGCCTTATGGGGAATAAAGTGTCAGCGATTATGGCGATGCGTAAAGCTGGTGTACCAACCGTTCCAGGTTCAGCTCATGCTGTAACACCAAACAATGCCTTGGCTGAAGCAAAAGAGATTGGCTTCCCACTTATCGTTAAAGCTGCTGCTGGTGGTGGCGGTCGCGGTATGCGAATTGTTGAACGTGTTGATACACTGTTGGAGTCTGTACAAGCAGCTCAACGTGATGCTGAAATGTGGTTCGGTGATGATACGGTTTATATGGAACGTTTCCTTCAAAAGCCACGCCATGTTGAAGTACAGGTGATTGGCGATGGTAATGGTCACGCCGTACATTTATATGATCGTGACTGTTCATTACAACGTCGTCATCAAAAAGTGCTTGAGGAAGCTCCTGCTCCAAATCTTCCAGAAGAAGCTCGTGCTGAAATTTTAGCAGCTTGCGTAAAGGCATGCGAATTAATGCAGTATCGTGGCGCAGGCACGTTCGAATTCTTATTTGAAGATGGTGAGTTCTTCTTTATTGAGATGAATACACGTGTTCAAGTAGAACATCCTGTGACTGAAATGGTGACGGGTGTCGATATTATTGAACAACAACTTCGTGTAGCCGCTGGTCTTGGTTTGAATCTAGAACAAGATCAAATCAAAGTACACGGTCATGCAATTGAATGCCGTATTAATGCAGAAGATCCAACCACCTTCCTTCCATCACCAGGTAAAATCGAGCAATTCTACACACCAGGTGGTGCAGGCATCCGTTTAGATTCTCATATCTATCCAGGTTATAGCATTCCACCTTACTATGATTCGATGATCGCAAAATTAATCGCACATGGTAAAGATCGCGAAACCGCTTTGGCTCGTATGAAACAAGCCTTAGATGAAATGATCTTAACTGGAATCAAAACCAATATTCCGCTACACAAAGATCTCATCCTTGAAGATAAGAACTTTGCAGAACAGGCTATGGATATTCACTACTTAGAGAAACATTTGTTGAAACAGGTACAAGGACATAGCGAAGCTGAGTAATTACAGCTTTACAAGATGAATAAAAAAGCCTCTTTTTCAGGAGGCTTTTTTATTATTGAAGAATAGGCTGCAAAGATTTTAGCTCATGGCAATATACGATTAAGTTTTGCAAAACATTGTCCACCCTTTTCAGATGCACAGAAATTGATTTGATTCGGATTGTCCCATTTTACAAAATATTGAGACAAATCTCCTGCCTGATCTACTTGATTACCAGAGCAGTCTTTTTCATTGTTCTCATAATTGACTTGCATGACCAAGGTAGGCAACAAACCCGAAGAGCTGTCTTGAGATGGTTGATACTCAAATAAACCGACCGACCACTCTTTAGCACTATTCACGACCACCTCATTGTTACCACGGAAATTATAATACTCAACACATTTTTTATTATTTGGAATTTCCATTCCCCATAAACCTAAAATTTCTGGGCGCATGTTGATTCGAATATTATTTTCAGGCTGTTGTAAATCAGCACCTTTAGCTTGCGCTTGGACATTTTGATCGGCAGAAGAAAAAGACGTCATTAATAAAAGTAAAGGTGCAAAAAAAACTGTTTTTTTCATACAACATCTATAGGTCAACGTTTAGAGCTAAATTAGCACATTTCAGCAAGAAAACTCATAGAATTAACGTGATAAGAACAATTTTATATAAGAAAATGAATTCCCTATTGATGAACTTTAAATCATCAGCAGTTTAATGCGATCTATTGATTTATTAGTGCAAAAATATATTCTTATCAGAATAATATTCATTCTATACCTCACAGAAAGCTTAAAAATATAAGATTTTATGCAAGGGAATATACGTTAAGTATGACCATATGGATACGAACAGAGCTGATTAAAAACAATGCACAATCTTTTTTGATTGTCATGCTCATCATTACACTTTGTGCTTTGGCTGGAATACTTGGTCGACCTCTCTCATTTCTTGCAATTTTCTGGCCTGCAAATGCCGTACTACTTGGTCTTTTTTTAAGATTTAGTTATCTCAATAATCTTGGTGGCTGGCTTGGCGCCTTTTCTGGGTATATGCTTGCAGACCTAGGTACTGGCAACACTTTACAACTTACTTGGTTGTTAACTCTTGCTAACTTGCTAAACCCATTAGTGACCTTATACCTACTGAACCGGTTAAAAATCAATTATCAAGAATTCAATAAAGGTCTTACATTTGTTTACTTATTTTTAATTAGTGCTTTTGGAGGGTGCCTAGCGAGCCCAACCTTTGCGATTTTAACCATCCCTTATGTTCCTAACAGCTTTATGGAGCTCAGCCGTATTTGGGTTGATTTTGGCATGTGGTGGAGTGGTGAAATTCTTAACTTTGTCGCTTTTTTGCCTATTGTTCTCGCATTACCAAGCAAAACTATAGTTCAACAATATTTTGTAAATCAAAAAAATCAACGTTTAAGTTTACCCCTTATCTTACCCTTCGTATTTGTCGTTGTATCTGTAATTCTAACTCACTTTTTTATTGGGCCTGGCGCCATCATGTTCCCGATTGGAGCACTCATCTGGGCAGCATTAACCTACAATTTATTGTTGGTTGCAATCATCAACTGCTTTGTATGTATGTTCTTATACAACAGCTTAAGTGCATATTATCTAACAGAATCTCCAGAGGCATTTATTTCGACAACACTGTCTGTTCGCATCGGTCTTTTCATGCTGGCTTTAGGCCCACTAACATTATCAATTATTAGTTTGAATCGCCAAAAGCTATATCACCAAATATTATATTTAGCGAACCATGACAGTTTAACAACGACTATGAATCGCCGATATTTTTATGAAGAAAGCGAAAAGACGATAGACTCAACTCATAGGGAGGTGAAATCCAATATTCAGAGCGTGTCTATTTTACTACTCGATATTGACCACTTTAAAAAAATTAATGATCAATATGGACATGAAATAGGTGATATTGTTCTCAAAGACTTTAGCAATATCGTCAGATCTCAAATTAGATCAAATGATTTATTCGGTAGAGTTGGCGGTGAAGAATTTGCCATCTTAATTAAAGATAGTAACCTACCAGCCTGCATTGAAATCGCACAGCGTATATGCGACCGCGTGGCAGAAACACCGATTATGATCAGGCAAAATCAACATCTCAATATTAGTGTAAGCATAGGTTTAAGTTATCAACAACTTCCGTCTGGCACCCCATTCCAACAATTGATTAATCGTGCAGACGTTGCCCTTTATCAAGCGAAATCTGCAGGACGAAATAGATTATGCGTGGATCCGCAATTACTATTTACTCAAACATCATAAGTCACTATCTTGCTTCAGTGGGCTTGAGATTTGGTAAAGCGGATAAAAATATTAAACCAATCAACGTTGAAGCTCCTGCAATGATAAAAATATAGCTGCCAGAAATCAGCTCCCAATATTGTCCTGCCAATACGCTTCCAGATGCCACACCCAAGCCCCACATCGTACTATACAAAGCTTGAGCTCTACCCTGCTGCCCAGCAGAAAAGTGCTCAAATATAATGCGCATCGCCAATAAGTGAAATAAACCGAAACTAAATGCATGCATTGTCTGGGAGAAAAATTGAAGAACAAAACTTTCAGGAAATAAACCAACAATCAAAAACCTAAGCCCAGTCATCCATAAACAGATCGCAACCAACTGACGCCATGTAAAACGATTTAAAAAAAATGATGCATAGGCAAACATCATGATTTCAGCAATAACACCTGTTGACCAAAGAAATCCTGTTGCTGTGGTACTAAATCCAGATGACTGTAAGTAATTGCTATAAAAACTATAGAATGGTGCTTGAGCAAACAACATAATGAACTCAATTAAGAAAATTGCTTTCACAATTGGTTGTTTTAAAACTGGAATAATGGATTCAAGTGTTTTTTGGGCTTTTGGTGCGCCCTTCGGTTCTTTTACTGTAAATGACCATAAGAACGCTAGAAATGAAATACTCAGTAATAAAATCGGGAGATACTGAATATCGATGATTTCAAGAATTAGACCAATAAAGAAAACACCAACAATAAACCCAATCGATCCCCATTTTCTCACTTTGCCATAAAGTTCATTTCGTTTTTCGCCTAACCAAAATAATGTAACGCCTTCAAATTGAGCAAGTATCGCATTTTGAAAAAAGCTGAAGATCAACATTAACAAGGCAATTGATTGAAAATTATTAGGTATAATAAAAATGAGGAACCATATACTCGCTTCCATCCATGTTGCGATTCGCACCAATAGCATTCTTTTACCCGTTTTATCCGCCACCCAACCCCAAATAAACGGCGCAAAAAAACGTGTCATGATTGCAATTGCACTAAGCCCCCCAATCTCTAAAAAGCTAAATCCCTGATCTTGCAGATATAGACTCCAATACGGCATGAAGGTACCAACAATCGCATAGTAGAAAAAGTAGAATCCACCTAATTTTGTTTTAATTGGCAACGCTTGTATCATATTGCAATTACCTGTATTTTCAATGACTTAATACTATTTAATAGTTGCATACATTTGTTACCACTTAGGTGTAATTGCACTTCATGAGTCTACAAATCAGTCTACAAATTTATTTTTTTGTAGACTCTTCATTTTTTGTAGACTGAAGATATTTACGTCTTAGAAAATAATTCTGTGATCATTTTCATCAGAATTAATTGTTAGTAAGTTACTAAAGAAATTTTATACTTTACCTATAAGGTTTCCTACCCAATTTTGCTATTTCTCTTTTTTGAGTATTCAGCGGATAGCATAACTTGCAAAGTATTAGAAAAATTCCAATCTATAGATTGAGTCGTACTAGACTGGGGTAATAGAGCTTGATGAGGAGATTATTGCTAAATTGCTAATGTAAAAATTTATGACAATGCATGAGTAAGAATTTTTATAAATTACAAATATATTAATTTAAATATTATATTAATAATCGATTAATATCAGGCACTCATAATAAATATTTCTAAAACTATAAATCTTGATACATATTCAGGGTATCTATTAATAAATATAAGGCACATGCTGAGTTTGTCGATAATACTATTGACAATTCAAGGACAATCATTATGTCAAATTTCACAAAGTCAAGTGACTCTAAAACCCAGCAACAGAACCAGCAACAATCAAATCCTGTGGGCGATAATACGCAAAAAGCTCAGCAAGAAAAAAATAAGGAACAGCAATTAAATGCTGAGAACAGACAAACTAAAGATGCTCCGAAAGAGCATACTGAGGCTGAAGTTAAAAAATAACTTATAACTCAGAATTCTTAAATCATTTAAAAGGTTTAACTCCTTTTAGGTGATTAGGATAAATAATGAATATTGTTAAAGTTAAAGTCCATAAAATGTATGAAAACTTTCACAGAAATCCAGCTATTCAATATATTGGGTTTTTTGATGATAATAATGTATTAATCAGCTTATACGATAACAATAATATTAAACTCATTAATAAAATCGGGACGTTGCAATGGGTAAGCATTACTACCAATCAAGCTTACTTTGTTGAAATACCAGATTATATTGGTGCCGAGAATTAAACTCATGATGATTAAATACCCTCAAGTAATCCTCGTTTTTCACAAAGAGTCAAACCACAGTGATCGTAGATGTGCTTGGGCAAACTATAATTATCAAGGGAAACTAAATAACATTACAGATTTTTATGGCCAGAATTTATCTCTTTACGATGGCAATAAAGTTGTCATCGATGGTGATATTTGGGTTCTGGAAAGTCATCTACACAAGGTATATAGAGATAGAGGTCGCAAATGAAAAAAATTCTAAGTGCATTCGATTTAAAACGTAATTTATATTTCAGAAAATTAATGCTCGATGGTGATTACAAACAAAATGTATATGATTTAAAGCATAGGAATAATTATGATTTATATGTATATAAATTAATAGATAGTGAATCAGGCAGAAAACTGTACTTTAAAAATTTTATTATATTTAAATAAATTAGCCCTCATTTAGAGGGCTGATGGATTTTAATAAATGCTTTAACTTTAGCTCTACAATCTGCGTATTGCTCAGAAGTATCAACAATCCAAATTAATGCCTCACCCATTTCGCCAGTCTCCAATTGTTTTAAATCTTGGCAATCAGTCAATAGGCTTGCTGGAATTTGCGGTAGCGATGGCGGTTTGGGCGATACGCAAGCCGTCATCAGTAAACTTGCAATCAGTATAAACGCGCTCAGTAATAATTTTTTGAGTTTCATGTTTAATGTCTCGAAATTGGATTTTGATATTGTTGCGCTCGGTTTCAAGGTTATTCTCAACAATGAATACTTTTGTTTTCCAAGCATCCAAGGCTGATTGATATGCATCATTGACTTTATTAATGCGCTTTACACATTCAGCATCGGCTTTAGCCAACTTTCCGCTTAAATGATTTGTATATGCAATTTGACCAAGCCATAAAATAAAAAAAGTCGCTATTGCGACCAAGTTTCGATATTTCCACAGAAGTTGAATAATAGGCATTACTTACTCCACTTTTTATATGCTTCAGCTAACTTTGTGTCATAACTGTTTTTTGCATATGCTGGACCATTGTATCCACGAGCAAAACCTTTCCAATCTTTGCGCTTTAACTCATCGACCAGTCCATTTACTTTGATAAATCGACACATCGCGTCAAGTTGACCAGCTTCGTCTTTGTACATCGCATTGATGAAATTTTGCAAAGAAGGATAACCAAGTGACTTCCAATGATAGCCCATCACTTGCCCTAAACCCCATGAGCACGATTCAAGCGCCACATCACGGTTAAGTTTTGAAGCTCGTTCGAGCTTGCTATGTTGTTCTGAAAATTTGCCATAACCACCAGCAATCGGATTGCATAAATCAGGATAAGTTTTAGCCCACTCATTAGACTTTGTAATCCAATTAATCACCCTTAGCCTTTGGTAAAAGACATGGCGCTCGTAAAGAATGACTGGTGTGCCATCAATATTAAATCCTGAGCTTTTGCACTCAACCTCAATGACTGCTCGAAGTGCTGCATAATCAACACCAAGAGCTTTCGCCTGATCATGAATTTGTTGAGTTGTTATCTTTTTTGACATTCATATCTACCTTGTCAATTTTATCACTCACATAATGAGTGCCTTTGAAGCCGATTGCAGACGACACGCCAACAGCCACAATTTCAGGTACGTTAAACCATGTCATAAGTGACCAAGCACCAATTGCGAAAAGCCCACACATAAAAGCTTCAAGCCAGTCTGCCTTGCCGTGTTTTCTAGCCGTGCGAAAAATCGCCATTAAAAAAGCCATCACGAAACTCGCAATGGCTGTATAAAATGGTTCAAGTGACGCAATGACTAACTTTAAGTCATCCATAGGTTCCCCATAAAAATTAATTAAAATTGAACAGCTTCAACCTGATCTTTAGTTGTTGCTGAATAGATAGCTTGTCTTGCAATTCGCCCACGTTCATGAGCTGATGAAATATGTGCTTGTAATGCTTGATAAAGCTGATTAAGTTGCTGTGCTGTAAGCTCAACTGTTGTGTTGTCTGCAAGCGTCCAGACTTGATCAACCCCAGCATTTGAAGCACCTAAAATGCGACCTTGAGACATCTGATCTGAATCATAAACATTGCCCTCAAACTCAAAACCGCCCGACTCGAAGGAATCCCTAAGAGACTTAATCTCAGACCATTTCTGATCCTTGATTTGATCAAGTGTTCGGGTGTCAACCCACTCTTTGCTGGAATAGTCAAATATACAATAAGGCGATGGTTGAGGGGGTAAATCCCTCCACCCTCCTTGGTAATACATATTTGCTTTAGGTGGGTCGGGTACAGCGAAACACCCCAAGGGTTTGTTTAACTCAATTGTCTCTGCATTACCCTGGATAGAATATAAAAACTCCCCATGTTTTGAGATAATTGCTGTCATTTTTTTAGCTCTAGAAAAGATACGGATATCCCACTCAAATCTATCCAGTATTGGTTGTAGTTGTTGGTTGATGGGCTTACCACCACTCCAGATAATGAGCCTGCGTAAGATGCACCTATTTTCATGGAGTAAGTGTGATTACCCGTCAATACATCGTCTTCAAGCGCAAGAAATGTCATATTACCAGTATAGCCAACCATTGTTCCAGGGAAGGAGGTGGGTGCAAAGTATGCTCTATGAACCTCAACCCCATTGCGATAGATAACAGCTACTAGACGGCAGAATCTCCGTTCAGCCTCTGTCATGTTGCCTTGGTTTGGTCCATTGGAATGGACTACAAAAAACATACCAGCATTAGCAGATGTGGTGCTTAGTTGCATGCTCACATCAATACGCAGTCGACCTCCTTGACGAGGAATATTTACATTAAATATAAGAGGACTATCTCTTAATAAATACTGCAGTCCCGCTTCAGCACCTGTTGGGTAGGGTGTGACAGGATTAGCCTCCTGTTTAAGTCTGTACTCGTGCGCGTCTAGTCGAAAGTTATCAATCCTCAATCCTGTTGGCACCGTAACCGCCTCATCCTGAATCTTTAACGTAGATACTGCTAAATCTTTGATTTTCCCCGATGTAACAGCCAAATCATCAATCTGTGCAGACTTAACAGCTAGTGCTTTTATGTGAGCTGTATCTATGGATGCGTAATCCATGAACGTAGATTTCAGATAAGCACTTACAGGAAAAACGGTTCCAGTGTTTGGATCGGTGTAAGGTGTAGTACGGAAATTAAATGGGTAATAACCTGAGCTGTCTCCACTGCCAATTGCAAACGAGTCAAAATTAACAATAAAGTTAGATTCTTTCCCTGTATTTGCACCACCCCAGCCTGCAACCTTCCCATTTACATCAAGCTTTACAAACTTTTGGGCATATAAGCCATCTACACTTTCGCTTACCTCCTGAATCGATGCTGTGTTATTGCCAACCATTGTTTGAAGTGTGTTTATCTGTTGGGCTTGAGCACTTTGGGATGTTGTTAAAGTGCTCACTTGGGTCTGAACAGTAGCTACAGTTTGATTCGTGGTATTCACCATATCTATTGCTGTATTTGCTGCGAGCTTTGCTTCAGCTGCTGCTGCTGCTGCATCTGTAGCCGCCTTATCGGTTACTGCAACCCACTGTGACCCATTCCAGCGTTTTGGTGTGTTATTACCCCCTGTCGTGTCGATCCAAAGGTTTTGGCTTAATCGCTTTCCTGCCGCTGGAGCAGACGAGCCATAAATCACTTCACCTTTATTGCCTGCTAAAGTTGCTGCATTTTGAGCTGCTTGTTGAGCTACATCTGCTGAATTTTGGGCCGCACTCGCAACCGCTTTCGCTGCCGCTTCTGCTGCATCAGCTTTGTTTTTAGCATCAAGCGCTGCTGCTGCAATTGCCGCTTGTTGAGCTGCACTTGCTTTTGCGGTTGCATCACTAGATGCTGCCGCAATAGCTGCTAATCTTTCAGCTTCAGCCTGTGCTTCTGCGTAAGTTTTTGCTGCTTGTTCGGCTGCATTTGCTTTTGCTTCAGCATCAGCAATGGCTTGTTCTGCGGTCTGTTGAGCAATCGCGGTTGATGACTGAACAGTGTCAATTCGATCTGCAAATGCGGAATCTGCATCCGCTAGAGTTTGCATTTGCTGTTGAATTGTCGCCAAGTTTTGCTGCAAATCGGCGTTGAATTCAGACTGAAGCGAATCAATTCTTTGAGCTAAGGCAGAATCAGAATCAACACGCGCCTGCTCCTCTATTTGAATTAGGGACCTATTTTCGCCAACTTGCGCTTGGATATTCACAATTTGACTTGATATAGCCTCATTCTCACTAGAGCGAGTTTCAATTTCAGACTGAATAAGCGCCCTGCTCTCATTAATTTGAGCAACATTTAAGTCAATTCTCTGACTTAAAGCATGATCACCCTCGATCTGAGCTGTAAGCTGCGACCACGCCCCCGCATAACCCTCGGTTGAACCGATTAAATCATCATTTGAGCCGACCATTGCTGGGTTTACTTGAGCATAAACACCGTCAATTTTTGTGGTGTTAGCAGATACAACACCCTCAAGCTCTTGAACATTTGCATTGGTTTGCTCCAAAGCTCCTGTACTAGCTTTTGTGCCAAGCTCAACGGTTAAAGCATCAATATCTTGTGCATTGGCGCTTGATTGATCTGCCGCTGCATTAGCTGTGCTTAAAGCTGTTGCTGAGTTCTGCATAGCAAGATCAGCATTGTCCGCAGCTTCGTTTGCAACAACTCGAATTTGATTCACTTGAGATGCTGCTGCACTTGCCTCAGTAACAGCAATGTTGGCTTGTGATAGTGCTGTGGCTGCATTGGTTTTAGCTGTTGAAGCATCACTTTCCGCAGTTGCTACACGGCCATCCAAAGCATTCAGTAGTGTTGCATTCGCCTCTGATGTAGAGACAGCGCTTTCAGCGGATTGGCGAACATTTGCAAGTGCGGAGTCATTGCTAGCTCTATAGTCTTGCAATGCTTGAGCATTTGCTTGATCACCATCTGATCTAGCTTGGATTTCAGCAATAATATTTGCAGCGTTGTTATCCACCTGTGCAGATATATTGCTTAGACTTTGTGATACAGCTTGAGCGTCATCAGCAAGAGTACTTAATCTTTGATTGATTGATGCTGTATTGTTGTCAAACTCTGCATTAAGTGAGTTGAGTTGCTCGGTTAGTGCATTATCAGCATTTATTCGAGCGGTTTGCTCACTCAATATATTTGCAGTATTTTCGCCAACACTTACTTGAAGAAGATCGGTTCTCTGTGCTTGATACAAATCTCCCTCTTGAACAGCCGACAAGATTGACCACGCACCAACATAACCTTCAGAATTCCCGATTAACCCATCCGATCCAATTAAGTCTGGCTGAGTTATAATCTCAACACCCGTGATTCTCTCGGATAATGCACTATCAGCATCAATTCGCGCATTAGATTCATCAGATACCAAAGCAAGGATTGTGGAATCATTTTGGCTTGATTCAAGACGCACAGACTCGATTAAGCTTGCATTTAAGGCGTCAGCTTCAGCACGCGCAATCGCCTCTTGATTGATTGCTGCGGAGTTGCTGTCCACTTCAATTAAAACACTATCTATGCGCTGGCTAATTGCGCTATCGGCATTAGACCTTGCTGTAATTTCTTGCTGAATTGCTGAGGTATTACCATCAACGCTTGAGCTTACAGTATTGATTTGCTGACTTAGAACATTATCCTGCTCTACCCTTTGCAATCTTTCTAATTCAATTGCGGATGATCGAGCAGACGCTTCATCTAAGATGGCTTGGTTTCGAGCATTGGTCTCATTCGCAATCGCAGCATTTCTATCTTGAATCTCTTGCAGTATTGCATTTTGTCTTTCCAGTGCTTCCTGAGCCAAACCATTCTCTAAGTCTTCAATCGCATCTAATCGCGCTTGTGTCTCATTGTTTAGTGACTGATTGAGTTGATTTACCTGAGTTTGCACAACTGAAATATCGTCAAGTAAGTTTCCAACATCACCATCCAAGCCAGCAATCGTATCAATGAGATTAATCTTTGTTTGCAAGTCTTGATGTAATTGGGTTTCAGAAATTTTGCCTGACAAAATATCAAGTACGGCAGATGCATCCGCTGAGGTTGTTGCGCTTACCCAGCTTGACCATGGCCCAACATTCCCGATTCGGTCAATCAATCGACCACGGAAATAACGGGTCAAGTTTGGCTGCATTCCTTGAATTTCATGTACTGTGGTCGGATAAGCAAACAAGCCAAGACGAGATGTATTTGCACCATTGCTTGTTGTTGCAATTTCAATTTCAGTGTAAGCAGTATCCAAGGCGCCTTGACTTGGAAAGCTCCAATTAACCTTGAATCCAAACAAAATACCTGTGGCTTGAATGTTGGCCAGTGCTGGCGGTGTTCCAGTTTTACCCTCAAGGTTCGTAAGCACTGAATAGGTTTGCAAAGAGGACACATCAAAAGCAGAAATTGCAGTCACTCTTGCTTCATAATTGCCTGAATAAATACCTTGAACTTCAACCGAATTGCTGCCAGTTAAAGGTAATTTATTCCATGTCCCGTTGTCTTTACGCCATTCAGCCTGATATTTTGTCGCCCCTTGCGCTTGATCCCATGCGATAACCATAGTGGATACAGCGATACCTTGCTGAACCATATATTCACTAGACAGCACCACATTTTGAACAGCATCTTGTGTTTTTGGATTAATAATTGAAATCGGTCTTTCATCGATGTAGGCACCAAAATCAATCGCGTCATATTTAGATGACTCATACTGAATCGCATTAATTGAAAACTGATGCTTATCGTTCTGTGTAATACTCATCACACGAAACTTCATCGTTTTTAAATCTTGTGCGTCAACGACCCACACATTTTGCGGTGCAACTGAATCAAACGCAGTAGTTACAGTGATTTTTCGACCATTCACTGATGACACGATACGAGCTTGCGCCTTGCCATCCTCACCATTTACAACAAGTCGATCACCTGCACGACACACCACATTTTCACGATCTACCGTAATGGTGCGAAGATTTGCAGACACTTCCGCAATACGCCCGCCATTAGCACGACCAGCAAACAACTCATCTGCAATTTCAATCACTCGACCTGGTTGTGGAATATGTCCATCCAAACCAACCTTAAACGATACCGAGCGTGTTTCTAACTGCTCAGATTTTAAAGCCCATAATCCTGCTCGTTGTGCCTGACCTGCAGATGTGCATCCCCATGCTTGAATCTCAGCAATCTTAACGCCTAAGCGCCCAATTGCTGCTTCATCACGCACGTATACATATTCGGTTTTGTAGTGATTTTGCGGATTATCCCAAGCCACTTTTGCAACAGTATGGCGATCACGCGCACGAGTGCCTGAATATTCAAACATGCCGTCAATGACGTTTGCGCGGGTGTATGTAAAATATGTGTCTTGCGGTATATCAGCATCACAGACAATCGAATTACCATCCCAATAACTTATTGCGCGAAATACACCAGCAAGCTTTGTTAAAATGCTATAAGCATCTTCTGCTGTTTGTAGATATACGTTGCATGTAAAACGCGGCTCTTGACCACCCTTGCCGTCATCTACCATCTGATCACAGTATTGCGCTAAGCGATACAATGACCATTTATCAATCATAAGTGATGTAAGTCGATCACCTAGTGCATAGCGTTTTGAAGTACAGATATCATAATAAATCCAAGCAGGGTTATTGCTATAAGCTCGCTTAAAAGTACCGTCCCACATACCTGCATATGTGCGCGTAAATTCATTGTAGTTACTTGGAACTCGGACTTTTACACCCTTTAAATCCACTGCAATTTTTGCGACATTTGAGAATGTTTCGGCATCATATTGCAGACCAAGCATAGCCGTGTTTGGATAGCTTAATTTAAGGTCAATAACCTCTGTTAATGCTTCAACATACATCTTGTCACTGATGTATTCAGATTCTGCATCAGGTGTGATTTTGCGGACGCGAATCTGCCAACCCGTATCAGATTTTGGCAAATCAATACGATGTGAGCGCTCATAATTAGATGATGTTTTGTCTGAGATTTGCGTATCTAGAACTGTTGTCCACGTGCCGCCACCTGTCTGCAAATCAATTGCATAGCGGATTGTGTAGCCTTTTACATCACCGTTATCTGCATTGGTTTGACGTAATGCGCCCCACTTTAAACGCACTCGTACAGCATCAAGCTGACTATTTGAAATCGCACGAACCCATGGAGTTGCAGACTTTAGCTCAACACCAATCGCTTGCTCAGATGAGATATCAGGGAAGCCCTCAATGTAAGTCTGATCATTTGTACCGTGTCTAAAGTCAGCTTGCACGTTTTGAAAGTTTGGATTGTTGTTGCCATCGACGAGCGGAGTTTCTTCAAGGTAAATGGACTTTAAGCCATTAGCTAAGCCTTGAACTTCACCTTCAGATAATCCATAAAGGATTTTAATAAATGTTTTGGATTGTGCTGAATCAGGTGCAATAACTGGCTTTCTCGCTGAGCCTGACCCTTTTTTTGCGCCTTTAATTACTGCGTTCATACTCATCCTCATACAATAAAAAAGGCGCTATATGCGCCTGTGTATTTTACTTGTTTACATTAGATCTTCTGGGTACTGTCCAGCCGAGGCAATAAACCCACCAACTTCACGCTGTCCGTATAGGATTGGCACGGGATTGCCTTGTGCGACAGTTGTGACTGCTCCACCAAACCCCTTGTTGGCTCGGTTTCCATCTTCGTTTTGGTCTTGCGAATCAACTTTAGGCATCAGCATCATTGCAATACCACCAATCATCATGCCGGCACCAGCACCGATCAGGCCTGCACCCAATGCTGCACCCCCACCAAGCGTCCCCACTGTCACAAGTACACCCACCACCACGAGCACAGCGCCCAAAATTGTCTGAACTGCGCCACCTGCACCTTTCACTTTTGGTACAATCTTGATGGTTTTAGCACTTGTGGTCATTTGCAACTCAGATTCACCAATGTTTTGCTTATCCTGAAAGACTACAAACTCTAAGCCCTGCTCATGAGCATGGAGCATAAATTTTTCAAAACCTGGTACTTGAACAGATAAAGCCCTCATTGCTTCGGCTGTGCTATCTACAGCCAAGTGAAATTCTTTGCCGAACTTCTTAGCTAACACACCGTAAAGCTTAATTTTTTTGAGCATATCGAACTACCTTTGCTACTCGTTCTTGCCACTGTGGACCATAGATTTCACGGCATGATTTGCGACCATATGGATGATGCAGAATCAAAGCTGAACCAATACACGGCTCTGTATGTTCAGATTTCAACATACCGTTATCACCCAACCAAATCACCGCATGATTAACATGCTCTGTTCGCCCAACGCGACATAAAAGCACATCACCGTATTGCGGCTCATCCACTTCAACAAATCCAGCCACACCAAAGCCTTCAAGGTATAGAGATTTGTTTTCTTTGGATTCCCACCATGCATCTTGGCGTTCAAAATCCATGAGTTTTATACCAAGTTCGCGCTCATAAAAATCACGGACAATTGAGTAGCAGTCTTGCCAACCGTGGTGGTAGTTCCGACCAACAAGCGGTTCTTTATAGCCACACGGCTCGTACACTTGAAACTCTAAATCTGGATAAGCGCAAATCACCCATGGCTTGTCATGTAATTCAATTTGATGCAAGTCATAATCAGAGGCTCTAGCAGTTGCATCAGGATGTGAATGCACATAGGCTTGAATCTCACCCAAGTCCTCAGCTTTTGCTAAATCCTCATGATGGATTTCAAACTGATCTTGATGCTCTGAGGTATTTCGACAACGAATATATTCATCATCTACAATCACGCCACAGCATTCACATGGGTACATTTCCGAAGCGTGCAAATGAATTGCTTTTTTGAGTCTTGCAGTTAATTTCATTACATTAAACTCGATGCTGGAAAACCACCAAAACGGCTTTCATTGTTTCGAATACGACAAGATGATAACCGACCAGAGCAACGATCTAACGCTGGATTGTCTGTTGGCTCATCTTTATCCGTAAACATTGCTGTGCCTGTGTACTGACACTCTTCGCCCCTATACCCCGCTACCGCGCACCAGTGACAGTAATTTGAAATCTGACGAACAGGGATTTTTAAACCTTCAAAATCTACAGGGTTTGAAAGCTCAAAAGTAACTTGCTGAGCATTTTCAGAAGTCTTTTGCTCGATATACCAGAGTTGCTCTTTTGATTCGTTTGATGCAGTTGAGTTGCCTGCACTAAAGTTCTCAGCATCAAGATATTTGGCAAGCGTTGTAATCACTTTAAGCTTCGCACCTGCAAAGTCGCCAAACTGTAAACAGTAAGCCGACACAGCACCCTGAATGCCGCCAATATTGTTTGCCATTGCAAACGTTGGCGCAGATGCTTTACCGTCTGACCGCATTTCAAGACCTGAAACCTCCAATGCAATCGGCTCAAAAGTTTCACCTTGCCAAATGATATTTCGATACCATGTTTTTTGATCGCCTTGTTTAAACACTTCACCGATCAATTGAGATTCATCACCCATCAAGCCATCAGAGCCAATAAGTGAATAAATCTTTTCCCAGTCTTCATAAGAAATATGGCCATGAAAACGCAAAATGCCCGCACCTAAAGTGCGAGCATCGAGTTCAAAAAGCGTAATCAGGCCGTCAACATGGAGCTTTTGAAAATCACTGTTCAGCGCCATTGTACGACTCCATTGCAGCAGCAACTGCTTGTGCTAAACCGGTTAGCTGAAAGTCTGGTGGTGTAGCTGATTCAGGCTCTTCAATCTCAGGTTGCGGAAGCTCTTGCAGACGTAAATCAATCCAGCGATTTTCAGTAATATCCACCGGATTATTAAGATCGGCAATAATAGAAGCCGTTTCAAAATCAAACTTTTTCTTATAGGTTTTTACTGAGATATCACCATTTTCCAATGTTGTGTAAATCACTGAAAAGAGTACATTGCCATTCGCATCTTTAGGAGTTTCGACATACCAGCCTTCAAGTGCAAAACCAGATGAGCCTTTAATTAAATAATCACCGATGCCCAATTTTTCAAAAGTAATGTCTTGCTGTTTTGCTTCATCGTTTATCTCAATATGATCTGCATAAAGCTGAACAATCGGAGATGCAGCCTTGATAAAACCATTTGAATCGACTGTGGTATTTTTTTGAGTCCATATTTTATAAAGAGAATATGCAGCAGCATTTACATTCGAATGTCTAACACGATAATAAAGCTCATGAGTACTTGGAGCTGCTAGAATTTGAGCATGGACACCAACCCCTCTAGTAAATGAGATTCCGACACAATATGCAGGGATAGTCGGACTTGCAGTTGAAGCAGACCAAACAAAACCTGATCCTGCTGGATAATTTGTTGGATCAGATTCATTTATCTCGAAAGCTCCTGTCCCTGAACTCATTACATCACCCAGGCCAAATGCGCCAACTCGTAATAGTGAGTTTGCAGCCATATCTAATTTAGAGGTTTGTGCTGTAAAGGTCGCCGCGGTACCTAAACCTAAATTTGTACGTGCTGTTGCGGCTGTCGTTGCCCCAGTACCACCCTTGGTAATAGGTAATGCTGCAGGTAATACTCCCTGAGCCGTTGCACCCAACTGACTATAGATCTCATCATCATTCGCCTGTAGTTTTGCTGAGCCAGTTCTAAATGTGTCACCACCTGCACCCGTTGGCGCAGTGCCTTGGTTAATTGTTTGCTTAGCCATAATTTTTCCAATAAAAAACCCCGACTAAGCGGGGCGTTGTTTAAATTAATTTAAGGTTGAAAATCTTGGGTGAACGTGGTCGAAATTCTCCACACTAATCCGCCGATGTGGACAGGTGTGTAATCACCTGCAATCACTCGAACTTCACCATCTAAAGGTGAATCCCATAAAAAAGAATCAGCACCCTTATGTTCATCAAAAAACGCTTTGATCTGCATGATTTCGTCTTTGTAAGTTGTCCGTGTGTAATTCCAAACCCCACGCTTATTGTTGATGCCAACCGAGGTTGTTTGTCTATACCCATCACCAAATTGACTTTGCAAAACTTGGAATGAATTGGTTTGACTATTGCCCTCTCGGTCGGCTGGAAAATTAAATTTTCGGTTGCTCATTTCTTGCTTCCAATAAAAAACCGCCCGAAGGCGGCTTTGTTTGAATAAGATTAATTAGTCAGGTTTTTTGAAGTCATTAACATGCCAAGTGAATGTTTGCTCGATCGCAGCCATTATTTGTTTGTTGCCTTCTTGATCTGTATTAGAGCTGATTTTCCCGAGCAGTTTATTTTTAGTCTTCTCTGTATGCTCCAGGTATTCATCTAAATTAATAACACCTTTCTTAGCAAGAAAATCTACCAAATTACTAATTAGTAGTTGCGCAGAGTCGTCTTTTGCTGAGATAAACCCAAATAAGTTTGAAATTGCACCTTCCAAAGGGTTGTCTCGATTATGGTCAGTCATTGTTATCTTCCTTTTATTGCGTTAGCTAATGGGTAACCTTGACGCAGATTTCTCTGAATACCTCGGTCTACCCCAGTATCAATTTTCTGATCTAGCATTTTGCCAATAGTCACCATTAATTCACCATCTTGATTCGTCGAAGTTTCAACTTTCTCAGAGGAATAATTATTGATAACCACTTTAGGTTGAATGACAGCTTTTCCACCAGAGCCACCCGAATTAATCGCATTCACAGCACCCATACCAACACGATAGGTATCTCTAGCAGCATTAATACCAGCTATACCACCATTCGCATAACTACCATCTTTAATAGATTTTCTTAGCCCTTCAAAACCTTGCGGGCCACCAATAGCCATCATCTCTTCTTTAGTAAGAACACCTTCCCACTTATGAACGATGCCTGCTGGCTCGTATTTACCGCCATAACCAGTGAAGCCGCCATCTGCAAAGCCCTTAGGTGTTGCCGCTTGAATTAATGAAACAAAAGTTCCAGATTCAACAGTTGCTAATGCTGCCGCACCCATTTTCTGCCAAACAGTGCCAGGCTCATTTGCATATGCATCAGATGCTGCCTTCCAGACGTTCATTCCAGCTTGTGATAATGCAAACGCTTGTTGTGCGCCATAAAGCGCTCTGTAAGCTGACGAAGATTCACCTAACATCGCACCAAACATTCCTGCTAGTGCACCTGTTACCTCCTGACCGTAACTTAGCTGTAGACTCATAGAGTCAGTCTGATAGGCTGATTCAATCGCCTTCATCCGATCTTGATGAGCCTGCCAAATCTCCTCACGCTTCTGTGCAATTGCTTGCAAGTCGGCGGTTGGGTCTTGGGCTTCCTGATTCACCATTGAAAGTTCATTATCGAATATTTGTTGCGACCGATCGTATCGACCAAACCTCTCTTGCTCTAAAGCAAATTGGTTACCAGTGCCATTCATTTGTGCTTGGGTTTGACCCCATTGCTGAATAGCATTGTTAAGTTTATTTCTTGATTCTTCTTGCTGTGCAGCTCGAATCAAGTTCAACTCTTTTTGCTTCTGCTGTTGAGTAAGATTGGAGTTTAGGAGAATTTGATCACGCTCTAATCTGTATCGCTCCTCCATTGCAGCAGTTTCAGTCATTAAGTTTTGCTTAATTTGAAAGATGCGCTGTTCTTGGGCCAGCTTGATGAGGGCGAGTTCGTGGTTAAACTCAGAGGTTAGTGATTTAAGCTTCTGCTCTCTTTGCTCTTTAGTTAACAAGGCATCTGATTTGATTTCTTGCTCTCTAATATTTGACCTAAATCTAAGCTTTTGCTCTTCTGTAAGGCGATGCTCAACCAGCTCATACTCAAACTGCATTTTAATGAGCTTGGCTTCTTGGTCATGGCGATTTTGAGCGAGAGAAATATACTGCTCCATTCCATTTTTTCTCAAATGAGCAATTTCATTCTCTAAATCTAGTCGTTTCCGATCTTCACTTGAAGAATATTCATAGACTATTCTCGCCACTTCTTCGGTGGTTCTTTCTACCTCTTTTGCGGTTTTTTTTAGCTGGTTCTCATAATCCTTGCTGGACTTTGTTGCCTCTTGCTGTTGCTTTCGCTGGGTTTCTAAAGTTGCATTAAGCTTTTCAATCTGTTGATTTTTGAATATTGCAGCCGCCGCATCACCACTTGTAACTTTGCCATTGTTTTGAATGGCGATATCAGCCAAATCAGAAGCTAGGTTTTGTGAGTAGCCTTTAGCAACTAGCGTATTGGTGATTTTGGCCTTTTTACCTGCATCTATCGCCTGTTTCGCATACTCAGAAAGTGCATTTGCAGCATTTCTAGCAGCATTCTCATTCCCTTGTAGCGCATTAGTGTTGTCGTTAATCTTCCCAACACTACCACTTGCAGCATTACCAACAGCATCAAAAGCGATTTTGGCTTGTTTTAATTCCTGATTTGCTGCATCAATCTTGTTTTTACCATCAGTCAAACTGTTAATTTGCTGAGGTGTGATAAATCCAAGCTTGTTTAATCGACTCAATGCTTCATCTGCATCAATAACATTGGTTGTTAATTCAGCCCAAATTCGCTGAGCCTCTTTGCTACTCTTGTTTTGTGAATAGATTTCTTCAACAAGTGATTTAAAATCGTTTTGAGCAACTTTTAACTTTGTTGATAGGTCATCAACTGAATCAGCCAATTCACCTTGTGCTGCTCTCTTTTGTGCGCCTTCGAGCTTAATCAACTCACTTGTGGCCATTGCACTGTATCGAGCATTAGCCTCCATAGCGTCATTTGCTGCTTCGGTGCTGTCTCGCATCATTAGATAGCCAGCAGCTACAGTAGCTATAGAGACCACCAAACCCACAGGTCCACCTAGAGCTGTGTATAATCCTCTAGCTGCAACTGTTGCAGCATTTGTAGCACTTGTTTGTGCGACTAGTGCAGCAGTATTCCAAGCTGTTTTCTGTGCACTCAATGCAAATGCAGCAGCTACACGACCACCATAAAGCGCAGCTATCACACCACCAACAGTTGCCAGGGTATCTAGGTTTGCAGTTATAAGTTTTACCGCTGGAAGCGCTTGACCTGCAATCGTATTTGCAAGACCTAATGCTTCAATTTTCACACTGTTCAGGTTTGCATTAACTTCATTTAAGCCGCTAATCAACTCACCGCTCATAATAGCGCCAGCTCGTTGAGCCTCATCGCCATACTTTTTGAAGCCTGCACCATTGTTTTCCAACATTGGTATCAGAAGTGAGCCATCATTGATTAACTGCTCCATGTACTTAACCATCTCAGCATGTGGCAAGTTCAGTTGCTTTAATGAGTTATAATAAAGTTGAAGTGCCTCCTGACCCGATAAGTCTTTAAAGGCATCTGTAGTTAAACCAATTTTGGGTGCAATATTGGTAAAAAAATCCATCATTTCACCAGATTGAGCATCAGTAACATCACCCAACCTGTCGTAAACATCCTTTAAAGCCATCGCATAGCTATCCATGCTATAGCCAGCCTTAGCAGCACCCAATGCAAAATATTGAAACTCATCCGTAGACATCTGAGTCAATTTTGAATAACGATCAATATCTGTAGCTGCTTGACCCAACACCGTTGTGAGGCCACCAACTCCACCAGCAAGCGCAGTTGATGCAAGTAGGGTGTTTCTTGTGTGGATCGCCAGTTCTCTAAGCGCATTGCTATTACGCTTAGATACTTCTGTATTTTGTGAAAGCGCCCTGGTTGATTTATCAACTTCTGTTTTTAATTGACTGTTAGCTGTTGCCGTGGTTTTAACATCCCTCGACATTTCAACCATCGTGCTTGCTGCTTTATCGCCTTTTGATGAAAGCTCATTGAGTGCTTTTCCAACCTCATCGGCATTTCTTTTTGCGTTAGAAGTATCAATTTCAATAACCAGTTTAGCCTTAGATTCACTCATTTCACTTTCCTGCGGGCATTAAAAAACCCCGACTAAGCGGGGTTATGAATTTCTAAATTTTAATACACTGTGCGTATTTTACTTTCATTTGGTTGGGAATGGTGACTTTCCATAAATCCTAAGAATACCATTCTCTTTATCTATAAAAATCCTTTGGATTATTACACCAGCATTATTGCTAGATATTTTGTGATAAATATCTATTGTCTTAGCCTCATTAAAGTCAGCTTGGTAGTTTGCAACTTTTCTATCATAAAGCAGTGGCTTCAACTCTCCATTATTAACTCTATAGCCAATAATAGAATCTTTTTTTACTGCTAGAGATTTCCCTAAGTCGCCGCTAAAATCCTCACCCTCATTTAAGTCATAAATACTTGTCTTAAGTTTGAAGTTATTTAGATCTATTGAATAGCTACTATTAAAAAAACCCTTTTTTATGTTTGGATATTTGTAACCACTAATACTATAAAGATGAGGGTTTAAATCAAACTCACTAAATCTAGCTAGCGCCCCACTATAACTACTACTCTTTATTTCAGCCATATTCCCATCATAAGTGGCAGAAAAATCCGCGCATTGGATTTTAAACTTTTTATTTTTACTTCTTATTGAATCGCCAATCTCGGTATATTTTGGTGGATTTGGAAATACACCAGGATCATTCCAGTAAGCGCCAAAATTGAGCTTATTATCTATGACTGTATTAAGACTTAACTTAACATCATCACAGTTCACTTTAATTAATGGTAAATTTGGACTGGCAATAACATTGGTTGCCGTAAACCCCAACATCCCCGCAATTAATATTTTTTTCATGTATTTATCCCTTTAAGTAAACACAAGATACTAACAATCCGATCAAAAGAAAACCACCCGAAGGTGGTTCTTGTCTTATTTAGAATTTCGCTCTTTTAGAAAATGCCTTCCTACGCGCAACGTATCTGTTCCGTACAGTAAGTCCAGCAAACTATCAAAACGCTTAGTAAATTCAGCAATATCCATTGTTGGGTAGAAGCCTGGTGGAAGTGGCATTGCAGTCAGCACACCGTTACGAGTAGATACATGCCAAGAATCATACCGTGAGTTGTTAAATTCCTGATTAATCTGTTCAGCAACTTGAATAACTTCTTGTGGATAAGGTAAGGCTTTAACTTCTTGCTTTTCAGCCTTCGCTTTTATATCCATTGTTTCCAGATAATGAACAGCCTCTGGAAAATGAATTTCTAAAAGCTCTGCATAACGCGGAATTTTAAAATGTCGATTATGACGACTCCACATTTCAGCAAAGATTTTACGTTCACCACCAGAACGACGGGCTACGATCTCATGCAGTAATGCCTGTTGCTCTGGTGAAATGGATTGGCGACTCTCAAGCTGCTTGGTAACAACTTCACGATCCAAAACATCCAGCACCCACTTACGAAATTGTTTGGCGATTGCTGTTCTTGAAAGCATTGCTATTAAATGACAGCCACGCAAAGAAAACACTCGAACCTCACGAGCTTGACCCTGCAACGTCAATTTGACGTTACGGGTCATACTTCCTGTGAATTCATCTGAGTTACGCTCAAAAATCTTATTGACTGCATCTTCACGCGAATAACCTAGAGCTTGACCAAGCTCACGTGAAGTAATCCATGCTTGATTGTCCTGCTGAACAGGTGTGAAATTTACATCGTTAAAACTTAATGTTAAACTTGTCATACGTTTATATCCTTTGTGATAGCAACTAAACCTTGCGAAATGTGGTAGTGGAGCAAGGTTTTTTTGTGCCTGTTAATTTCATGCTTTCGCTTCATCTGTGATAGATTTTGTGATATTTTTTGATTGTTTTTGATAGTACAGCCCCTCATTTTTTAGGGCGGTTATAAGAAAATGACGAAACTGACCACGTGTTGTGCGGTTTTCCTTCTCTGCAGTTGCTTTAACGATATTAGCCAGCTCGTCTTCAACGCTAAATGTATACATTCAACAATCTCTCTTTTTGATTATTTATGAGAGGTTATGATAGTTTTAAATATTGGTCAATAGGTTTTTTATGAAAGATTCATTTGCTTCCAGATTGAAATATTTTCGAGTAGTGAAAAATCTCACTCAGCAGGAATTAGCCAATAAATCAGGTGTTAGTAGAAAACAGATTTCTGATTTAGAGCTAGGTATTCAAAAAAATCCAAGAGAATCGACCAAGATAAAGCTGGCTAAGGCTCTTGATATAGATATTCTTAATTTGCTTTCTGATATTGAGCCCACTTTAGCTATTGATCCCTCAGAACTTACTGAAGTAATTGAGCTTAATTTAAGCGATTTTCCTGCAGAACTAATTGATCTCGTTAATCAACGCACTGAGAGCTCTGGAAGAACTTTTAATGAAGAGCTTAATCTAATTCTCATTGAAGCAATTTCTCATGCGATAAATAAAGCCAAGCAAGATGATATAGCTTCAAAAGAAAATAATGTTGCTTCACGTATTGCTACTCTTGAGAAACAATTTGCAGAATTTAGAAATGCCCAGATAAAAAATAACCATTAAAAGTAAGTCATCGCTGACTTAGCAACAATCAATAATATGGAATTACTTAATGAAAAATATAATCGTAATTATTATCCTGTTTATACTTGTATATGTGGTTGCTTCAGGGAATATGCCTTCTTTAGTCGAGTTAGGACACTCACTAGCTAAACATATATTCCCCCCTATGAAACAACCTTAATAACCCCTTAGGTTGATTCATCTAGAACCTCAAACTGAATGTCAAGACTCTAATCTGAGCCTTGACTTCCGGCCTCAATTTGAGGCCCTGACTACAACTAGCCACAACCTCATTTTAGGATTGTGAACGCCATTACTACTTAATAACAAATATGAAATTTTCTTTTAACTTTGACTTGGCTGTTATCCTTTCATTCTTTACTGGTTATCTATACTGGTGTGGTTACTGGTATCAATATGGCTACACCAGCTTCTTCAATTATCCAATTACCCCTTATGAATTACCTTTAATAGCCACCATAATACAAGGCCTGTTAATTTCTATTGAGGGGACATTATACTTAACCCTCTCATTTATTTTGATAGCATTTTTAAGTGGGTTTTCTTCAAAGCAATGGGATTTTGGCATTACAAAATTAAGTGCTTGGTGTGCAAACTTCATTATTCTTGTTTATTTTATAGTCTCTAAGCGCTTTAGCCCATTTCTAGAAACCATAATCGCAAAAATAATTTCTAGGTTCTACATGCAATTCCAGAACCCTAATCCTCAGGATATGGAAGCTAATAATCATGTACCAGCCCATCATTTAAATATACAAAACTCAAAGTGGGCGAGATTTAAAAGATGGATTATTACACTCAATCAGGATTCAAAAACTTATACAAACCAAGTAATGTTTGAGCAAAATATGACCACGGAAGCAATTTCATACCAAATTTATGGGCGTGATAAACGCACATCCGAGGCTCAAAATGTTTTAAAAATAGTTCTATATTTTATGGTTATATTTCTTATTCTTCATTTACTGGTGTGGATATTCCAAAGCGGGGCTAAAGCAATTAATCTTGGATACCAGGACGCTCAATTGAATTATGTGTACACCTTTTCACCTCAAAACAAGAATTCAGCACCAATCTTCCCTTTGGTTAGCTCAAAAACTAAACCTGAGTTAAAGGGCTATCATATGACAGATTTCTGCATACAAGGATCCTGCTTACTAGTAAATAAACACAAAAATATTCAAACTTTTAAAATAGATGATTTGGTCATCAAAAATAGGCCAAATTTGGATTAAAAAAGCACCCTAAGGTGCTTCTTTAAGTAAATTTCAAAACTATGGGAGTTACTGTTTTGTTCCTAAGTACAGTACTGCGTTCTGCCTATTGCTATTTTCTGCCACTGCATAAAGTGATTTAATTGATGAATCATAATAAACCACGCCCTTTACAGACTGTCCCGCTAAGAGACAAGGTGAATAACCAAAAGCTAAATCAACATTGTAGTAAGGTGCATTTTCTTCAACTGCAATTTTCCCCGTGAACGTACAGCCACTTTGTCCCTTACCTGAAATCACACCCGTATTTGAAATTGTTAAGGTTGCTTCTTCAATACCTTCAACAATCGCTGATTGACCTATGTAAGAGCCTGTGATTGTCGTCAGATTGGATACCGTATTATTTAAATCAGCGTCATATAGGGTGTCAAATGTAACCTTATTTGAAGGCGTATAAGTGATCGTTCCATTTAGGCTCTTTTTAGTTTCAAAAGTACCATTAATAGATGTGTCGTAAACTGCACTACCACCAAAATAAAAATCTTTCCCTTTATTCGCTTTTACTGTGTTACCAGAAACAGTTAAGTCACCAGTCATGAAGCCAGTAATTCCGTTAGAATAAGGTGGTGTATATAGAAACCAGAATTTATTATTTTTATCTACCAACCCAATAACATTCTGCGCTTGATTGGTCTTGCCGGTGTAAACACCATTGATTTCAGCATTAGCTACAGGTGTTTTATCTCCCTCATTATTAGAAGAAGATGAATTACCCCCGCCACCACCGCAAGCAGTCAATGCTAAAGTTAATAAACCCAATCCAATTACTTTTTTCATGGTTATATCCAAGTTGTTATAAAGTTCCCGCGAACTTTAACCAACTCAAAAACTTTAATCAATCAGGGCAGCCTTAGCCACCCAAAATAAAACCAAACCCAATCACCCCTGCAACTAATAATCTTTTCATATGAATACCTTCTTATAAGTAACCACAAGATACTAATTCCAGCACTAAAAAACCACCCGAAGGTGGCTGTTTTAAGCATCCAAATACTTCTTAAATGCTGACTGCATCTCTTTGATGAATTGATTAGTATCCAAGAAGTAGTTTGGATAAGCTTTTTTAATCGCCTTTAAATCACCCACAGATACCAATACAACATCTACATCTGGATTACCTTTAACTTTAGCCTCAAGTGATGCATAAAAAGTCTTGGCTAAGTCTTCTTGATTTTTGGAAAAAGGCATTACATCCACCTTCCAAGCTTCTTCGTCTCTATATAACCTTAAAATATGATATGCATACTTACTATTAGAGGTTGACTCAATGTGCTTAGCTGTAATTGCAATTCCCTTGAGCTTCTTGAAGATTTGCAGCTTTTCTTCAATTTCTTTTGCTTGATGCGCAATCTCATTTGGGGTGAGTTCTGCAAATTCCAGTAGCATCGGTGTTTGCTCTTTTATTGAAAATAGTGCGCTGCTCAACTTAAAAAAATGCTTATGATCTTCAGAGCCAAAACCAGACTTTATAGATGCTTTTTCAATTACCCCAAGAGTCTCTACAGCTGTTGCCCATGAGTGCTGTAATTTAGTCCTTATTTGCAACTCAATACTTAAGCCATCCAGCTCTGTGTGATCTCTACTCTTGTAAATAAATATCTGATGCAGGCTACGATAACCATCAGGCTTTGGTTTTAGAATATAATCATCACAAGGGAGTTTTGGCTCATGGCTAAATCTTTTGTTTATATGGATCAAATCATTGTGCAGTCGATAAACATCCTGAATGCTAGGCAAAATCACCCTTAACCCACCAATGTCCTGCATTCGAGCCAAATTCATTCCAGGATATCGCTTCAATTTAGAGACAATTGATGGCAATCGCTTAAGTCTTTGCGCCACAGTTGAGTCTTTAAATTTCAACTCACCACATCTTCTTCTCAAGGTTTTTTGAAAAGTATCAATTGGGTATGTATGTAAAGAACGCCATGCGGTTAGCACTTTAAAGGCTTCTATTTTTTCAGCTTCACTAGCTTCTGAGCTGATTAAAGTATTGCCCGCTCGTCTTAAGACATTTGTACCCAGTACAACTATTTTTTCTGAGCCACTCATAACCAATACCTAGTATTTGATTTAGCTATGAGATTATCATATTTTTTAATTTGGTGTTTTCAATTTTTAATAAATTTATGTTTTTCTTCGTAAATTTAAGGATAATTTATTTAGTATAAAAACATAAAAAATAAAAAAAAGAAGAAACTAACTTACACTGATTTCTCACCCATCCTTTTAAACACCCCATCTAAAAACTTGTTATCCATCATCACAATGCAATCTACAAAAATGTGTAACTCACAAGGCGCTTCATAAATCTGTAGATACTGAGCAATTGCGCTCATATCAATAGGCAATGGTGTACCTTGCTCATAGTTTCTTGATCGAGCAATGATGTTGAAAGCATTTAAAATGAGATTTGCTGTATAAGAATATTCAGGCTTAGTGATTGGATCAGGTGTAGGCTGCCCTAAAGCTTCAGCGATTGCCTTGCGCTTTAGGTTGTCCTCGTTGGCTTCTTCTTCACTTTCGTACTGAATCCAGTCATAAAGACTTAAGACTTTCCCAGTGTTTCATCTCGATGCTTATCAGCCTCAAATTGAATCAACTCAGATTGCGTTTTAACAAAAGCCCAAATTTGTGGACCAATGTCACCTAAGTTAAAAAGCTTCATTGCATTTTCAGCCGAATAAGGCACTTCAATAACTTCGCCATTTTCTTTAAGTGCTACGCCTTTCCAGTCTTCAATGAGATGACATGCAGCAGCATCAAGATGAAGCTCATGAAGTAATCGATCACTAGCACTCGCCTTGGTGACATCAAAACCTTTTGAAGATACCTGATTGTGCGCACGCTCAATTGCAACCTGATAAGCAGGATATGCAGCACCACGAATTTTGAATTCAGCTAATACGTTACCTTCAGCATCTTTATATTCTTTCCATAAAGACACATTTTTACTTTCTTTAATCTCAACAACTAAAGCCATATAGACCTCAAAAAAATACCGCCCGAAGGCGGTGTGAATTATGCTTTCGGTGTGCGAACAAGAGTTGGCGCTTGTTCAACGGTTTTGTATTCAAAAGTAGTAGAAATCTGATCAGTTTTAGACCCAGTTGCCAGAGGTGCTGTTAATTCAGCTTTTGGAATAGTGAGCGTGTAAGCATTACCATCAGCATCAGTAATTGGGATAACAATGGTGACCGGAGTATTTACAAATTGCTTTTCATACATTTCAGCAGCTTTAGCGCTCCATGCTACTGTTAGATTTCCTGAGCCTTTTGCGCTTGTTTCAATGAGGCTTTCAATTGTCAAGCCTGAGCCTAAGCACTCTTGCGGTGTGATGCCATTTTCCCAGTTGAACGAGAATGCAGACACACACGCCACACCTTTTGTAGATACACCATCAATTAGGATTTCACCCACTGACACATTGGATAGTTTTTTGCTTGTTGAAGCAGCTGTTACTGAACCTACTGGCAATGTGTTCGATGGGGTACGCTTTTTGCCCATGAATCCAAAGCTAAATTTGATCATGCCCTTAGCTGGAATATCGATGCCGAACGTATTTACGTGCATACCTGCAAATGTGTGGTAATTCGCAATATCGGAATAACCCCACAGAATACTGAAAGACTGTCGAAGAATTCCGCCGAATGTTAGTGTATTCGTAGCCCAGTTATTAAATGCTGCGGCTGCAATCAAATCATCAAACGCTCCATATCGAGCCTCAACGTTAATATCACCATCATAAGTTGCACCAACCACAGCAGAGGCTTCATCCAGTCTTGAATCTACAACGGATTGAGATTCTTCTTTCTCTGGTGTTTGATTTAATGAGCAGTCAATAAATGGCAGGGTTTGTCTTGCAAAAGGTGTTGGCGTTGTGCCATTGACTGTTTCTTTGGCAATTTGAAGTATTTGTTTAGCACCACTAGACATGGCAATCTCCTAATTTTAGGCGTAAAAAAACCGCCATGTAGGCGGTGGAATAAAGTGTTTAAGCTAATTCACTCGGAACTCAGCTCTAATAATTCGACCCAAGAAATTAGGGTCATCGATACGTGCTGGTGCGTGGACTGTATGAATCTCCAGATCGTCTTCACTAAATGATTGCAAGAGTAGCAACCACTCATCACATAGATTTAATAGTGGTAGAGTTCCTGAACTAAGTGGTGCAAAACACTGAATCTGAATTAATCCGTTATGCCTAACCAGTGGGTTGTCTGCTAGTTCAGCCACCAAGCTATTCGCATAATCTATATACACTTTGCACCACAATTTATTTTTAGGCGGTGTGTATGGTGGTGAATTTTCATATACAACATCAATATCGGGCTGACCTGTTTCAACTTTACCCAAAGGCTCAGTTTGACCAATCAGGTGAATATCAGCACCTGCCATGTATTTACTTCGATCAATAAATTGACCTATTCGAGTGTAAATCACACGCTCAGCTTGGCTTAGTGTCATCATTTTACATTTCTCATATTCATGAATGCGATTGAGTAAACACCTTTGGATGCTTGATCAGACCATCCATTTTCAAGCCTTACCGCGTAAGGCGCATTGTTTTGAATATACAACTTATCACCGAGCTTAAATTTCACAATTTTGGCGCTTTCTTTGGCTATCGTGCTTTGACCACCCAAATCTTTAAGGTTTTCATCAAATGTGTGATCTTCCTTGTTGATTGAAATTAGATGATTGCCACGATATGCACCATCCATAATGGGCGATCCAACCACAACCGATTGTAGACCAACACCTGCAATCTTCTTCACATGCTCTTCGCTTTCTTCAATTACATCTAAAGCAAATTGTGTGGGCTTATAACCTTTCCAGCTCATTACACTGTAACCTTGCGTATCTGCACAAGCCATGTTGCATCCGCAGCATCAGGCGAAACATTTATCACTCTAAAATCACCTTTTGGAGTTTCCCAAATATCACCAATTTTCGGTTCTTCTGTAACTTCGTTCTGCAGCACAATCGATTTGCAATCATCAACTAGATAGTCAGAAGGCTTTGACAAATCCTTCAGGTAATTGCCAAACAATACACCTCGACCTGTGTAAGTCTCGGTTTCTTGGTTTTCATATTGACCAGTAATTGGATTCCATCGACCACTTGAAATTATTCTTGTGCATGAAAAAGGGTGAGTTGCATCGATTAATTTGCTATCTAATGCTTTGGCGAGTTTGGATTGAATTTTGTATTTAATCATGACCCAAACTCCAATCATATAGATAAAATAAATCTTGCGTGATGAGCTGAATTGAATACGCTTCAAACTCAACACTCGGGTTTTCTTCACCCATTCTCTTTTTAATTTCTTGCCATATATGCACCGCTTCGTGCGTTAGAAGACTGTGAATCTGATTTATTGTCCAATCGGTCTGACTGCTAATTTGCACTATTGCAGAATCATCTGGTAGGAAATTCACTCTTGCGCTTGCACCACCCTCAAGAAACTCAAATAGTTTCGGCTTACATGTCATCTTTAACAGCAATTTGTCAAGCTGCTCTTGATTTGTGACTAGCGTGTAGCGCATGTGTTGAAACGGCGTCTCGTGCCAAGCTGGTAGGCGTAATTTTTTGGTCATCGATACACCTCAAAACCAAAGCCATTCGACTTATTCGGATTCTCAAGATCAACAGACTGAATCAATGCTTTGGCGATTTGCTCATATCGAGTTACAACAACTGAACCCTCGGCAAATGTTTCACTCACCGACACACCGTTGGCATTAACCGTTTCGCTTACCGTTTGACGATCTACACCGACAAATAGTGCTTCATCAATGATGCCACGAACAATTTCAGCAGCAGCCAATGTAAGATTCTCATCAATTGACTCAGGAACAAAACCAATCTGATTTTTCATCCAAGCATTAGCAAGAATCAAGTTTTGAGCTTTATCACTGGAGATTTCAAACGGTGTTCCAATGATTTGAAGCGCTTGTTGTTCTGTAATAAAGCTCATGTCTCACCTATTTTTTCTTTGTTTCTTTGGTTGTTGTTGCATCTGTATTTTCAGACAGCAAATCACCAGTTGTACCTGCATTTTTAATAGCAACAAATTCAGCTTGGGATGCAGCTAACTGCTCTTCGAGTTCTTTTACTTTTAGAGCTAAAGCATCACGCTCAGTTTTAATGCCTTCAATTTCAGCTTTTAAGGCTTCATTTTCAGCAACAACTTTTTCGCATTCAGCTTTAGCATCATCGATTGTTTTTTGAAGCTCGGGTGCGATTTCAGCATTCAATTGAACAGTGATTTTATTCACTTTGGGTAATTCACGCACCTCGACATCAATACCTAGCGACTCGTAATCAGCTTTAATTTTCGGGTAATCACCATAAATAATTACCGCTTCAGCAGATGGGTTTGGTTTGTCGTAGTAGTCTGGATTCTGAAATGAACCCAACTCGTCAATACCTGAGCTTTTTTTTGCATAGATAATTTTCAATTCTGTCTCCAAAAAAGAAAGAGGGCCTAAGCCCTCCTTTATGGTGTACCTGATAAATCAAGCAATGTGCCAGCAGTCATCTTGTTGCTTGTAGCATGTTTAATCCAGTTAGCATCAGCACCCAATAGCGCCAATGTTGGGTTGGATCCTTTCGAGGTATCCCATGAATAACCCATGATATCTAAATTAAAGACACCTTCTGCACGCATACCTATTGCAAGGTTCTCTTCATCATTGATGTCGTAGGCACGGAAACCAGGTGCTTGCGATTCGGTCACCGTCAATGCGCCAGCTTGCAGACCAAAGGCATCATTGTCACCAACCAAGTCAGTCACCAAAACTGGTTTACCTAGCGTTCCAGGTACCCCACCATAAATAACAATCTCAGATTCACCATAAACCTGATTTGTAAGAGCTTCATCAACAATATCGAAATACGTATCAGAGTTCATAACCCAGAGTGAAATGCGTCCAAACTTGTCACCAAATTTACGCATACCTCGAGTTAAAGCTTTGCGACCATCAACAGCAATGCTTCCAGCAGCAATCATGTCAGGATTACTACTAATTGCTGCCTTTAAAGCAGTCAAACCGTATTGAAGACGCCCAGCAACCAACGCGTCAGCAAGATCTTGACCAACGATTTCAGCAAACTCTGCTGGTGAGCGTGCGCGACGCTTAAAAGCCTCTTCGGTTGAAGCATATGGACCATATTTAAATGGAATTTTTACACCTACTGATTCACCAGCACCAATCTTCTTCGGTGTAACTTTTGCCTGCGAATTCACGTCACGATGCTCGATACTTCCACCAACGCGATAAAACGACTCTTGTTTAAAGTCGCCTTGGATTATTTCATTCACATAGCGGATTGCACCGTTTGATGCTTGGTTAAATACATTTAGATTGTCCTGTAGGCGCTCTAAGTATGCTGTTTGCGCCAACTGATTGTAGACAATCATGTCACTATTAACTGTAGTCGTCATTTCGACTCCTTATTTTGGAAGTTTTAAATATGATTCCTGACCATGCTGACGAATGTAGTCTGCTTTAGCATCAGCATTCATCTCACTGCGTTTAAAGCCAGAATTTGATCCACCACCACCCTGATAACCACCGCCTTGAGCCTGATTACCCTTTAGAATTGAATCCTTGAATGGACATCCACCAACCAAAGTCTCTAAAGCTTCATCAAAGTCGGCAACTTCACCTGGTCGTGAGCGTGAGTAAATTTTTTGACCATCAGCACCGTAAGCCACAACTTTTCCATCTTCGATTTTAAAGTTTTTGCCGAAAGTGGCTTGAACCATCTCGCGTGGCGCTGCAATTTTTTCTTCTATGAACTTAGAACGTAAGAATCCACCACCGATTAGCTCTTGGTAATAATCGTTTTCGACTTTTTCCAACTTTTGAACCACTGGAGCGTATTTTTCTTCAACAGCCTTGATTGCTTCAGCTTTGATTTTTTCGACTTCACCTGCATCCACAAGTTTTTTGTCATCAAAATTTTTCAAAGTTTCTAAAGCTTTTTTTGCAGCCGCTGGATCTTCAATACCTTCAAAGTTTTTAAGTTGAGCAAGCGCCTGTTCTTTTGCTTCACGATGTGTTTTCGCTTCCGCATTTAGTGAGCTAATTTTTTGCATTGCTGAGCCAGCATCAAACCCCACTTCTTTACCATCGTCATGCACAAAGATTGGTAAGCCTTGTCCATCTACTTCTGCATACGTTTTGCCATCGATTTGTGTCGTTTTAAGTTTCATTGGTATCCACCATAATTATGAGCATCCGCTCGGTTGCGCCCTATTCATCCGAATTTCAGGCAATAAAAAAGCACCCGAAGGTGCATGTTGAGAATTTGGTTTGTTTAATCTGTTGTCATGGACTTAAGCCGCATTTAATACTCGGTTAAAAGTTTCCCCATCCATTTCTTCAAGCTCAGCCAATGTGTAACCACGCTTATTTAATGGGTCGGCAAACTTATCGATAGAATAGTTGCCTTCCTTGTAAAGTTGGTATTTTGATTTACCAAGCCACTTGCGCTTAAAGAAATCATCTTGCTCTTCAAACCAATCTTTAAAGGTGGTATTTGCATCTACCTGACCAATAATGCCATCACGTTGATCTTTCGGAATATCTTTAACTTTTCTCTCATCTGCAACAAAAGGACGCTTTCCGAAAATCTTGCCTTCAGCATCACAACCAACATAAGTGGTTCTATTATTAGGGTGAACAGGAAATCTAGGCCGTTTTGGATCATCAATTGCAAACACTTTGCCATCAATTGATGCGCAATACTTGCATGTCCTACCATCCAATGTGGAGACAACTCTTACATGTGTGTATCCAAGGGCTTTATATGTATCAATATATGCTGCATTCGACACATGACTTCGAGCTGTTCTTACCTGTCTTTCAATGCTTGATCGAGATGTGTGAAGCACACCATCTTTATAATCTAAAGACTTTCGACCTTTAATTCGCTGAACAATCTGCTGATTGGTTTGACCTTGCGAAATACCATCACGAATAATGAATTCAACTTTCTTTCTTAGTGAATCCGCAATATCGGCAAATAGATAATCAACTAAAGCACCGCCAGCAAAGGGAATTTCTTTAGCCCTACTTAAAACCTCAGCGCCTTTTACGACTGCTGCTGTTTCACCTGCAATTTTGGCAACGTAAGATGCTTCGTAAATTGCTAGTTCTAATGCTGTTTTATTAAATTGCCCACTTAGGTCAACATCGATGGATTTAAACCACTCATTCAGAATGGTTTTAATTTCCTCAATGTTCTTTGAAGCCTTTGCTTTACTCGCAAAATTAAGTGATTTCAGCGCATTTCGTTCTGAATCTGATAAATCTTCAAGCAACTCTGCCAAACGCTGTAATTTCGCATTTGAGAGAGAATTGAAGTGCTTGATTAATTCATTTACTGATTGTGATGAAGCTCGGTATAGATAAGCGTTGTGCTGACTCAACGCATTGACCAAGGCTTTTTGCGTTGAGATGCTCATGTGTTACCTATTAAACATTTAAAACCATAAATTTTTGTAAATAATTAACAAAAGCATTAGCAAACTTAGATCTTTCAATTCCTGCTTGATTAATCTTGAACAACATTTCATTCAATGTTGAATCGTTTCTAACTTCTAATCGAATGAAGTTGTGATAATTAACATTAAGATTATATTGCTTATTAAAAGTCTCGAGGTACTCACTAAGATTTTTTATTTGATTATTTAAATCTGTCTTAAACTTTATAGATTCTTCATCCTGTTCTGCAAGTTGATCTTTTAATTCGCTTAACTTGGCTAAAATACTATTAAAGCCTGAATTAAAATCTGCAATATCAAATTTATTGGTAGATGGATACAAACCTAAATAGGGAATTATTTCAATGAGTTTAGATTTAATTTCACTACTTACCCTTTCATTTTTTAATGCGCGATGCTGCAGTCTCCAATCACTATATAACGTCGCCGCTATAGCTGGAGCCAAGAAATAAGCCGTTAAAGTAATTGTATTATTAAAAATGCTATAAGCCTTTTCGGGGTCAAAATAAGGCCCATCAGATTTAACACATACGCCAACAATAAAATGTAGGATTGAAAATATTACAACAATCCATATCCATTTATAATTTTCTATCTTTTTTTGAATATCACTCATAAATCCCCCTATTTTTAGAGGGATATTACATAAAATTATTCAGACTTAACACTACTCTTGATGCGAGCCATCCACCCCATCCTCTCTAGCCTCAATCTGCTTCACTACATCTTCCCATTTAGAATCCGTGAAAGTGCCTGTTTGCTCATAGTGATACCAAACAAACCATGGCATCAAGCCATTTAAGCAAGATTCATAGATCAAACGAGATCGAACAGGATCATATTTCGGCTTATTAAAGTCCTGAGCAATCGAATAACTTAGTTCTTCGTTTGTGAAATCATGACTAGGCATTGCGAATTTTGCACACCAACGTAAGGCATTAGTGAAAGCCTCAGACACATTTGCAACCACAAGCGACAATACTGAATGTTGAATTGAGTTTTCATTATCTGCTTGAGTTGCTGTTTTATTTGCTGAACCAACCTCAATAAGCCTTGCACCAAGCTCTTTCATCTGATCCCACTTATCTTGCATGCGCTTGTAAGCTAGACCATTTTCATCAGCTTGGATGAATTTACCATCGGTTGGGATTCCAGACCGACTACCCACTTGAGCGCCCGACTCTTTTACCATTGCATATTGTTCAGGTGTGATGCTTGGAAAACACAAAGTCGGCTGACCAACAATAAAAGCTGATTCCTCAACATCTGCTGAACTGCGATAATACGATAACTCTAACTCAGCCAATCCGTACAAAGGTGGCATTTGAATCTCATCAGAGTTATCTACGGCACCACAAAAAGTGAATGGAATGTAATCCCAAGTTTTTCCACTAAAGTCAGTCGGAGTCGACTCACTAAATAAATACCACTTCCCTTTATCATCTTGCTTATAAACCTCAATAACGTAGGTTAATAAACCATTGATGACTTTAAGCCACAAGCAGCGATATTGCTTAGTTTCAGAGGTTTCAAACCCATTCCGCTCTTTGACTGTCTCAAGTATCTTGACGTAGCTTAATTTTCGTTGATTACCAATCACAATGTGATCCCAATCTTCAATCAAGCCCGCCTCAATCACATGAATCATTGGAAAAGCGTTTTTAGATTTATCCTCTTTTAGAGTGCGACTCGGTGTGGTTGCTGGATAGTCAACGTAAATACCACATCGATAATTTCTCTCCACCAACCGTGTTGCACGCTGCGATACTTGCCAAATTGAACGCCCTGCACCATCTGCATTTCGCTCTAAATACGCAAGCTCATCAGGGCGATTAAATACAGGCGTCTTACCAAATGCCAAGCCAATGTGATTTGACAGTGTTACAGAAGTTACGCTTGGAAATATCGCTCGATCCTTGTATTCCTTGTAACGCTCTTCACCAGTCTCATCATTCTTAGATTTGAAAAGCGTTGGTAATGGCAAATAAGTTTTGCCAGCTTTCTTAATTACTTCAGGACCTTTACAAACATCATCCAACTTTTTCCAAGTTTTTTCATGTTCTAGAAAGTCGGCATGTTTGCTTGTGATACTCATAATTAAAATCCAAAAATTGGTAGGTCGATTGATGTGACTTGAGGCGCTTCATTTAATTCATTGAATCCATCGCTCAAACCATCTACTTGGTCGTCATGAACGCCATTCGGGAACACTCGAAGCTCCTTAATAAGCTCCCTATTCCAATCACCGCGAAGCATCTTCACATTGCCCACATTGACTTGTGCTGCAAAAGGTTGTGCTCTTGTCACTTTGTCACCCGATACTGTTTCAGCTTTGACATTAAATCCTGACAACATCGTGACGAAGTTTTTAGCTTGAGCCTTACCTGCTTGTCCTGGATCTTGCGGTAGGCGAATCATGACTTTTTTGCCATCCATTTGTGCAGTTTGTTTAATAGTGTTTTCAACACCATCAGGACCCCAACGACCACGCACCATATCCACAATGTAAATTGTGTTATTTGTGGTTTTTAGCATTCTAGGTCCAGCAGTCCAGTCACCTTCGTTTTCGGATGCTGCTAAATCCCATGCGCGTATTTCTTTAACAATGTCAGGCGGTAATGCATCAACAATTTCAATTCGATCAGGCTTAAAAAAACCTCCAGCTGGAGGTGAAGGTAGTTGACGATACTGCCCCGAAAAAACATAGGGTGCTGCATCTTCCATCTGTTTTAAGCGTTCAATGCTGTGTTTCTCAGGCCATAAAGCCGTTCCATCATCTTGAATTGCAGACAAACATAGATGTTCCCATTCTTCACCATTACCACCATCTAAAAGCCAACCAGACAAATCATGCTCATGAAGCCTTTGCATAATCACAATGATTGGGGTTTCAGGTGAGTTTGTTCGAGACTCTAATGTGTTCTGAAACCACTCAATGACGTTGTTTCGGATTGTCTCAGAGCTTGCTTCTGCTGCTTTATGTGGGTCATCAATGATAATTGCCCCACCAAAACCTGATCGAATCTTACCAGCACCAAAACCCGTAATTGTTCCACCTGTACCTTGTGCATAACACACACCACCGGCAACAGTTCGCCAGTCATCTTTAGCCTTACTGTCTTCACGTAGCGCAAGATCAGGAAATACACGCTTAAATGACGGCTCTAATACCAAGTTTCTCGTTTGCGAAGCATTGTTTGCCGCTAAAGTCGCTGAATAACTAATGTGAATAAATTCCGAATCTGGAACTTTTCCAAAACACCAAGCCATAAAATTAATTACAGCAATTTCAGTCTTTGAATAACGTGGTGGAATATTAATTATGAGTCGCTTCGTTTCACCTTTGAAAACCTTCATTAGCGCATCACAAAGCACTCGATGATGCCAGTTGTGCATCCATTTATATTTTCGACGCTCTTTAAACATGTAGCGCGTAAAAAAATATAAATCTTCTTGTGCTTCAATCTGTATTGCTAATTCTCTCGCTGGATCAATATTCATTAATAACTTGCTCCCGAGCTTTTAAATAGCTTTCGGTAGGCACGTTCTGATTAATTGTTTCTATAGGCTTACCATCTTTACCAGTGATTTCCTGACGATTAGTGAATTGACCGCCACAGTCTTTAGCAGCCTGTTCTAGAATCTTCAGCGACATAACTGTATTTTTTGAATTGCGCTCTAATTGCTTTTGATACTGCTTTAGTCGGAAATGTTTATTGGCAATCGGAATATCAATCAAACCAGCATCAAAATCAGCGCGTGTTTTATAAAAAAGATCAGCCAGTTTTTTGGAAAGGTTTTTGCCTGCTAGTTTGGTTGGATCGTAGGCAGCACATTGCCGTCTATCCAAATCTATTTTAAATTCTTGTTTGACCGCATCTGCAACTTCTTGAGGTGTATCACGGCAAGCAAGAGACTGAACTATAAAGATTTTTACAGGCTCTTTAAGTGTTGCCATATTCTCCCCTTCGTCATACTACGTCAAACAAGGTAGGCAAAAAAATTAAGCCAACTTCAATAAACACGTACCACATGCTTGAGCAATTTTAGCCTTACCTATTGTTGGACCATTGTTTGCAAGCTCTACCATCTTCTGAACATCAGTCGAAGCACCATAACGTCTAACCACACCATTGAATTCTTCAACGTCGTGACTTCTCATTTCTAGAGATGGTCTGCCTTCTTGATCATACATAGGACCATGATTACCTTGTTTATGACCCAAGTGATAAAGCTCATGCTCAATCAACGCCATAAACTCTGTGTCTGAACACTCTGAGCAAAATAGCGCATCTAATGTAATTAATGCTTTTGGTAAAAATCCAAACCACTCAATCATTTGTGTTTCTTGTCTGTATTTCTGCCAACCACTTACTTTGAATTGAATAATTTCAGCTTGACCTAAAACTCTTTTCCCGCGCTTTACATACCCAGAATCACACCAAAGAAATGCAATGCCACTATGATCAATTAAATGAGCGTGATCCTCGTTAAATAAATCACTACCTTCATCAAGTATGCATTCATGAAGCCATTCAACAATATTTTGCGCTGGTGCAAATTTAGCTTCTAAGCACCATTCATGCTCTATTAGATCTTTTGGTGGATATGGTCTTTTCATAATAAGCGCCCATTAAAAAACCACCCGAAGGTGGTCTTATTTGATTTGAGCTTATATTTTCCTCTTGGTTTTTATCTACAATCTTCCGAGTCGGGATTCTAAGTCGCTCAATTGTTTCTTTACTAAATTCTAATGGCATAGCTAATCCTCGGGGTATACATAATCACGTATAGCAACCGGAATACTTATTTGCTCAACTTGTCTCTCGATATTTACCCTTTCAATCGTGATATGTGTAGTATTTTCATCCCAAGGCTCATCTTTAGTTACTCTCAAAAGCCTTAGATCTCTGTCTGACAGCCATAAATAAGGCTCATCCATTCTTACTACATATACTGGGCAATTAAATACAGTAGAAACTGGATTGTTTTGCGGTTGTATTTTAGGAATTAAATGGGGATCACGAAGTAAATATTCATAGGTTTCCCAATTAATAAAAAGCTCTACTGGCTTATTACGATAATTTTTCGAATAATCCGCAAATGCATTGTTTATGTCTTGATACATCTCTCCAGCCTTTTCTGTTTATTTTTAATGAATAGCATACATCAAATCATCAGGGGTGTTTAAATAACATCCCTTGCTTAAACAGAAAGTATGGATATCGTTTAGGTACTCAGTGAATTGATCCACTGTTGCATCGGTCGTGCTTATCAACTCGTTCAACCCATCTGCCACAGCTTGGTATTGTGGATGCTTTTGTTCTTTTAAAACTTTGACTGCTGCAAATGTGTTTCGATACTGACTAACATCATCACGATCATAGATCCGCGCTAAGAATCTTTTCTTGAAATACAAATGCTCTGTATCTTTATCTGTACCCTGGTGTTTAGCCCATTGTGATAACCACATCCAGTAAATACGATTCTGCGCCTTACTTCGGTCATCTTCTTTCTGATTAATGCGAACAACTAAAGGTTTACCCTGATCAATTGCTTGGGTATGCCATGCATTTAGAAAGCCAATCGTTTTAGTGATGTTTTGATGTGAGTCGATGATGAATGTAGCTTCGAGTTTCTGATTCATCAAAACACCTCTTCAACCTTACTCATCATCACTTCTGTTTTAACCAACCATTGCTCAAATAGCTTTTCAGATTGTTCTCTATTTCCAAGCTTAAATTGATCAAATTGACTATGACATGAATAGCAAAGTGGCACCGTGAAGTCATCACTTGCCTTAATCCCTCTACCCTTGCCATGCTTTGAGCTATTTGAATGAGCAGCTTGGCTTGGCGATTGACCACACCTCACACAAGGCAACTTACGAATCTCAGCGAGTCTTTTTGCGTTCCGCATTTATCAAATGTCTTAAGTTGTCAGTTTGGATTCTGATTTCATTCATGCGACGCTGACAATCTTGTTTGAATGATTCACGGCTATTTAAGTGATTAAGATGCGCTAGATGATAATGGTCGCTCTCTAGCTTCTTAAGGCTTTTCTCAGCTTCTACGATATCCACCATTCGACACCTCATAAAAAAGAAAAACCCCGCCAATTCTTAAGAATCTATAGCGGGGTTATGTGCCAACAATGGCAAAGACCGAGGATTTGCTCGGTCAGGGGTTTAAATCTCTTTCAAACAATCTCGGCACACTTTTATTTGATCACCATCAATCGTGTAATCAATTTCAGTTGCGCCATGAAAGCCTAAAATACAAAGCAATTTACGGAGCATACGATTCTCCAGAAAATTTTTGGGCGATTCTATGTATCTCTACCCACCCAAGAAAGTGTACGCACGATAATACAAATCCCAATTACCAAGTACAGTGATGTCTTTAAGAAAATAAACCCCACCAAATGAACCTAGAGCGGGGTTTAGTGCCGTAATAAGTTCGGCAAGTACTTCAAAAAGGGCTTGCTCTTACCTGCGAGCCCTTTAGGTTGGCATGGTGCAAATACATGCATGCGTTAGAAATTCAAGTTAGATGTTAAACATCCAAGTTCGTTGAAAGGAAAACGCAATTCCGTATTTCAACTTGAACACTTCCGTATTGCTTACGGTTACAACCCAAGATCACATTAACACCCATTTAAACTTGAAAATTAAAGTTAATGTAAGGGAATTTATTTAGTGTTTTAACTTGCTAATTCAATGAAAGATTAATTATGTAAATAATCCAATCTCAATTTATTTGTGATTTTAAACACAATAAAATTAACTGATAGATATTCATTAACTGTTAATAATTTAAAAGGTAAAAAAATACCTCCTGGGTGAGGAGGTAAAATTGAAGAACAGGTTAGGTCCTGTGCATAAATAATATTCAATTTCTAAAAGCGTAGCATTAGCAATAAGTTACAATATTATATTAGAAGAATTCATTAACCCGAAGATTTTAATTCAAGCTGTCTATCATCTTGAGTAATCTTAATTTTAATATTTTGATAAGTACGCTTACTAGGATTCATAGCGGATCCTACTACCTCTTCAAAAAACCTTCTATCTTTCATTAACTCTGCATATAGCTTGTAGCCTATCAATATTCTTTCAGGTTTTTTATTATTCGCTAATGTTTCTTTAAAAATATTGTTTAACTGGTTTACATCTACCATAAATAAAAATTAGCTCTAAATTTAAGAAGCACATTATGCCTTATTTAAAAGTACAAACAATGACAACTGCCTGTTATTAAAGCTTTCAGAACAAACAAACGGTTAAAACACTATACTTCGTAACTTTATCACCAAAAAAAAGAAATATTGATAACAAAAAAGCCCACCATTTGGCGAGCTTTTAAATCAACTTAGTGCATCAACGTACACTTCGGTCACTATAGCTGAAATATGCCACAACCCTTGTACAAGGTCAAACATTCATCATTGTCTTTGAACAATATGTTCGTTAGTATTTTTAGTAACCTCATCTCGCTGCTCAATGATGTCTGATTACAAGCTAAACTTAAGTGAATATTTATCCACTGTTCAAGAAGTTATACGGGTCACCTTTGATGAACCTGTTTGGGTCAAAGCAGAGATAAGAAATTTAAATATTAAAAGCGGACATTATTATCTTGAGCTGGCTGAAAAAGAGGAAGGTTCAGACAAAGTGATCGCTAGTTGTAAAGCGACTATTTGGAAGTCTTCTGCTCAAAAGATGGTTCTAAAGTTCGAACGTGAAAGTGGTATTGAGTTATCTCGAGATCTTAATGTTCTGATAAAAGTTAAAGCCAAGTTTGACCCTCAATATGGTTTCTCCGTTAATGTAGAAGATATTGATTCAAGCTTTACGTTAGGTGATATAGCACGGCGTTATCAGCAGACATTAGAAAAATTACAAACCGAAGGTCTTGCAGATAAAAATAAACAGCTACCTACGCCGTTTGATATTCAAAATGTCCTGGTCATTGCACCTGAAAATGCTGCAGGTTTAGGCGATTTCAAAAAGGATGCTGATGCATTAGACAAAGCCGGTGTCTGCCATTTCGTTTATCACAGTGCAACTTTCCAAGGCAATACAGCTCCAACAAGTATCCGAGATTCTTTAATAACTGCCCTTAAGCAATGGGTCAAAGATTATGAAGTTGCCCCTGATCTCATCGTTCTTATTCGCGGTGGTGGATCTGTAAATGATTTAGCATATTTAAATGATTTTGATTTGGCAGCTTTGCTTTGTAAGCGTTCCGTCCCTATCTGGGTCGGTATTGGCCATGAAAAAGACCGAACGATTTTAGATGAAATTGCACATAGATCTTTTGATACACCCAGTAAGGTCATTGGAGGTATACGTAATTTGATTGTAGAGCGTGTTCAAGATGTATCTGATTCTCTACAAACTATTAAGTTGTTATCTCAGCATCAGATCACGGCGTATCAAAGCCAGAATGATCAATACATAAAGTCAATCAAGACACTGGCGGATAATCAAATTAGTTTAGCTATTCGCAATTTAGACTTAATTAAAGACACCACTCAATATTTAGCACAGCAACAGGTTAAGCTGGCTTCTCAGCAAGTTGAATCTCTCATGCGCGAAACATTACTTCAGAATCCCAAAAATGTTATGGCCAAAGGTTTTGGTATCGTCCGTAGCCAAGGCAAAGCCATACGTTCTATTCAACAAATATCAGGTGATAGCATTCAAGTAGAATTACAGGATGGTATTATCAATGCCAATGTGACTCAGGTATCTAGCAATGACTAAGAAAGAATTAACGTTTAAAGAAGGCTATGAAATTCTCAAAAAGAACGCCGAGCTCCTTGAGTCTCAAGATGAACCAGATATTGATAATTTGATGAAAATTGTTGAAGAATCGATGTCAGCATATAGAGCCTGTAAATCACGTGTAGATGCTGTGCAAAATGCTTTGAATGAAACTTTCAAAGATTAATTTTAAATAAAAATTAAGAATTACATTGAGAACTTAACTTGAAAACAAATTTTAATTTAGACCTTGCCTTATTTTTTACATCCTTATCAATAGTTCTATATTCATGTGGTTATTTTTATATACAAGCATATGTAAAATATTTCGATTACTCTCATGAAGCATTAGGCTTTGATTTTCAAAATTATTTAGTTTATGGTGGCTTACAAGGTTTTCAAGTAATTATTTTAGGTATATTAGTTCCTATAACTTTATCTTTAATAAATAAATTTATCGGTGAAAACATCACCAAATCCATCACCAAATCATTTAATTATTTGTTAATTTTCGCACTAACCTCCATTTTCAAAATTACACTTAAATTCCTTAATTTTATTTACACTCCAGTAAGAGCACTATCAAATTTTATATATAAATTCCCTCGACTTTCCAACATTATTGATTTTTATATTTTTATATTTTTACTAATAATTTCTTCTCCTTTAATTATACTTATATTTTTTTTAAAGTTTATTATTCGAAGAATTAAGCCATCAATTTACCGTACACACAGATTTGCAAAACGTGAAGTCAACTGGGATAACACTATTGATACACCTAATATTGACAAAGGTTTTAGAGAGCTTTTAGCCCATTACTTAACTTCAATCTTGATATACGCAATTTTTATTTTATCAATATATTATCTTATGGATGTTGAAAAAGATGGCTACGATGACGCTAAAAAAATGATAAATAATGGGCCTATTATTATGGCACAAATTAAAGATGATAAAATAACTGAATGGTATAAAGTTAATAAAATAAATGAACCAAATATTAAAAATATAAAAATCTTAAAATGTGGAAAATCAAAATGCTTAATTGCAGTAAAAATTCCTAGTCAATATTATTTTACCGAGCAAAACCTTTTAGCTTCAAAATTGTATCTAATTACCACAATTAACAACGATAGCTATTCTGTCACATATTAAAAATAAATTAACTGTTAAAGCTAAGTGCCTTACAAGGCACTTTCATCTTTAAATGAAATAGGTTGTCTTAAAAATTTTTATTAATATTTAATAAATCCATACCGACTATGCAAAGCAGCTAAACCGCACTTAACATCCATTCTTGAATCTGCTTGAGTACGATTTTCACGTACCATTTCAGACCAAGAATTCCCATAAAAATATCGATCAATAACTGCATCCATCCAATCATCTAAAATTTCAGATTGTCCCTGCATATCTAATATTAAACGCTGTACGGCGCGTGCTTCATTATCATCAATCTGACACACAATTTTTGTCTGCTTTAATTTTGGTAATTGATAATCACCAGTCAGGAAGTCAACAATGATTTTTGATTCCTGTAGATTGGTCAGTTTTTTCTGTTTTCTTTTCTTAGTGGCATTATCCATGGCCACTGCAATCGGATTAATACTTTGGCTACATGTACCACTAACTGAATTCATCCATGCGCCGAATTGGTGTAACCATCCTTCTAAATCAAAACGTGACCAATCTATTGTTTGTAAAATATGTTGTTTCGTTGCCTCTGCTACAACCATGACTATTCCCCTACCATCTTCTCAATTTGTTGTATTGCTAAACCTGATTTCACTTGTTCTGTACTAAACCGTAATATCTGGTAACCCATCATTGTTGCTGCGTTGTATTTTTCCATATCGTCGATATAACCTTTGCCTCTAGTGTGTCTACCTCCGCTCCATATCCCACCTTCAACCTCGATCAATATTTTTTTGGAGTTTAGATGGAAATCAGCTCTCCATTTACGTTTGGGGTGAAACCTAAACTCTCTCTCAAATTCGATTCTGTGCGCCTTAAGTTGTAAAGCTAATATCGACTCTCCCATACTTTCAATTTGCTTATCACGGCGTGGAGATTTTGACTTAAGTACATTTTTACTTTTTGAGCCGTATAAGCTTTTATATTCAGCAAGGGAAATACTTGTCATACTGATTTTCCAAAAGCGATATCAGCAAATAATTCCCTTGCTGATTTGCTCAATCTGAATCCCTGCGGAGTTTGGCCATCCTTTTCCACGAGCCCCCAATTCGCAAGTCCATTCAAATAACGTTGCAGGCTACGGATTGAAATTCCCATGTTCGGTTGAATCTCATCGAAAATTTGTTTCACAGAGACTCTTCCATTCGTTGAAGACATGATTCTCAAGATCATCAGGTTGGTAATCGTGCGGTCAGCTTCAGTCACGCTACACCTCCCATTAAAACGCCGTTAAAACCTACCTGTTTCAAATAGGATTCCCACTTTTTAGCCTGTTCAGGTTTTTCAAGTTTCATTGAGATTCGAGCTGCAAGTTTTTCATAGGACTCACCTGGCTCAGCGTATTTACCAGCAAACTCTGGATGCTTAGCTAATTTCTGAGCAAACACCTGAATCTGTTTGTCAGTGAGGTATTTTGGTTCTGCAGTAGAATTTAGTTTCTGATGGCCAGTGGAATTTGAGTACTTGGTGCGATATGCGTTGATCAACCAATCTGCAAAATGGAAATTCATCAGTTCATCACAGAGATTCTTTCCAGCGTTGTATATTTCAAATGCTCGTTTTTCACGATCACCCCAAGTTGCGTTCATGAGCATTTCAAAATCCAAATCAGGATCAGCCAGAAAAATTTCTTCACGAAGTTTTTTGAAGCAAAGCCACCCTTTTTTATTTTTAGATTCTAATGGAAGATTCATTGGGAGATTCTGTGTCCCGTTAACGGCACTATTCAAAGTCCCGTTATTGGCACTATTCAAAGTCCCGTTAACGGAATCATTCCGTTTTTGGTACTGTTCCGTTTCTGGCACTATTTCAGGCAAATTTTTTTCCTGTAATTGTGCCGTTTTAGGCATAGTTTCACGGCCATTTACGCCATTTAGTCGATATACTTTTACACGCTTTGTTGAACCTTTTCGTTCTCCAGTATCTGAGATCAAATGATCTTCCAGAAGTTCAGCAATAATCTTAAGGACGGTTTTACGCTCAAGGCCAGTATCTTTCTCAAGGCGTTGCATACTTGGATAGCAGCAATGGTCTTCACCGGCACGATCGGCCAATGAGAGTAAAATGAGGCGTTTCAGTGGTATACGACAACCACCTTTCTTTTCGCTCAATTCCACTCTCCAAGCCCAGTTTGTTGCATCTAAGCTCATATTATTTCCCGTCCCAGTTTGCATTACTTTCTATCAGTAGCTTTAAATATCTTTTGATATGGCGCATGAACACCACCACGTCGCCTGCAAAGATTTCCTGATCTAAATTGTTTCGAGTGGGTTGATGTGCTAAATTTGATTTCATATTCATATTTGATTTACCTCGAATTGAATAACCTGAAGAAGCCTGACCTCGACCGTCAGGCTTTTTCGTCTACGCATGCATGAATTTGCGAATCCAGCTTTGCTAAAAATAAATGCAGTTGATGTATGACTTTAGACATGTCCAAGGCTTCTCCTTGCGTAATACGTCCATCTGCCATCATTTCTCTAAAGACTTCACATACATCCCCACCACCCTTACCTATGCTTAAAACTAGATCTGTTAGCGCCGTATCTCTACATTCGGGAATCTGAGGAAGATCAATTGAGACCTTTCCGTGTTCAGCATTAAATGCTTGCAAAATTCTGCAATCCCCTGTGATCGCGATTAACTTTGAAGCTTCGACCAGCGTTAGATGATGTGTTTCCGTATTTGGATTGACTTTACTGTTCAGCACAGCAGGACTTTTAATACCAAGGCGTGGCGCAAGTGCATTTGCTCCGCCTGGATAATCGTGAACTGTGTTATATGCAGCATCAGTGATGTTCATTCGTATTCCCTTTGAACGTGTTTTTAGGCAGATGCTTTATTACTATTTTGGTTGTTTACTTCATTTCTAGGAATCAACCCAAAATGTTGCAAAATCTCGGTTTCAGATACTTGACCATTACTTGCTTGAGCCAAAGATTTTCTAAGATTTTTTCTTGGCTCTTTATAGCCATAAAGTAAGTGTGTTTTTAAATAACCCACTGTAGTACCAGCATTTTTTGCATAGATCTCTAAATCACTAGGATTTAATTCATTAATAAAATCTCTAAAATTCATAGATTGACCCTCTCATATGAACTCAAATATTACCTTTTAGGTAATGTAAATACAACCTTTTTTCTTGTTTACCTTTTTGGTGATAAATCTACAATTAGTAAATGTGTCTCGTCACACAGAAATAGGAATACTATGGACAGCAAATCAATCAGATACAAAAACACTCGCATCCTTGTTGATCAAGTCGGCGGAGTATCCAGTTTTGCTGAGAAAATTGGTAAAGGACAATCTCAAACCAGTCAGTTCGCAGGTACAAATCCTATAAAAGGAATTGGTAATAAGGTTGCTCGTGAAATCGAAGATGCATTCGATAAACCACATGGTTGGTTAGACATTCCGCATGTAGATGAAAAAGCAATATTAGAACCAAATATTTCTTCCCCAATCCCTATCGCTGGTCGCCTAGTTCCAGTTATTTCGTGGGTACAAGCAGGAACTTGGACTTCAGTCGAATCTGTACCAAATGGCACACAATTTGAAGAATGGTTGCCCCCTAATCCTAAGTGTGGAAAGAATGGGTATGGATTGGAAGTCGTTGGTGAATCCATGATGCCAGACTTCAGACCAGGCGATAAGATTTATGTAAATCCTGATTTTCAACCGGCGGATTTGAGAACAGGTGATCTTGTGATCGTTTCCTGTGAAGGTGATGCTGAAGCGACGTTTAAAAAATTAATACTAGAAAGTGGCAATGTTTACCTACAACCTTTAAACCCTCACTGGCCTGAACAAACAATCGCTTTAGTTGATGGGTGTAAGTTAGTCGGTAAAGTTGTTGGGTTGTACAGGGATGTTTAAACGTTGAGTTACTGTTGGCTTGGGGGATATTAGATGTGCAAACGATAGAAATCAATTCCCACAAGATCAGCTATGTGCTTTATCAGCACAACCTTCTGACAGTGGGACTTCAGACGGGTGAAAGATTTCTGTATCGCCTGATTGAATCTAGCACATTTGTTAAATTTATGGATTCGGCCGATAAAGACAGATTTTATAAAACAGAAATTGAAGCGAATAAAAAGTTTAAGCGTATTCAGCTTTTTATTTAATTAAAAAAACCGCTATATACGGCTTGGGTTTTATAATAATGGAGATGGGGTATGCTTAAAGTTCTTTCCGAGAACTCTTATCAAGCAACACTTGCAGAAATTGATTTGGGTCAAATTGGAGCTACTAAAAAAGCGAGCATTCTTTGGGAGGATGGGGTCGCAAGAAGCAGCTATGTAAAAGTTTATCAGCCAGAAGAGCGTTGCAGAAAACTTTGCAATGAGGCGATTGGGTTTATACTTGGCAATAGCCTGGGCTTGTTGCAACCCACCCAAGCTGCATTAATGCCAATTCCCGAATTCATAAAACCTGAATTTGACTTGATTTCAGATATTTACTCAGAAAATCAAGTGTGGGCTTGGGTCACAACAGAGTGTGGAAATTCTCTAAAAGCTCAATTTCGAATTAAGTCCACCCCCCTCCCTCATGAAAAAGAAAAAAATAATATATTTCTTTATGAATGCTTAAATTTTCTAGCCAAAAAGGAAGGCTTGCCGCCCATAATTGCATTTGATGACTATATTGCGAACAACGATAGAAATATTGGAAATCTAGTTATTGACCTGGATGGATCGATTGGGATTATTGACCATGGTGAAGTGTTAGGGAGGATTGATTGGCTGGAATATTTGTCATATCTTTATGATGATGAATATTTTGACAATGTTCTTTTAAAGATTGTGGATGACTTCTCTCCTTCTAAGTTCCAAATACGAGGGGCTTCGGTTTTAGCTAGCAAAGAGCACACCTCTGCTTATAAAAATTCTAAAGATGATTTGGAATACTGGTTGCGAGTACTTTTGCAGCTTAGTAAAAAAGATACGTTATTCCAAGAAAAGTGCTTGGCACGTCTGTTAAAATATTTATCAGTCAGAAGCTTAGAGCCTTCTGAATCATTTGCACAAAGAATAGGATTGGTGGCTTAAATGAATAATCCTAGTTTAAATCAATTAATAAAAAGTGTTACCAACCATCATGTTAATGGTGAGTGGATGGTGATCCAATGGACTCCCAATATTACTACTCGTGAATCATTTAATCTTGGTGTTGCGATCGATGCTGATGGGGCAAAATTTATAAAAACCATAGATCAGGATAACTTTTCAAGATTTGCTTGCATGTTTGGTGAGGATATTCTAGATCACGTTAAAAAAATAACTAAAATTGCAGAGTTAGCTTTTAATAATAATATATACGATCTATCAGATCAGATACGCTTTGATAGACGTGGCCCAATTAAGGGTATTAATGGTGCTTCACTGGTTGAACATCTTTTTGAATTAACTGTACCATTAGGTAGACCTAAACTCCCTTCAAAGCGAGTTAATTCTGGATTTTCGGCTATTAATTTACAAAGCTTAAGCAACAACATAATTGATGAGCTTAAGTTCCAAAATGGATTAAATTACTCCGAAATAGTAGCTCAAAATTCAAATATCACTATTAATGATAAATCCATTTATATGCCTTTAAGACCTAAAAACAAGAGGATTGTGGGCAATTGGGCCTCTGTAGTATACGCGGATATTAAAAGAGTTAAGACGGATTATTTGCAAGCTTTAAATGACCTTAGAACAGTTTCTAGCAGCTTAGATAGAGCACCTGCCTTATTCATTCTCAAACCAACACAAGAGAATTTTAATAAATTATCTCAGGCGCGAAAAGATGCGTGGGATGAGGCTGTAGACAAGCTTGATAGCTCTCTCAAACCTCAGGGGATTGAGCTTTTTTCCAGAAGCTCTTCAGCTGAATTAGCCCTTGATATTAATAACTGGTATAAAAAAGCAGGTTAAATTTTTAAATACTAAAAACCCCATCCAACCCATCCCTGTGATGGGTTTTCTTTTGCCTAGTATAAAATAAAAACACCTTAAAGATAATAAAAAGATAATTTAATAGTTGCAATTAATTACCTTTTAGGTAATATTTATCTCACAGACAACAAAAAGCCCCAGCGTTGCTGTAACAACCTGGAGCATGACCCACCCTAGTGAGTGAAATTATTATGAACCAATTACATCCAAAGAGTCAAACAACTCAAATCCTATACCAGCCACCTACTAAAGCTGAAATGAAACCTAAGTCATTCATTAAAGACACCATTCACAACATTGTTATGGCCTTAGTTGTAGTTTCAATTATGAGTGGTCTCACAACTGCTTGCTTATATGCAGCTGATAAAGAGACTGAATATCAACAAAGTCAAGGAGTGCAGCATGAACGCAATATCAATTCAAAGTGACTTGTTAGCGCCTTGTTTTCCAGCTTTTAAAGTTGAATCGGAAATTGTCTTAGGCGATCGAATCCAATTTGCTCTAAGCCTTGGTTGTTGTTCGATTGATTGCTCGATGCCTGTGCTTAAAACCACACAAAGCTTTTTGATTAACCACACTTCCGATCCACAAAACGAAATTGATTTAGATATCGACTCATACAAAGCCATTGAAAATACGCTTGTTGATGTGCTTGCAAGTGATGGTGTGGCGATTCAAGAGGGCCAGCAATTCATGCTCACAGATGACCAAATTTATCGATTAAATGAACGCATCGAGTGGGCTGTTGAAGAAGCTTTTGAAAAGGAATTAGCAGCAAAGAAGTTGGCTGCAGAAGAATACTGAGGGATAGGAAATGAATGCAAAATTTGAATTGGAAGTTTTGAGTGAAAACTCAAATGAGATTGTTGAGGCTTTTAAGACTGAAGGTGGTGCGCAATCCTTGTTTGATCGCATAGCAACCCAAGCTCGAACAATTGTTCCTGATTTATCGACTGATAAGGGTCGCAAAGAGATCGCATCGATAGCTCGTAAAGTTGCTTCCACAAAAACTGCTTTTGATGCACACGGAAAAGCCCTAAAGGAGCAATACACAGTAATTACTAACAAAATCGATGCAGATCGCAAGCTGTTCCGTGACCAGTGTGATGCACTACGGGATGAGATTCGCAAGCCGTTAACTGATTGGGAGAATGCTAAAAAAGCACGCGAAGCAGAGATTCAGAGCAAAATAGCTGAATTTGATAAAGGGCGTATCGATATTGGTTCTCCTGCTGAGCTAATTAAATCAGTAATAGCCGAAATCGAATCAATCGAGATAGATGACTCATTTGATGATTTCAAGGACGTTGCAAAGCTTCGTAAATATGAGTGCTTAGAGCACATGAAAGTCATATTGATCGAACGCGAAAAATACGAAGCTGAACAAGCCGAATTGGAGCGCTTACGCATAGCTGAGGCTGAGCGCTTACAACGTGAACATGAAGAGCGTATTGCCCGTGAAGCCGCTGAAAAAGCTATTCGTGAAGCAGAAGAAAAAGCCCGTTTTGAAGCTGAACGTGTACAACGCGAAAAACTTGAAGCAGAACAACGTGAAGCTCGACTGAAAGCTGAAAAAGAAGCTGCTGAACTGCGTGCTGTACAGGCTGCTGAAAATGAACGTAAGCGTATTGAAGCGGAGACTTTTGCTAAGCCTGAGGCAGAGCGCAAGGCTGAAGAAGCGCGCAAAGCCGATGTGGAGCATCGACGATTAATTAATCGTGAAGCTTTTGATGCGATCCAAGCGCATTGTTTGGGTATTTCAGAGGCTCAAATAAAAGAATTAATTGGTGCGATTGCTAAAAACCAAATTCCACACGTTTCAATCAAATACTAAAGGTGAATGATATGAATGCACCAGTACAAACAAATTTAATTACCGCACAGATCAGTCAACTTTCTACTGTGCTTGGTTTGCACAACGTTGATCCTGCTGAACTTGAACAAACTTTAATTCAAACCGCTTTTAAATCATCGACACAAATTACACGCGAGCAAATGGGCGCACTGCTGATTGTTGCAAGTCAGTACAAATTAAATCCATGGACCAAGGAAATTTACGCTTTCCCTGATAAGAGTAAAGGCATTATTCCTGTAGTGGGTGTTGATGGTTGGTCTCGCATCATCAATAGCAACCCAAACCTTAACGGAATTGAGTTTGTGTTTTCGGACAACATGGTTCGTATGAATAAGGCAAAGGTTGATTGCCCTGAATGGGTGGACTGCTTGATTTACCGCAAAGACCGTGAACGCCCTACTGTGGTTCGTGAATATTTGGATGAAGTATATCGTGAGCCAATGGGTGCTAATGGTTTTGCAGGACCATGGCAATCTCACCCTAAACGCTTTTTGCGCCATAAGGCTTTGATTCAGTGCGCACGCTTAGCTTTTGGTTTTGTTGGAATTTATGACCAGGATGAAGCGGAACGAATTCAGGAGAATAGCTCACCTAAAACAGTGAGTGGCTTCGATGAAAATACAATCCCTGATGGTTATGAGGAATTTGAGCTGCAGCATCTGAATGAAATGCGCGCCTTAGCTCTTGAGGGTCTTGAGGCTCTTCAAGCTGGTTTTGATTCACTACCTAAAGGTAAATGCCGTTCGCACTTCTGGACTATACATAAAGAGTCGCTTAAAGCAGCAGCAGAAAAAGCAGATCAATCACATGGAGAGACTTATGAACATTCTCCAGCGTAATGATGATTGGCATGCTCAAAGATGTGGAAAAGTTACCGCATCGCGCATAAAAGACATGGGTGCTAAGCCAACTAAAGGCAAGAAGTATAACGCCTTAACACTAACTATTCTTTCTGAGCGCATCACTGGTGTTCAGGAGGAATCAAAGCCGACCGCATTGATGCAATGGGGTATTGATCAAGAGCCTTTTGCAATTACTGCTTATGAAAATGAGCGTGGTGCTATTGTTTCAAACGTGGGGTTGGTTGACCACCCTGCTATTGAAATGAGTGGGGCGAGTCCAGATGGCTTGGTTGGTAAAGATGGTCAATTAGAAATTAAATGCCCATCCACGACTACACACTTGAACACCATTTTAATAGATGAAGTGCCTGCTGAATATATTCCACAGATCACATGGCAGTTGGCTTGTACTCGTCGATCATGGTGTGATTTTGTGAGTTACGACCCTCGCCTACCTGAACATTTACAGCTTTTTATTAAAAGAGTTTATGCAAAGGACTTAGATATTCAGGGTGTTGAAAATGAAGTGATTGCTTTTAATCGCAATGTCGATATTGCCTTAAAACAGCTACAGGCTTTCGAGGTGGCAGCATGAGCTACACATACAACAGTCAAACTCGCACAGTTGAAATCACATGCAGAGGCAGAGTTAAAACTTATCGGGATATCAATCTGTTCGGGATTGAGTCATGCATCAAAGACTTTGTGAGTACGTGGGGGTATCGAAATGGCTAAGTTATTACCAAATAGCATCTCAGGACCTTTTTTAGAGTGGCTTGAGCGTGGTGGTCACAAGATTACATTAAAGAAAGATTTAATGGTCATCACTAAAGATGGAAAGCGTGGCGCAATACCATTCAAGCGCCACAGAGTTAAAGACTTTTATCATTTGGATGAGTATTTAACTCAGCGTTACGAGTTATTTCTCACTCAATATTTTAAATATGGCAAAGATTTTATTCATGATTTGAGGCTCGGCATTGCGAACAGATATTTTCAGGCAGTTCGAGTTAATCAGTTGGCAAATTTAGCGAAGGTGGCGTAATGGATTTACTACCTCACGAACTCATCATAGATAATTTTGCTGGTGGCGGTGGCACAAGTACGGGGCTTGAGCAAGCATTTGGCCGTCCAGTTGATGTTGCTATTAATCATGACCCAAAAGCTTTAGCAATGCATCGTATTAACCACCCTAATACAAAACATTATTGTGAAAGTGTTTGGGATATTGACCCAATTGAAGCGACAAGCAATCAACCAGTTGGTTTGGTGTGGCTCTCGCCTGATTGTAAGCATTTTTCAAAAGCGAAAGGTGGCAAACCAGTTGAGAAGAAAATACGAGGTTTAGCTTGGGTAGCTTTGCGATGGGCTGCAAAAACTCGCCCTCGAGTAATAATGCTCGAAAATGTAGAGGAATTTAAAACCTGGGGTGATCTAGGTGCTGATGGTAAGCCATGTCCTAAAAATAAAGGTCGCACTTTTAATACCTTCGTTAATGCACTCAAAAGACAAGGTTATGTTGTTGACTGGCGTGAACTAAGAGCATGTGATTATGGATCGCCAACAATCCGTAAACGCTTTTTCTTAATCGCACGTCGTGACGGGTTAAAAATTCATTGGCCAGAACCTACCCACGGTCATCCCGATTCAATCCAGGTGCAAAAAGGTATTTTAAAACCTTGGCGTACTGCTGCTGAATGTATTGATTGGTCTATTGAATGCCCTAGTATTTTTTCTCGCAGTCGTCCGTTAGCTAAAGCAACTATGGATCGTATCGCTGCAGGTATTCATAAATTTGTCATTAATAATGAATCACCATTCATTGTTAACAGTATGGCACCTGTTTTAACCGAATGTGCTAATGCATCCAATAAGCGCTCGATGCCTGCAGATGAGCCATTAAGAACAATTTGTGCTCAGACTAAGGGTGGTCATCATGCATTAATTTCAGCACATATTGCTAAGAATTTCACAGGAGTTGTTGGTAGTGATATCACAAATCCTATTCATACCATTACAGCAAAAGATCACAATTCTTTAGTTGTGAGTCATTTGCAGGTAATGAAAAAAAATAGTGTTGGTCAAAATATTGATACACCCCTCAATACCTTAACTACCGTTAATGCATTTGCAGAAGTTCGTGCTTTTTTAACCGCTTTCTATGGGAATGAAAAAGATGGAAATAGTGTAAATAGCCCTTTAAGAACAATTCCCACGCGTGATCGATTTGGTCTTGTGAAGGTTAAGGGACAGGACTATCGAATAACTGATATTGGCTTTCGTATGCTCCAACCGGTTGAGCTTTTCAAAGCTCAAGGATTTCCGGAAACTTATATTTTTGAAAAAGGAATCGATGAACACGGAAATGAAATTAAATTAACCAAAACAGAGCAGACCCGCATGGTTGGAAACTCTGTATGTCCGCAACTGTCACGCGCTTTAGTTGAAGTGAACTTTAAACATGAATTGAAAATTGGAATGGTGGCATGATGGCTTTAAAAAGTTTTAAGAATATCAGTGAAGATGAACGTTCTAAATTATTAAAACCATTTTTAGATGCACCAGACGATCAAAAGTTTGGACAAGATTTGGTAGCGTTGTATTTAGATTGTTCCCCGTGGACATTGGCTAGAATGCGCTGTGATGGGTCTGAACTTCCCTACACCAAAATAGGTCGTAGAGTTGCTTATAGAAAAGCTGATGTTTTAGCTTTCGAAAAAAGCAGAACCGTCACCTGCACAGCTCAATATGCATAAATAAAAGGCAGGTTTATCCTGCCTTTAATTGTTTGAGTCTTTCATCCCATACACTTTCATAATTAAAACAATCAATTTTCCCTTGATATACAGCCTCAATCATATTCATGGATGCTCTTAATTCCTCCATCGGGATTTGAACATAGCCGCCCGTGACATCTAACCGTGGTCTAGCAGTATGGTTAAGGAGTCGTTTAGTCACATATATGTTAAATCTTAGTAAATTACATATCGTCGCGAAGGTGCGCCTAAAATCATGCATCGATACATAAAAATTAACCTGAGCACCTATTTTCTTGAGAGCAGTATCTACTACAGTAGCGTGAATATTATGGGAAGTTGGAAGTTTAGTCGCTGGGAATACCCAATCATTTTCTTTTAGTAAGTATCTTTCTTTAAGTATGGATAGTAAGTGGTCCCCTATTGGAAATTCATGATTAGAACCATTTTTGGTATCTCGAAAAATAACTATACCTTCTTTAAAATTCACATCTTCCCATTTAAGTCCGCAGACTTCTTGACGACGGCAACCGGTATACATGGTAAATAAAATGATATCTCTATGCGTGTTTGATCGTGCTGTATTTTCTAAATTGAGCTCATCCTCATAATTTAGAACGGCGTTGTAGTACTTATGAATGATACTTTTATCTAAGTGCCTATTACGACTTTCAATCTTATTCCAACCTTTAGTTACGGCAATAATATCAACTGGATTGCTTTTTAAAATTGGATTTTCATCGGTAGAATAAAGCACATGAATATATTTCCAGACTGTGCCAAGCAATGAAATTGCACCATTGGCTGATGACTTGCTGAGCTCAGATACTTCGATAAATTTATCCAGGACTTCTTTTTTTGTTATTTCGAAGAGCTTACGATCTGACCACTTTAAGTATAAATCAAAGTATTTTTTATACTGCCTAATTGTTTTAGGTTTGAAATCATTTCTATCGATATAAATCTTTAAAGCTTCATCGACAGTGATATTTAAAAAATCATTTACGCTAACTTTTTCATTTGGACTAATGTATTCCCCATTGGAGATTTGAGCCAAAATCATTTGGGCTTTTGCTCGAGCAGAATTTACGGATATTTCGTTCGCTTTCCCAATCACGACTCGATAAAGTTTCCCCTCGTGTCTTCGTTCTACAATATAGGATTTTGATTTCGTGGTGACTCGAATCGCGAAACCGATCAAATCTGTATCTCTGATAATTTTTTGACCAGAATCCGTCAATGGGATAGCATCAACATTAGACTTGTTGAGTTTCATGATTAATCCAATAAACCTTCAGTAAGTTTATTAAATCATGCTTCTCAACAGTCTACAAATAGTCTACACGTGATTTTTTAGGACTTTTATAGCATCGTTAAAATCAATATAAACCACTAATAAATATATAATTTTAAGTTAATGATATCCCACAATGGTGCTATAGAAAAAGTAGAATCCACCTAACCTACTTTGGATTGGGAATGTTTGGTGCATATTGAACCGTGCTTAATTTCGAATAGAACTATAATATTATAAAATAGATAATGAATAGTGATGAGAATGAGTAAGGCAGCTCAAGGCTGCCATTAAATTAATTCAGTGCGATGACTTTAACTAAGATTGTTTGTGATTCTTCAAAGTCATCAAATATTTGCTTTCGATTAAGTTCTTTTGACTTCACTTTAAACTCATGATTCTGGTACTGAATGACTGATGGAATTGAATCGAAATACGCATAGTCTGCCTCGATGGTTTCTTCAAACAATGGAGTGCCCAATTGATAGTCTTTGCTCTTCAGCACCACATATTTCACAGTCGTTTTCATTTCATACTCTTTTATTAACGCTTTATTTTTAGTTATATCACCTTTTGAAAAGTGTTCAATCAAAAATAGAAACGTTTGACTATAAAGGACTCAATCAATTATTTTTTAACGCCTTTAAGCTTAATTAAAGCAACATGACAAGCATCACCACAAAGAAAAATAGCAAAATAAGACAATAAATATATATTTTTTGATAACTGGTTAACATTTATATGGATTCTATGCTAAATTTAGCATATACAAAAACAACATCTATTTAACTGGTTGATAATAATGAAAGTTCAATTTATATCTATTCTTACTGCTCTTTCACTGAGTGGGTGTATCGTTGTATCCAATAAACCAAATGCAAGTTCTGCAAAAGCTTATGCATCTAATGTTATTGATTTTAAACCTTCAGAAAATGCCAAGCGAATTGAAACACGTGGTCAGGTGATTTGTGAACCGTTAAAACCATGTACTGAGTTAACATTTGATTGGAAACAGCAGAGCAATAACTTATTTAGAGTACATACAAATCTATTTGATCGAAAATCTTTTGATATCAAGCAAGTGATCTTCACGCTAGATGGTCAAACTTATCCTTATACAACTTTAACTCAAACCAATACACGATCAGTCAACAATTCAGATCTCATTAACTCTACAAATTACATTGATGTACCAATGAATTTTGTCGTTATGTTTGATCAGTCTAAATCTATCGATATTGCTGTAGTGACAGATCAAGGTGCTATTACGCATAGCATTTTAAAAGATGGGCATGCATCGTTTGCCTATCAAACATTTAAAAGTGGCTACCAACAATTTAAGCAAAAGTAAAAAAAGACCCACTATGGGTCTTTTTTTAATCATCGATACAAAACTGCAACGTGTTATTAGACTGCTAGGCATTTCATTTTTTAGAAATTTTCGTTAGATTTAACAAATTGTGTACACAGTTATAATAAACAAGACAATAGGTAAAATCATGAAAATCAAACTAGCGCTTATTTCAGCATTGGTTGTATTAACAGGTTGTGCAGGAAGTTATCCAGAACGTGTTGTAACCAAAGGACCTCTCATCTGTGCTACTGATGAAATTTGCCCTGAACTTGCACTACGTTGGAATGATGAAAAGCGTAATGGTTTTAAAATAACTGCAGATGTAAATGACACTGTACAGCACGATATAAAACAATTGAACTTTATTGTTGATGGTCAGCCTTATGTCTATTCAACAATTCAACCAACCCAATATGCAACTGTGGCAGGTGTAACAAATTCATCTAATTTTATTATCGTTCCTGTAAGTTTTTTAAACTCATTTAGAGACGCAAAACAAATTGATCTAAAAATTGTGACAGCTAACGGCGAAGTGACTCGTCCAATCTTGCAAGCTGATGGTCAGAAATCTTCTGCTTACTTAACCTTTATCAAAGGTTATACAGGTCAAACTATCGAATAAATGCATTATTCATTAAAAAGCCAGTTCGTTGAACTGGCTTTTTTTTAAGACTTACAACTTTTTTGATAACTTGTTCCTAAATCTTGGAATGATCGATCAAAAGAATTTCTCATTTTTCTTGCAAACAATGCTTCTTCCTTTGCTTTAGCCATATGAATATTCTTTTGTGCTAATCGTTCTAAAGCATTTAACGCATCTGCATATTCACAAGCTCTTTGAATGATCAACGAAATATTCTGCTTACTATCGACCGATTGATGTAATCGAATTTGACTCGCCTCAATCTCGTTATAAATTGACTTCACTTCAATATCAAACTGAGATTGCGTTAAGCCATTCGCATAACTATACGATAATCCACATAAGACCATCGCCCCAACCAATATCCTTATTTTCAATTGAATTCCCCATAAAACGTTCAATTGCAATTTTAAAATTATATTAAAAAGCCAGATAAATCATCTGGCTTTGACATCATACGCTTTTTTACTTCGGTTAAATTGGCTCAAATGGCGCAACAACGTCGGCATTTTGGGCACGATGACGCATAAAGTGATCCATTAACACGATTGCAAGCATCGCTTCAGCGATTGGTGTCGCACGAACACCCACACAAGGATCGTGACGACCTTTAGTAAGCACATCCGTATCTTCACGATTAATCGTAATCGTTTTACCTGGTGTAGTAATAGAAGCAGTAGGTTTTAGTGCAATTGATACACGAATATCTTGACCGCTTGAGATACCGCCTAATATACCACCAGCGTGATTCGCTAAGAAGCCATCAGTTGTCAGTTCATCACGTGTTTCATGACCAAATTGTTCAGCCACGCCAAAACCATCACCAATCTCTACACCTTTAACCGCATTAATTGACATCATCGCATGTGCGATATCAGCATCTAAACGGTCGAAAACAGGTTCTCCCCAGCCTACGGGTACTTTTGAAGCAATAATTTCAAGTCGTGCTCCACAGCTTGTTCCTTTTTCACGCAAAGACGTCACAAGTGCTTCAAAACGTGGTACAGCATCTACATCACCACAAAAGAATGGATTATTCGGCACTTCATTCCAATCTAGTTTTTCTGTTTTTTCAGTTCCGATTTGTGTTACATGCCCACGGATTTCAATACCAAATTTTTCAAATAAGAATTTTTTAGCAATTGCACCCGCTGCGACACGCATCGCTGTTTCACGTGCGCTTGAGCGACCACCACCACGGTAATCACGGAAACCATACTTTTGTGTATAAGTATAGTCTGCATGACCTGGACGGAAAGTTTGTGCGATATTACCGTAATCTTTAGATTTTTGGTCTGTATTACGAATTAAAAGACCAATGGATGTCCCAGTGGTTTCACCTTCGAACACGCCTGAAATAATTTCAACCTCATCTGGTTCTTTGCGTTGTGTTGCAAATTTAGAGGTACCTGGTTTACGACGATCTAAGTCTATTTGTAAGTCCTCAGCTGATAACTTCAGACCTGGTGGAACTCCATCTACAATCGCCATCAAACCAACACCGTGAGATTCACCACAAGTTGTTACACGGAACAATTGTCCAATACTATTGCCAGCCATGTTCAACAACTCCTTTATACTTGAACAGATTGAATGAATAAATCACGATATTGACGGCATTGTGCTGCAGTCAGTGCAAAAATACCTGACCCACCACGTTGGAATTGCAACCAGTAGAAATCAACAGTATTAAAGTTTTGCTTCATCGCCCATTCTGAGTTGCCCACTTCAATGACGATTAAACCATCTTCAGTTAAATAGTCTGCGGCTTGAGCCAGCATTTTACGCACAAGATCCAAACCATCTTGACCCGCTGCCAATGCCAACTCTGGCTCGTGATGAAACTCATCTGGTAAATCTGCCATATCTTCAGCATCGACATACGGCGGATTAGAAACAATTAAATCATATTGATTTTCGGCAGGTATTTTAGCGAAAAGATCAGATTCCAATAAAGCGACTTGATACTGTTTATTGTGATGCTCACAGTTGATTTGTGCAACTTCAAGGGCTTCTTTTGAAATATCAGTAGCATCGACTTCAGAATCAGGGAATGCATATGCCAAAGCAATCGCGATACAACCAGACCCAGTACACATATCCAAAATACGCTGTGGAGTTTTAGGATTTGGATTCACTGGCAAATTATTGACCGCCTCACCCATTTCACCATTTTCAGTCAAACAATAAGGTGCAAAACGATTTTCAATCAGCTCAACGATTGGTGAGCGTGGAATCAGTACACGCTCATCGACATAAAATGGTTTACCAAAGAAATAAGCAAGATTTAATAAATATGAAGTAGGAACACGGTCATTGATACGACGTTCGAGTAAGCTCAAGAATTCCGCAACTTCGCTTGGCAGCAATTTTGAGTCTAAAATCTCAGCATCGGCATTCCAGTCCAGTGACAGAGTTTGTAAAACTAAAGCAGAACTTTCAGCAAAATAATCTTCAGTACCTTGACCTAAGTGTGCATCGTATTGACGTAATGCTGTAACTCCAAAACGAATAAAATCTCGAATAGTTGTTAAGTTTTCAGCGGCTTCCTGTAGATGTTCAGGGCTAATAGTCGGTCGATCCACTTAAGGCGTCTCCAAGGTCAAATTTTTAAAAACGGTCTATGATACCTTGTTTTGTCCTATTAATAAAAAGTTCTATCCGTGTTATTCGGCAAATTTGTATTGAAAATTTGAATAGTTAGAATTATCTATTGAATAAGGTCTACTCATTCAAGTTTTAAAATAGCGAGAAAGTTGATTAAAACTAACGATATTGAAAATAATCGTGTATACTCGAAGCCAACTAGAAAATTTATGTTGTTTCATTAAATCTTTTATTTCGCAGTGTTAGTCATAATCCTACGTTTGGTTTCAGATTTTAAGTTTCATTTTTTTTCCAAGTTACATCATTGAGTTCAAACTCATAACATTAAAGTTTTATTAGGATTCCTATTATGTCTAATACTGTTAAAGGTACAGTTAAATGGTTCAACGAAACTAAAGGTTTCGGTTTCATCCAACAAGAAAACGGTCCTGACGTTTTTGCTCACTTCAGCGAAATCAAAGGTTCAGGCTTCAAAACTTTGGCTGAAGGCCAACAAGTTGAATTCAGCGTAACTCAAGGTCCTAAAGGTCCTAACGCTGTTGACATCGTAGCAGTTTAATTAACTGTTAAAAAAGCGGGCTTAGCCCGCTTTTTTTTCGTCTCTCGAAAAGTTCACCATACTTGAAAAAGAAAATTTAGACTCAAAATAAGAAAAGTTAAAGTGAATTTCAAAAGTTAAAGTATGAGTTATAAACACAATAATTTAATGGCAATGCGTCAAAATTACTGGAGTGATGATTCTTCCCCTCGTGTCACAACAGAAAAACAATTTCTTAAGCAATTTTTGATGGATCATCAAATTTTTGAAAATCCAAGTTCGGATGATGTTAAATATTTTGTCTTCAGCTTACCTAGCGTCATTATTATCAAAGCATATGCCCTTGGATTTATTCATGAAACTGTTGTCAACTTAATGAAGTTATTCATTTCAGAGTATCGCGTGTCTCTATCGGCTCGAGTTCAACTCCCAGTTAAATACCGACTTTAAAAAGCGTAGGCTATTTAAGTTTGAATAAATTGACCATTTATACACCTGATATTGAAATACTTGAACTATTTTAATACGTTCATAACATGTAATATTCAATACAATGATTTCTCTGCGCGATTCGCTTAAAGGACCTAAACTTCATGTCAGATCAGAATGAAAAGCTTAAACAATTAAAAACTTCTTCAATGGATCGCCGTCTTTCGATTGCGAAAGCTTCTCTACTGGCTGGCACACGCTGGGCTGCTTCAAGTGCGAGTTCTATTTTTTCAAGCGAGGAAGAAAAAGAAAAAAAACGTAAACAAGCGATGAAAGAACAAGCTGACTATCTCGTTGCTGAAATCGGTAAATTAAAAGGCTCTATCGTCAAAATTGGTCAAATGATGGCGTTATATGGTGAGCATTTTCTACCTGAAGAGATTACGCAAGCCTTAAACACTTTAAATAATCAGACCGTTGCCCTTGCCTGGCCTGCGATCCATGAGCAACTCCGCAACCAACTTGGCTCTAAACTCGATGATCTCACCATTGATCATGAGCCTTTAGGCACCGCATCATTAGCGCAAGTTCACCGTGCAACACGTAAGTCTGATGGTCTTGAATTGGTGCTCAAAGTTCAATATCCAGGTGTAGCAAGCGCAATTGACTCAGATATGAGCTTGTTTAAGAACATGCTCAAACTTACACGCATGGTTCCTCAAACTCGTGAATTTGATCAATGGTTTGATGAGGTTCGCGAAATGATGCACCGTGAAGTAAATTACAAAATTGAAGCTGAAACAACACGTCGTTTTAGAGCGCGTTTAAAAGATGATCCGCGTTATGTTGTTCCACAAATTATTGATCAATATTGTACAGATCAAGTGCTTTGTATGACTTTTGAGCGTGGTGTTCCGATTAATAGCCCAGTCATGCTTTCACTCCCTCAGGAACGTCGCAACAAATTAGGTGAAGCATCGCTTGAAATTGCCGTTCGTGAAGTATTTGAATGGGGCGAGATGCAGACTGATCCTAACTTTGGTAACTACCTAGTACGCTTAGGTGACGGCGCGCAAATTGAAGATAAAATCATTCTTTTAGACTTCGGTGCGATCCGTCAATTTGATGATCAACTCCTCAAGGTAGCTCGTAATTTAATTACCGCGGGCTATCATCATGATGCTCAAGCCATGGTCAATGCTATGACAGGTTATGAGTTTTTCGATGCAATGCCATTAAGCATTAAACCTGACATGGCAAAAGTGTTCCTTCTAGCTACTGAAGCTTTTAGTACTTATAGCAATAATCCAGACCTACCAACAGGCATTATGGATGAACAGCAGCGCTATGATTGGAAACAAAGCCAACTGCATAGCCGTGTGATGCAACGAGCATCCAAGTCGATGGCATCGCGCTATTTTTCAGTTCCACCGAAAGAATTTATGTTCATCAGTCGTAAGTTCATAGGTGCATATACATTCATGACTGTGATCGAAGCAAAAACAAATGTGCGCAAAATGATCCAATCATATGTTTAAGGAACAAAGACCATAGTGATCTATCGTGTCACTATGGTCAATTTATTAAATAAAAAATTTAATTACTAAAAAAAATATATCTTAAATTTCATTAGAATACCTATTGAATTACCATTTATCTGTTTGGTCAAAAAAGTCTTTTAAGCTAGTCATTTTCGACATAGTCATTTCACTAAACACATGTCACGATCTTGTTGTATAAAAAAACCATCAGGGAATTTACAACAATGAATGATATCGCAAACAAAGCGCAAGGTTTAGGCTTAGCCTTGATCACTAAGCTCGCAGGCAGTGATTTAATCGATCAATTAAAACTAAGAAAAATTATCGAACGCTCGCTTTATCAAGGTTCTAAGGCTGGATTTAAAACCTTGGGCTCTACACAGAAAATTTTTAAACAAAAATCCAATACTCCAACTCAACGTCTATCCAATCAGCAAAAAGGGTTATTTGATCTCAGCCTTTCTGAAGAACAACAGATGACTGTTGATGCGATGCAACAATTTGCTCATGAAGTTCTCTACCCACTAGCACATACAGCCGACCACCAAGCTACTTTTCCAGAAAACTTATGGGCTCAATTTAAAGATTTAGGTGTCAATTATTATGCATTGCCTGAACAATACGGCGGCGTTGCTTCAGAAAAGAATGTGGTTACAAATGTGCTGATCGCAGAGCAACTTGCACAAGGTGACTTCTCATTAACAGCTACATTACTCTCCACGTTCTCAGTCATTAATGCAATTACACAGTGGGGTTCAGCAGAGATTCAAAATAAGTATTTGTCGGCATTTAGCGAACAAGATGATCTATTTGCAACTTTTGCTGTTCAGGAAAATACACCTGCTTTCAACCCTTTCCAATTAAAAACAAAAGCGACACGCCAAGGCGATCATTTTGTCATTAATGGTGAAAAAACTATCGTTATTCTAGGTGAGCAGGCAGATCTTTTATTGGTTTCCGCAGATTTAGATGGAACAGCTCAAGTTTTCATTGTTGAGCGAAGTGAAACCATTTCATATAAAGCTAATCCAGCAATGGGGCTTAAAGCAACCCAATCTGTGAGCCTAAAATTTAACAACACACCAGCATTTAAACTGAGTGAGCAAGATTTTGATTATTCAGCGTTCATTGATCTGGGTAATTTAATGTGGTGTGCAATGGCAGTGGGTACATGCCAAGCGGTTAAACAATATTGCATTCAGTATGCCAATGAACGCACCGCATTTGGTGAACCAATATCCCACCGTCAAAGTGTTGCATTTATGATCGCGGATATGGCTATTGAAATTGATGCTATGAAAATGTTGGTTTTGAATGCTGCAAGCCGTGCAGAATCAGGTTTAAGTTTCCATCGTGAAGCATACTTAGCACGAATTTTATGCGCAGAAAAATCAATGAAAATCGGCACTGATGGCGTACAACTCTTAGGTGGACATGGCTTTACCAAAGAACATCCAGTTGAACGTTGGTATCGAGATTTGCGTGCTACTGCCATTATGCATTCTGGTTTACATGCTTAATCAAATAATAAAAATTTAAGGACAAAGATGATGAATTTAGAAAATCCGAAAAAATTTAAAATGCTTGTTGATCAAGCTCATCAGACAGCGTTAAACGTGCTTCGCCCTATTTCACGTAAATATGATAAAGCTGAACATGCTTATCCCAAAGAACTCGACATGTTAGCATCCCTATTGGATGGTATGAATGAAGGTGGCGATGGCATGAATGCTGGCGCTGCCGTCAATAAACGTGGAGATACGACTCAAGGCAACAAAAATGGAGTGAACATGTCTACTGCTTTGGGTGTAATTGAGATGTGTTATGGCGATACTGGTTTATTACTTACCATGCCTCGCCAAGGATTAGGTAACTCTGCAATTGCTGCTGTAGCCAATGAAGAGCAACTTGAACGCTTCAAGGGAACTTGGGCTGCGATGGCAATTACCGAGCCAGGCTGTGGATCTGATTCTGCAGCAATACGCACCACAGCGACTAAAGATGGTGATGATTATATTTTAAATGGCGAGAAAATTTTCGTCACTTCTGGCGAACGAGCTGATTCAGTCGTGGTTTGGGCAACACTCGATAAAAAACTTGGGCGTGCAGCAATCAAATCATTTGTTGTTCCTAAAGGCACGCCTGGCATGACCGTTGAACGTCTTGAACATAAACTCGGAATTAAAGCTTCAGATACTGCTGTCATTCGCTTTATCGATTGTCGTGTCCCTGCTGCAAATTTATTAGGCAATGCTGAAATCGATGTTGCAAAAGGTTTCGCTGGCGTCATGGAAACTTTTGATAATACACGCCCTCTTGTGGCCGCAATGGCAGTTGGGTGCTCTAAAGCGTCTTTAGAGCGTATCAAGGAAATTTTTAAAGACCAACTAGATGCTGAATATGCCACCCCCTACCTTCAATCCTCAAATATTGCAGCTCAGATTTATCGTATGGAAGCAGAATGGGAAGCTGCTCGTTTATTAACCCTAAAAGCTGCATGGATGGCTGACAATAAAAAGCCTAACTCGCGTGAAGCTTCAATTGCAAAAGCGAAAGCTGGACGAATTTGTAATGAAATTACATTGAAGTGTGTCGAACTTGCTGCAAGTGTAGGCTATACCGAAGATGAGTTGTTGGAAAAATGGGCGCGTGACTCCAAAATACTAGATATCTTCGAGGGTACACAACAAATTCAACAGCTTATTGTTGCGCGCCGTGAACTTGGAAAATCATCAAGCGAATTGAAATAAATCACGTTGAATTAAACTCAATTCCGATGAAACTTAGATATACTCTGTGAAGATTTACTAAGTTTCATCGATTATGTACTTTATTCGAACTATTCAACCCCAAGATAATCCCCATATTGCAAAAATCATTCGTGAAGTCTCAGTGGAGTTTGCTCTCGCTGCTGAATCAGGCTTCGCAGTAGCAGATCCAATTCTAGATCAACTCTATGACGTTTATACAAAACCTCACTCCATATATTGGGTTATTAGCAATGACCAACACGAGGTCTTTGGTGGTGGGGGCATTGCACCTTTGCTGGGCCAAGAAAACACCCTAGAGATACAAAAAATGTATTTTATGCCCTCAATACGAGGTTTGGGTTTTGCAAAACAAATTCTAGAAAAATGTATCCAATTTGCACGAGATCAGGGTTACACGCAAATTTATCTCGAAACCACAGCATCTCTTTGGCAGGCTGTAAAATTATATGAAAAATTAGGTTTTCAACATCTACAACACCCATTAGGAAATACTGGACATAGTGATGCATGTGAAATACGCATGTTAAAAGTATTATAAAAAAAACCGACCCATGGTCGGTTTTTTTTATTTTTGAGTGTTAGCCCAGTAATTTATCAATAACACCAAATTTTTTAAAAATTTTTGCTCGTCGTTTAGGATGAATATTGGCTTTATTTAAATCGCCACCATAATGGTCAAATACGCGCTTATCCATAATTTTAAACCATAACTTAGGTATTAAAACTGGGATCAACATCGTCGCATATCCACTTGGCAACACTGGCGCTTCTTCAAAGTTTCTCAATGCTTGGAATGGTCGTGTCGGATAAGCATGATGATCCGAATGGCGCTGCAACTGGTATAAGAATAGATTGGTTGTGATGTTATTATTATTCCAACTATGTTCAGGCATAGTACGCGAATAACTTCCATCTTCTTTCTTCTCTCGCAATAAGCCGTAGTGCTCAAGATAGTTGACCATTTCGAATAAAGTCACACCATAAAGTGACTGAATGGCTAAGAATGGTAAAATTTTCTTACCATACAGTTTTAGCATCGTTGCGTGAAAAGTTGCACTAATGGCTGCGCCGTGAAATAGTTCATTTTTCAGTGAAAAGAACGATTCACCTTTACGATTTAATCGATGTTTCTCAATCTGTATTGCCGACTTCAAGCCACCGCTAATGGTTCTTGGAAGAAACTCATAAAAGGTCTCACCCATCTTAGAGGTCGCTGGATCTTCTGGAGTAGCAGCACGTTTATGATGCCCATATGGGTGCTCAATACGGAAATGATTGTATCCAAGTGGTGCTAGTGTCACGTGTGACCAATAATGATCTGCACGCTTTGGACGATGGCATAGTTCATGGGCAGTATTCACACCAATACCGTTGATCAATCCCATTGTACAACCAATCAATAACTGATCCAACAATGGAGTTTCTTTACGTGAAACAACATATCCGGCAAAAAAATTGGCTGCATATTGTAAAGGAACAAACATTTTTACTATACGATCATAGTAAGGATCACTGACTAATTTTTTGATCTGCTCATCACTCGGATTATTCTCATCAGTACCGACCAAAGCATCAATGGTGGGAATAATTACGTGTAATAATAAAGGTCCACCTAATGCAAACAATTTTTTAGTTGCTTTAGGTCCGTATTGATATCCAGCCAAAAAGCCCATCCCTAATACAGGCAGTGCTGGACTAAGCAACCATAAGTAACGCTTCTTATCCAGTTGTAAGCCTTGCGCTATCGGGTTCTGACTCAATAACTCTTCAACTTTTACCTTTGCATTCACTTGCAATTTTCCTTTTCTATTTCTTATTTTTATCTTTGGTCATTTCAAATTTCAAATACAGTCGTAATCGTCCAAAAAAGCTATTGAGTCGTATTTCCACAACGATTTTGAAGATAAAATACATTATAGAAATCTTTACACATGTTAAGATTCAGCAATTGTAAGCGTATAGGGAATATACGAAAAACATGGATGCCCTCAGTCAAGTTTTTGAAGATATTCACCTCAAAAATACGGAATATCTCTACCTTCAAGCACAAGGTAAATGGGCTTTTGAGTTAAGTCATCAAACAGCCATGATTACCTATATTTTATTATACGGTGAAGCCTTTTTTAAATTTCAAAATGGCGAACAGCTACACTTAAAAGCTGGAGATATGGCAATTATTCCTTCTGGAATGTCACATCAAGCATATAGCCATCAAGAACAAAGATTAGTCAACATTACTCAAATAGATCATTTATTTAAAGGTTTAAGAGATGATGAAATTATCCTCGGTGACGAAGATGATAAATCTGAGAAATCTCTCATCTTCAGTATACGATCTAATATGGACAGTATTATGGGTGGACCATTGATTCAAGCCTTACCCACTTATATCCATTTAAACAATGCACTGAATGCTAGAGAGCCGGAGTGGTTAAGGATCGGGCTTTATTTCGTGGCTGATGAAACCAAGATGAACCGACCGGGTCGCCATAAGATTATGGATCACGTGGTGAGTATTATGTTAATCGAATGCGTGAGAGATTACATTTCCACGCTTACAGACCAGAATAACTGGTTAAATGCTCTTACTCACCCAGAACTGAGCCCTGCATTTTCAGCGATTCACAGCCAACCAGAACGAAACTGGACTGTAGAATCATTGGCAGAAACTTGCTTTATGTCGCGTTCAAAATTCGCTCATTTATTTCAAAATATGGTGAATGAAACACCATTAGCATACTTACAGAAACACCGTTTAAGATTAGCCAGTCAACTTTTACGCTTGAGCCAGCTTTCAATTCAACAAATCGCACACAAAGTTGGTTATTCATCAGAGACTGCATTTAGTCAAGCCTTCAAAAAACATTATCTATGCAGTCCAAGCCAATATCGTAATACTTATTTGAATTAATCGAATTGAATAAATCATAGCAAAATAAAAAAGCACCGAAGTGCTTTTTTATGAAGATAGAATTACTGGGTGAGTTACTTAATTTTTGCAACTGACTTTAAATACTCAGTGTAATCTTTAAGTAATTGTGTACCACGATAGTTTTGATAAAGCTGTGCAAGCTGCTGTTTTTCTTCAGCCGAAATCGAATCCATCGATGGTTTTTTTACCTCAGCCACACCGATAATTACCATTTCATTTGGTAATTGAGCTGTAGTCACAGACCACATTCCTGCTTTAGGTGCAGGCACACTAAATGCAGCACGTTCAATTTCTCGTTTAAGACCTTGAGAACGAGTAAAAACACCAGCATTTACGAAAGATTGCTGATGCTTAGTTAAAACCTGCTGTGAAGGTAGTGTTTTAAAATCCTTCAACATCGCAGCAACTTTTGCTTGAGCAGCTTCATATGCCTTTTGATTCAACAGCTTTTCTTTGACCTTCGCTTTGGCTACTGATAAAGGTTGAACACCAGCTTCACGGTATTCACGAACTTTTAACCAAACTGTATCACCATTCGCCAATTGTATATTGCTGGTCGCGTTACGATCACCATTTTTTACATCTTGACTAAAGATCTTAGCTTTAACAGCAGGATCCGCTAGGACTGTATTTTGAGTGGCAAGAGTTACATTATTCGCAGTAACCAATTTAGCCGATTTTAATTCCTGAGGAACTACATCTAGTGCGTCGCTACTAACAACGAGCTCATTTAAACCATTCACTAAATCAGAATAAGCATTGGCATTTTTAGATTTTAATAAATCAACTTCAAGACGTGCTTTTTCAGACTCAAAACTAGCAACATTCACTTGAGCAGCTTTAGCTTGAATAATATGTACACCAAAATCAGTTTTTACTGGCTTAGAAATCGTACCTTTTGAAGCTTGAACTGCATTATCAAAAGCATCACCGAATACACCGGCTTCATAACCATCAACTCGACCCGCATTATCTTTGGAACTAGAATCTTCAGAATACTGTTGAGCAGCCTCTGCAAAAGATAATCCTGATTGAATTTTTGCATAGACCTCATTGGCTATTTTTTCAGCCTCAAGCGCAGTACGATTATCTGTTGTAATCAAAATATGTTGGACTTCAACTTTGGCATTTTTATTTTGTTGAGTTACATATTGATCATAAGCTTGTTTTAATTCTGCATCTGTAACAGTTGTTGTGGCATTTGCTACCATAGCAGGCGTTACCAATACATAATCAAGATCAACTGAGGCAGGTTGCTTAAACAGCACTTTATGTTTTTCATAATAAGCAGCGACTTCAGCATCAGTTATTTTTACAGACGTTTTGTAATCATCCAATTTTACAGATGACATAAATAACGTACGTTGCTCACCTTGTAGATTTGCGATTTGCTGAATATCACTTTGGCTTACCAAAGAATTATCACGAATGCTTGAAACTAACATTTGAAGCGCATGATCTTGTCTTAAATTTTGGATTAGACCCTGGCTCGTCATATTAATTGATCGAAGATAGTTTTCATAAGCTTGTTGTGAAAATTTACCATCAACCTGCAGACTTGGCTGTTGAGCAATCATTTGTTCAATCTGAGCATCACTTAAACTGATGCCTAACTTTTCAGCCTGCTGAACCAATAAAGCACGATCAATTAAACTATCTAGAGCCAATTGTTCAATATACGATTGATTCAGAAGTGATTCATCACCTTGAACCATTTGTAAGAATTGATCTTTATAATTCTTAGTTTGAACTTCTAGCTCTTTATTAGAAATTTCTAAATCATTAACGGTTTTAGCAATCCCATCTTTGTTTCCACCACCGAAATAGCCTTCAATACCGACCAATGCCAATGGTGTCAAAAATAATACTAGAAGGACTTTGCCGAGCCACCCTTTAATGAGTTTACGAAACGATTCCATAGGTATTCCAATATTTTATTTCAAAGCGATTCTAACTGATAATCCAAACCGAATATATCAGATGAAGCCATAAATTTTCTTTTTAATAAAAAACGCGCCAAGTCGGCGCGTTTTGGACTTAATAAGAATTAAGCTACAGAATCTTTTAAACCTTTACCAGCTTTAAAGCTAGGAACTTTACTTGCTTTAATTTGTAATTCTTCGCCAGTTTTCGGGTTACGACCAGTACGTGCAGCACGATCTTTAACGCTGAAAGTACCAAATCCTACTAAAGTAACAGAGTCACCTTTTTTCAGCGCTTCGCCAATAGAAGCAATAGTCGCGTCCAATGCCTTACCAGCATCAGTCTTAGACAATCCCCCTTTCTCTGCAATTGCATCAATCAATTCTGATTTATTCATGAAGATTACGTCCTCTTATATCGTTTGTTTAAAATCCAAGGCTTGTATTTTAAAAGGCCATGACGACTTTATAGCAATGCTTTGGGGGGAAACGCAATACTGCTCGACCTGTTTTGATCAAAATAAGCGACAAAAAATACCAAAATTACAGTTTTATCTCTAAATCCATCATTTTTTTTCAAGTTTGGCTCGTAAAGCTTGATTTTCAGCAATGAGCACATCTAATTTCTGGTGAATATCTAAAATCATATTCTCAAGATGTTGTACATCTTTAGTTGAGACGAGCCCAATACGATTAAGCGAAGTACTCACCCCATGATCTAAAAGTTTTTCCACCTTATCTTTTTTATCCGTAACAGACTCTTTAGTTTTTTCCGCAACTTTGTTTACTGTTTGATCTGTAAATTCAACCGTTTTAGATTCAAGCTCTTCACCGACTTTGACTAAAGAGTCAAACATTTTATTACCTTCTTCCTCTGCGCGAGAAAAAGCACCTAAACCAGCAAGCCAAATTTGTTTAGTATATTTACGAAAATCAAGTGTGGACTTACGTTGATGCTTTGTTTTACGTGAGTTTGCAGGTTGTGAGTTGTCCATTAATTCCTGTTCTTTATTGTTATTTACATCTTGATCCACCGTTACACTCCTGTATATTTTAGCCTCTAAACTGACTATTCGTGCATAAAATACATTGATAATATCAAATATCGCTATTGAACCTTGTTCAAAACTGTTCTACAAAGCAATGATAAATGATGTAATCTTAGACTTAATTTAAGTTTGTGTTAATAGAACTTTTTAGATTTATTAAATTTGAATAGGATTTATTTATGAGTGAATCGCAACAACAACAAGGTCATACCCGTTTGTTGCTTAACATTGTTATGTTAGTTTTAGAGACATTCTATTCTTTCGTCTTAAAACATGACCGTGTTGTTCGCCTTCAAGCAAAAAAATTTGTAGAACAACAAATTACAATTAAAATGAATAGCTATATCCCCTATTTTGACTTTTATATCCAATTTACGGATAAAGGCATCTTATTTGACCTTCAAGCGCCAGAAAAAGAACCTAACCTCAAGGTAAGTAGTACTTTAGTCGATATCATTCAAATTTTCGGGTTTGCAAACCGCAGAAGTTTGAAAAAAATGCGTATTGAAGGTGATCAAACCCTTAAAGACGAATTCAGAGATTTAGCATTGCATCTCTCAACACCGAAATTACTTTCAGATTGGAAAAATTGGTTAACAACAGCTTCTGAAGACCAAGATACAAAGGCTTCGAGAAAACGCATTGCACCATTACTTGAAAAAATTGACTTACAAAGATCTAAAATCAATACACTTCAAGTAGAGGTAAAACAATATAAAAATCGTATGCGTCGCATGCAATCCAACCAAAAACGTATCAACATTGCATTCGGGATAGTTTCGGTTCTATTCGTGGCTTTAATCGTGTATAATTTATTGAATATTTATTAAAATAATAAAGTTTTATCTGTTTGAATCCTCGCCATATTTAATTCCGATTAATTTAGTTGGTTTTTAGAAAAAAATACTTGACTAAATTAGTCGGAATTCATAAAATTTCATCATCTAGCCTTTTACACGTGTATCGAATCATGCGCTTAACCACTCGCGGTCGCTACGCAGTGACTGCATTACTTGATCTAGCTTTGCAGCCGACTGAACAAACCATTACTTTGGCAGAAATTGCTACTCGCCAAACTATTTCTGTGGCTTATTTAGAACAACTATTTGCTAAATTAAAGCGTCATGGCTTGGTTTCGAGTGTACGTGGTGCTAATGGTGGATACCATTTAGCGCGTAATGCTTCTGATATTACGGTCTTAGAAATTATTGAAGCTGTAAACGAAACTGTTGATGCAACACGTTGTGACCACAAAGGTAACTGCCAAAATGGCGCAATGTGTCTAACTCACGATTTATGGCAAGAACTCTCCCTCCACATTGCCGATTACTTAGCTAAAATCTCTCTTGCTGATTTAGTTGCTCGCGATAACGTTCAAACTGTTGCGATCCGCCAGAATACAGCTCCATTAGATTCAGCCCTTTTATCGGTTACAGGTATTTGACATGAAACGTCCAATTTATCTTGATTATGCTGCAACGACTCCAGTCGACCCACAAGTTGCTGAGCGCATGATGGAATGCCTTACATTCGATGGGACTTTTGGTAACCCTGCATCACGTTCGCACGCATATGGTTGGCAAGCTGAAGAAAAAGTTGAATACGCTCGTGAGCAAGTTGCAAATCTTGTAAAAGCAGATCCACGCGAAATCGTTTGGACATCTGGCGCTACAGAATCTGACAACCTTGCACTAAAAGGTGTTGCACAGTTCTACGCTTCAAAAGGCAAACACATTATTACGAGTAAAATTGAACATAAAGCAATTTTAGATACTTGCCGTGAATTAGAACAAGAAGGCTTTGAAATTACCTATCTTGAACCAGAAGCTCAAACAGGTCTAATTACTCCTGAAATGGTTCAAGCTGCTTTACGTCCTGATACAATTCTTGTTTCATTAATGATGGTCAATAATGAAATTGGTACTGTGACTGATGTTGCCGCTATTGGTGAATTAACTCGCGCGAATAAGACATATTTCCACGTAGATGCTGCTCAAGCTGCTGGTAAAGTTGAAATCGATTTATCAACCATGAAAATTGATTTAATGAGTTTCTCTGCTCACAAAATTTATGGTCCTAAAGGTATCGGTGCACTTTTCGTACGTCGTAGTCCACGTGTGCGTCTTAAAGCTCAAATGCATGGTGGTGGTCATGAGCGCGGTATGCGTTCTGGTACGCTTGCTACTCACCAAATCGTTGGTATGGGTGAAGCATTTGAACTTGCAGGTAAAAACCTAGTTGCTGAACAAACTCGTTTACGCACTCTACGTGACAAACTTTGGAATGGTCTACAAGATCTTGAACAAGTTTTCTTAAATGGTCATCCGACTCAAAACGTAGCAAACTACTTAAACGTAAGTTTTAACTTCGTTGAGGGTGAATCTTTAATGATGTCACTTAAAGATGCTGCTGTTTCATCTGGTTCAGCTTGTACTTCTGCAACATTAGAACCTTCTTATGTTCTTCGTGCATTAGGCTTATCTGATGAGTTAGCACACAGTTCAATTCGCTTCAGTTTTGGTAAATATACGACTGAAGAAGATATTGATCATGTGCTAGAAGTAACTAAAGCTGCTGTAGAAAAATTACGTGACCTTTCTCCACTTTGGGATATGTACAAAGAAGGGATTGATCTGTCAAAAGTTGAATGGACAGAACACTAATTTAAACCAAACACATGCATCTTATTAAGCTTAAATATTGAAATTTAATAAGATGCACCCATATTAAATATTATCAGCCGACCCTGAGGTTTGGAGACGCATCATGGCTTATAGCGAAAAAGTGATTGATCATTACGAAAATCCTCGTAATGTTGGTGTTTTAGATAAAAACGCAGAAAACGTAGGTACAGGTATGGTCGGTGCACCAGCTTGTGGTGACGTTATGCGTCTTCAAATCCAAGTGGATGAGAATGGTGTAATTGAAGAAGCTCGCTTCAAAACTTACGGATGTGGTTCTGCAATTGCTTCAAGTTCACTTGTAACTGAATGGCTAAAAGGTAAAACTTTAGACCAAGCACAGCAAATCAAAAATATTGATATTGCAAATGAACTTGCGCTTCCTCCTGTAAAAGTACACTGCTCTGTACTTGCAGAAGATGCAATTAAAGCTGCTGTAGAAGACTACCGTAGCAAAAAAGCGAAAGCTTAATTTAGCGCTTGATGATTGAATGGAGTTTTCATGATCAATTTAACTGAAAATGCTGCAACTCATATCAGCAATTATTTATTGAATCGCGGTAAGGGTGAAGGTATTCGCGTTGGTGTGAAAACTTCAGGTTGTTCTGGATTGGCTTATGTTCTCGAATTCGTTGATGAAGTTGACGAACATGATCAAGTCTTTGAACAGTTTGGGGTTAAAGTTTTCGTTGATCCGAAGAGCCTTGTTTATCTAGAAGGTATGGAAATGGACTATGTTAAAAATGGTCTAAACGAAGGTTTTGAATTCAACAACCCAAACAAAAAAGGTGAATGTGGTTGTGGTGAATCTTTCACTGTTTAAGATAATCATTCTCTTTTTACCTGATTAAAACAGTGCCCTGCACTGTTTTAATTCTATTCAGCGCCCACTTTTATTTTTCACTATTTTGGAATTTCCAATCCATGAATCATTTTGAGTTGTTTAATCTCCCTGTAGCACTCGATATTGATTTAGCAACTTTGAAAGCTAACTTTCTAAAATTGCAGCAACAATATCATCCAGATAAAGCTGAAAATAAAGACCAAGCCTTGATCAAATCTAGCGAAATCAATCAAGCTTATAAAGTTTTATCTCAAGTTGACAGCCGTGCTGGATATTTACTTACACTCAAAAAACAAGACTATCATTTAGATCAATCCATCAATGATTTCGAATTTTTACAATCTGCATTAGAAATTCGTGAACAGTTAGATGAAGCTCAAAGTTCTGAACAACTTTCATCTTTAAAAACTGAAGTGCAACAATGGATTGATGGTTTAGTTCGCGAATTCAAAATAGACTATGAAGCTGAAGATTGGGCTGAGTCTCGCGATACTGTTCGAAAATTACGTTTCTTCCAAAAAGTGATGAATGATATACATCAAGCTGAAGATCGTATTCTCGATGATGAAGATTTTGACTTAGATGACGAATTCTAATTTTATTTTTTTGTTTTATTTTCAAGGGATTTAACACATGGCACTCTTGCAAATTGCTGAACCTGGACAATCAAGTGCGCCACATGAACATCGCATTGCTATTGGTATTGATTTAGGTACGACCCACTCTCTTGTAGCAACTGTGCTTTCTGGCAAACCTAAAGTTCTAAACGATGAACAAGGTCAAGTGTTACTTCCTTCTATCGTACATTATGCTGAAAACTCTACTGTGCTCGGCAATGACGCAAAACCGTTTATAACTCGTGACCCACAGAATACTATTGTCTCTGTAAAACGTTTTATGGGACGCTCAAAAGCTGATATTAAATTTCAACACCCATATCAATTGGTGGGTGAAGACAATCAGATGCCTGCTTTTGAAACAGCGCAAGGTCGTAAAACACCTGTCGAAATTTCTGCTGAAATTCTAAAAAATCTAAAAGATCGTGCTGAAGCAAGTTTAAAAAATCCCATAAATGGTGCTGTCATTACAGTACCTGCCTATTTTGATGAGGCACAACGTCAAGCAACACGAGACGCTGCACAGCTCGCTGGTTTAAACGTACTGAGATTATTAAACGAACCTACAGCAGCAGCTGTAGCGTATGGTTTAGATCAAGCAACAAATTTAAGTACAGATCAAAATTATGTGATTTACGACTTAGGTGGTGGTACTTTCGACGTCTCCATCCTACGTTTCTCACAGGGTGTATTTGAGGTACTCGCTACAGGTGGACACACTGCACTTGGAGGCGATGATTTAGATCGTCTTATCGTCAAGTGGGCTAAAAAATCACTCAATATCGAGACCTTAGATGATAACGAGTATGCACACTTCCTTGTTGCAGCACGTAAAGCGAAAGAAGCTTTATCGGACCAAGATCAAGTTAATCTTCAGCTTTTAGAAAACGAATTAACTTTGGATCGTTCAACGTTTGAAAGCATCATTAAAGTTGCTCTAGATAAAACGATTTCAGTGTGCAAACGAGTATTACGTGACGCTAAATTGAAATTAGACGATATAAAAAATGTCGTTTTAGTAGGTGGCTCTACTCGCTCTTATGCGGTACAAAAAGCTGTAGCAGAAGTATTTAGTCAAGAACCCCTGTGTACCATTAATCCAGATGAAGTCGTTGCAATCGGTGCTGCAATTACTGCCAACCAATTAATTGGTAATAGTACAGATGGTTCTCTACTACTTGATGTAACACCATTATCACTTGGTATTGAAACCATGGGTGGACTAGTAGAGCGATTAATTTCACGCAATACTGCAATTCCTGTCGCTCGTCGTCAAGAGTTCACCACGTATCAAGATGGTCAAACTGCGATGTTAATCCATGTTGTCCAAGGTGAGCGCGATTTAGTAGAACATTGCCGTAGTCTCGGACGTTTTGTTTTACGCGGCATTCCACCGATGACTGCTGGTCAAGCACGCATTGAAGTGACTTATCAAGTCGATGCTGACGGTCTCTTATCGGTATCTGCTCGTGAAACAACATCTAACGTCTCAGCTCAGATTGATATTAAACCATCATACGGTTTATCTGATACTGATATGGAGCGCCTACTGGTTGATGGTTTTAAATTTGCAGCAGAAGATAAAGCCCTTCGTCATTTACATGAAACTAAAGTTGAAGCTCAACGAGAACTTGAAGCTCTTTCTCAAGCGCTTAAAGCTGATATTAAACTCTTGACTGAACAGGAAGCTCAGGATTTAATTTCTGCACAAACTCATTTGGCTCAACAACTTGAAACTTCTGATATTGAAGCAATTGAAGCTGCTGTTGCTGCGTTAAAAGTTCATAGTGATGCATTTGCTGCAAAACGAATGAATCAACATATTGATCATGCTCTCAAAGGCACTAAGCTTGACGATTGGTCAAACTCAAACTAAACATAGGTAAAAATTTATGCCACGTATTAAAGTTCTTCCACATGCGCAAATTTGCCCTGAAGGTGCTGAGTTTGAAGTTGAGCAAAATGCCAATCTTTGCGAAAGCCTACTAAAAAATGGTATCAAAATTGAACATGCTTGTGATATGTCTGCAGCTTGTACGACCTGCCATGTCATTGTTCGTAAAGGTTTTGATGGTCTTGAAGAAATGAATGATGTAGAAGCAGATTTACTCGATCGTGCTTGGGGTCTAGAGCCAGATTCACGTCTTTCTTGCCAAGTAAAAATTGAAAATGATGATTTAGAAGTTGAAATTCCGAAGTACACGATTAACCATGCTTCTGAAAATCATTAATCATTTGTAAAACTATAAAAAAAGGTCACTTAAGTGACCTTTTTATTTGTGTAGATATAAAATCCTAATTTAGATATTTTACTTCATCAGATAGTTTTAATTTCACAATACCAGAAGAGTTGGTTAAATCCTGCTGAAGTTTAATACGTTCAATCATTTTTTCTAAAACTGCGATTAATTCAGCATATTCGTAATTTTGTACTTCTTCCATATTCAGCACCAGCTGAAACCCTTTGTACTCATAATCAAACCAATGTTGATGGGTTTGCTTGGTGCTATATTTTTCCATTACCTGCCAACTCTTAATCGAACCATGAATCCCTTTCAGTTCTACAGGTTCCTGAGGCGCACAAAGATAATAGTTTTTAACTAACTTATAAGTCTCATCCGAGATTAAAATTTCATCAATTTCTGCAGCATTTTGAAGTCTTGCAGCTAAATTCGCATCCCGCCCAACAATGGTATATGCCATTCGATGAACTGCGCCATAGTTACCAACGTGACAATAACCAGTACTAATGCCCATACGTATATGCAGTGCTGAGTATCCCATTTTCACCCAGCGTTCACGCAAAAATTTCATTTGTTGACGCATTGCCATCGCCATATCGATGCAATTTTTGGCATCTTGTTCAACCCCTTGCGAATCTGGATCTCCAAAGAAAATGAGAATCGCGTCTCCCATAAACTTGTCAATTGTTCCACCATATTGCTTGGCAATTTCAGTCATATGGCTCAGATAGTCATTCAAAACAAAAGCTAAGTCATCTGGAATAAGAGTCTCTGAAAGCTCAGTAAATCCCTGAATATCAGAGAAAAAAATCGTAATTTTTTTTCGTTTATATTCAAGTTTAGCTTCAGTTTCACCACGCATGATTGATTGCCACAATTGAATTGGTGCATAGCGGCTTAACTGATTCGATAACTCAATATATCGATTCATTTCTTTAAAATAAGTTTGACGTTGAACATCTAATTTTTTTACACGTCGATTCTGATAATAATTAGCAAAATTCACAAAAAGAATCGCACATATACACGAGACTACGGACAATTCGATTGAAGTTTGCTGGAAATAATCTTCAAAACCAAAAATAAAAATTGTACAAATATAAAAAACAATGATCGCAACTAAAATTGCAATCGAACTCACCATCATCGAAATTTTATTATTAACGGCGGTATACACTAATCCAAACAGGAAAACAAATGTTGGCAACAAACTTAAATGCACTGCTGCTAAGGCGGTAGCTACAACAACAACATCAATAATAAAGAACGCAAAACGTCTGGTTTTACTACCATAACGATATTGGATACTGTGTGAAATTCGGGGCGCTAATAGAATCAGCAAGAAAATAAATAGAGGGTATAAAATCTGATAATTTTGGTTTTGTGAAGTGAAATAATAGATCACAACAAGAATCGCGATCATCACATACCCCATCATCCTGAGGAGTACTTCAAATTGCTGTGGCTCTTTATCCAGCATTCGTTCAAATGGCAATTGCTATTACCTCAATTCACATTATTTTTATTCTTCCCTGAAATTGACGTATTTACTCCATACGCCAATCGAAAGGCATGTCACCTTGACCACGTAGCGCGAGCATGAGCGTTTGACGCATATGCGCTAAAACATCATTACTGTAAGGAACTGCAGGTGAAGCACCCCAAACAGGCTTAGGCCATGCAGAATCATTCTGATAACGAACTACATGATGAAAATGAAGTTGAGGAACCATATTTCCTAGTGCTGCAACGTTCATTTTATCCGCACGGAAAACTCGAGATAATTGACTAGATAACCAGCTAGATTCTCTTAAAAATTGTTCTTGGTCTGCTTGGCTTAATTCATATAATTCAGTTACACCAGGAACACGCGGCACCAAAATCAACCATGGAAATTGCATGTCATTCATTAAACGACAAGTTGAAAGTGGAAAGTCGCCAACAAAAAAAGTATCTTGAGCAAGTTGTGGATGCAAACTAAACATATATTTATAAATGACGCAAAAATTAAATGGATAGCTAATACTAACACAACAGTTTTAGACTGAGTATTATTAGTCATGTGTTTCGATACAAAAAAATATGTATTTCATTGATTTGAATCTCACTCATTCATTGCAACTCATCGCTAAAAAATCTACCTATAAGTTGACTGTCAGCCAGTGCATTTTGAGCAATGAACAAGTCTAGATTCAAGCCCAACTTAGATCAGTTGAGCCCTCTCATCAATTCATCTAAAAGATCATTAATAAACTGAATTCTTTTGTCATTTTCCTCAAGCATAACCATCACTTTCAGACGTTGACCACCGTCCATTCTAAAAAATGTCGGATGTTTTTGCATCATTTGGATAATACTCATCGCTTGAACAGGAGTATCAGGTGAAAATTCAATTTGGCCACCCTGCTTACTCAAGTCAATCTTGGTAATACCTAATTTTTCTGCTTTTATACGCACCTGATGAACAGTAAAAAGATATTTCACTTGTTGAGGTAGCACACCAAAACGATCGATAAGCTCCATACGGATATGATCGAGTTTTTCTTGTGTATCCGTATTACTAATTCGCTTATAGAACAATAAACGCTGATGCACATCACCTAAATATTCATCTGGAATTAATGCAGGCATATGTAAACTAATTTCAGCCGTGATTGACAAAGGGGCATCAAAGTTAGGAGTCTTACCATTTTGGATAGCTTTAGTCGCTTTCTCAAGCATTTCCATATATAGACTATATCCAATTGCATGCATTGAACCACTTTGTTGCTCACCTAAAAGCTCGCCTGCTCCACGTATTTCTAAATCCTCTGTTGCCAATACAAAACCAGCGCCTAAAGTAGAAGCACGCTGAATGGCATCAAGTCGTTTTTCAGCATCACCTTTTAAGCCTTTAATAGACGGAACCATCAGATACGCATAGGCTTGATGATGAGAGCGCCCCACACGACCACGCAGTTGATGAAGTTGTGCCAAACCTAGCTTGTCTGCTCGCTCGATGATAATTGTATTGGCATTTGGTACATCAATTCCCGTTTCAATAATGGTCGAACACACCAATACATTATATTCTTTATGATAAAACTGCTGCATGACCTGTTCTAACTCACGCTCACGCATTTGACCATGCGCAACTGCAACCCGAGCTTCAGGAACTAACAACCGAATATTTTCAGCCGCTCGTTCAATGGTATCCACTTCATTATGCAAAATATAAACCTGACCACCACGTAATAGTTCACGCAAGATCGCCTCTTTCATCGTGGCATCGGTCTGCTCATTGACAAAGGTCTTAACAGCGAGACGGCGTGCAGGTGGTGTAGCAATAATTGAGAGGTCACGCATACCTGAAAACGCCATATTTAAGGTACGCGGGATTGGCGTAGCGGTTAGCGTCAGCATATCTACATCGGCACGCATCGCTTTAATACGTTCTTTATCTCGCACACCAAAGCGATGTTCTTCATCAACAATCATCAATCCAAGTTGTTTAAACTGGACATTTTCCTGCAAAATTTTATGCGTTCCAATGACGATATCAACTTTACCCTCTGCCAAATCTTCGATCGTTTTTAAGTGTGTTTTATTTGAGCCAAATCGAGATAACACTTCAATACGGATAGGCCAATCAGCAAATCGATCTTTGAAAGATTCATAATGCTGTTGCGCAAGTAAAGTTGTTGGAACTAAAACAGCAACTTGCTTATTGTTCTGTACAGCAACAAAAGCAGCTCTCATCGCTACTTCTGTCTTACCAAATCCAACATCACCACAGACTAAACGATCCATTGGTTTAGCTTGTTGCATGTCGTATAAAGTCGCTTCGATAGCATTCGCTTGATCAAGCGTTTCTTCATAAGCAAAACCACTGACAAACTGCATATAAGTAGTGTGATCTAATTCAAATTGAATACCTGGTTTTGAGTGGCGTCTTGCTTGAATATGAAGAAGTTCGGCTGCAACATCATGTATCTGTTCTAGTGCTTTGCGCTTAGCTTTATTCCAAGCATCAGTACCAAGTTTATGCAGTGGTGCTAAATCAGGATCACCTCCACTGTATCGACTAATCAGATGCAAATTGGTGACAGGAACATAGACTTTGGCATCATCAGCATAATTAAGTTGCAAAAATTCGTGGTCTTGATCATCAATACATAAAGTCACTAATCCCGCATAGCGACCTACACCGTGATCAATATGAACTACAGGAGCACCTATACTTAATTCAGTTAAACTTTTAACTAAGAACTCTTCAGAAACTTCATGCTGGCGTTTTCTACGGCGTTGTACAACACGATGCTCATAGAGTTGATTTTCTGAAATGACAGATATTTGTCCTTTAATCTCCAAGCCACGCTCAAGTGGTGCATGCGTTACTGCTACTGAATATTGTTGATTAATAAACTCCTGATAATGCTCTACAACAGGAATTTCACCCATACTTGCTCGCAAGGAGTCCTTTAACGATTCACGACGTCCCGCACTTTCAGCGACGAGTAAGACAGGGTGTTGCGCAGCATCAATAAATGATTTTACAGCATGAAATGGCTGTTGATGTTTAGGCTCTACCGCTAAACGAGGTGGCTGTTCAGCAGAGGTATTAATTACACCCGCTTTAGGTTCAAAAACTTCGTCAGATGCGATAATACGAGGAAACTGATTGAGTTGTTCAAAAATTTGATTTTGTTGAAAGAAGATTTGTTCTGGAGCTAATAAAGGTTGATCAACATTATGACGTCGGTCTTCATAACGCTGATAAATATCTTTCCAAAATTGAGTTAATTCACTTTCAATATTGCGATCTGTAATGACAATGGAATGATTTGGTAAGTATGATGTAATACTACTTTGTTCTAGCATTTCTTTTTTTGAAAAGAACAGCGGAAAGTAATAGTCCAATCCCGGTGAAGATATACCCTCCATTACATCCTGATAAATTGGATTTTTTTTCGGGTTCGCCGTTGGAAACTCTTCAGCATAACGGTCTCGAAATTGAGCTCTACCTTCTTTTAAAGGAAACTCTTTAGCTGGTAAAACCTTAAAATGTTCAAGTTTCGTCGTGGTCCTTTGAGTTTCTGGATCAAAAAATTTTAAAGAATCAATTTCATCATCAAACAAATCTATTCGAATTGGAGCATCTTGCCCCGAAGCAAAAATATCAACTAAACTTCCCCGAACAGCAAATTCTCCATGATCATATACAGTATCGACCAAATGATAACCAGCCTGAATCAGGCGTTGTTTCTGCTTTTCTAAATCAAATTTTTGCCCAACGCTAATATCAAAATGCTCACCTAACACCCAAGACGTCGGCGCAACACGTTGTGCCAAAGTTGTGCTTGAAATGAGTAGTATCCCTTTTGCTGGCATATTAGAGAGCACTGATAATCTTTCTGAGACAATATCTTGATGCGGAGACAACCGATCGTAAGGTAAGATCTCCCAATCTGGAAAGATCGTGGGCTTCACACCATAAAATTCAAGTTCACTCTCAAGTTGAGCTAAATGTTGATTATTTCTAGCTACCAGAACAAAGAGTCGATCAGAGTTTTGACTTATTTCTTTTAAAAGCAAAGCGATGGCAGAGCCTTTAAGCGCCCCTAACCATCTTTTTTCGCCAGATTTTATTTGTGATAGATTAAGTTGAGAAATTTCTTTTTGGAACATGAAGATCGCTTTAAAAGTCTGGTAGGACATTGCACTATTTTATCATGTTCAAAATCGAGAATGAGTTATTTTTAGATATCACAAACATTCAGTCGCAAACATTAGCGCTCACGTTTGAATTCACGATAATAATCATTGAGCAATATCACGAATTTTTTTAACTGTTCTAGATTCTGTTGATTATTACCTAATCTCGTAGTAAAACGACCTGTATTCAACTCAAGATCTATTTTCTCTTTGATCAACATTCCCCGATAAAATAAATTTTCCAAATCATCAAAACGAGTAACCTTTCGGTTCGAAAAATATGACAATCTTTCATTTAGTTCATTCAAAACAACGTCATCGATAATATATCCTAATTCAGGATCATAACGAATTTGATGAGTCTGTAAATAAACTTGCTCAGCCGATGGTTTTTTTTGAAACAAATCAGAAATTTTTTTAAACATAGTTTGGGAAGAAAAGCTGAAAACTCAAAATGATGGTCTATCTTAGCATCTGGTCACGAATACACCTATATTCATGACCAAAAAGCACTCAAACTAAAATTAACCGTAATTTTTTCTTAAATATTCTACAATCTTCTTCGATTCGAACAATTTTACGCCTGTATTAGGATCAACTAAATACGGGACTTGTATATCCTTCCCCTTGCGATTCATTATCTTTACAACCTGCTCGCGTTTACCGCCAGCCAAAGGAATATATTTCCCAGGCTTCAATCGTAAAATCGCTGGTCCTTGATCCTGCCAACGTTCTTTAGCAACATTATGAAACTTAAATGGTAATTCAAGTTCTGTGAGTTCAGCGCGCACGATTCTGGTGTATGGACTCGCTTCAAACCCCCACAGCTCAATTAAATGCTCGGGTTGTGGTCTCTGCTTAATCGCTTTATTTATAAAAATCCCACGAGCACCATTAATCAGTGTTCCAGCTAGAGCAACTACAGGCAATTTGGGGTAGTGTGAGAATTGCTTCGGTGTTTGACCTGTCTCACCATAATGCTTAAAAAGATAGTGAATAATATCCTGAGACTCGTAAAGTTTAGCCCCAGTATTTTCATCAATTAAAAAAGGAAATTGAATCTTACCACCAAGTGTTTTTACTTGATCTCGATAGATCCTTCCACCTTTCGGACAAGGATACACTTCGTAGTCAAGATTAAGTAAAGTCAACACCTCTCTTACACGACGACAGAATGGTGATCCTTCAAATTCGTAAAGCTTTAATGCTTTTTCTGGCTGTTTAGGAAACGGTGTACCTGAAGTCCCACGTCCACCTTCTGCAACAGCTGAAGCTAGCGCCTGAGCCACTTTTAATTGATGAATCACCATACTGATTACCTCGTTTTTGTTTTATTTAAATTAATCGACTAATTTTGTCTTGGACACAATAATTCCATTATTGTCTGCATAGATATAATCACCTGGTTGGATTGTGATATTTCCAATTTGAATCGTGATATTGGTTTCGCCCACCCCTTTGCGATTACTTTTTTGAGGTATAGCCGCAAGTGCGTGCACGCCTAGATTTAAACTCGCAATGGCATCAACATCTCTAACACAACCATTAATAATGACACCACTCCATCCATATTTAACGGCAGACTCAGCAATCATATCTCCCATCAATGCACAACGCATGGAAGAACCACCATCTACAACTAAAACTTTGCCTTGCCCATCTGTAGCGAGTAACTCTTTTACTCGTGAATTGTCCTCAAAACATTTAACAGTGACAGCTTCACCCCCAAAGCTTTTTACACCGCCGTAACTTTTGAAGAATTTTCCATCAATAGATGGATACAATACTTGAATATCTAAATCAGGATGGTCATCCAGTAAATCACACGTCACAAATGTTGGCGTTGTCACTTTTTATACCCTCAGTTATGTTTTTGAATCTCTAAATTATCATAAATCTTAATTTTTTCATTTTGAGTTCTTGCGCTCACGACCATAGTATTAGCGACTTGCTCTGCTGTCACTGGCTTATATTTGAATGTATTTGGCAGAAATTGCGATACTCGCTTGAAAATACTCTGAGAAATATCTTCGAGTGTCCTTGTTTCAGCTCTTTCACCAATTAAGAGTGAAGGTCGAATGATCGCCAATTGATAGAGTGATAATGATTTTAGATAATTTTCTAACTTCCCCTTCACTTGATTATAGAAGAATGGAGATCTTTCATTCGCACCTTCCGCACTTACAATTGCAAAAAAAGTATCGGTATTCACGAGCAAATCAGCAAAATGAGCATTTATCTCAAAATCGATATTGTAAAAATTTTCTTTAGAGCCTGCTTTTTTAATTGTACTTCCTAGGCAACTAAACGCATGTGAGAATCCAGAAGCGTCCTCATCATTTAACATTAAAAAGTCATCAATGACCAACTGATCAACTTTAGTGAACTTTTCAAATTGTTCATCATGCTTACGAACAACTACGACAATTCTTTCGCAATCTACCAATTGATTCAAATGATTTACCAAAGATCGACCAACTAAACCAGTTGCCCCTATAACTATTGCACTTTTAATATTTTTAATCATTTTTTCGCCATTCCTTCCAATATTCATATAATCTAACGTGCTAACCGCATTTTATCTGCATCAAAAATGTTGTCAAAGCATGTCAAGACTTGACTTTGCCGCATCATTTAATCACAATATGGCACTTGTTTACGGGCTGGTGTAAATTCTTCTAATGTTTGTATTTAGTTGAAATTTCAGCCCGCCCAGACCAATCAATTTCAAGGAGTGCACGAGTGGCAAACTCTGCTCAAGCAAAAAAACGTGCTCGTCAAAACGTTAAAGCACGTAAACACAACGCAAGCTTACGTTCTATGGTTCGTACTTACCTTAAACGCACAGTAGCAGCGATCGCTGCAGGTGACTATGCAGCAGCTTCTGAAGCTTACAAAACTGCAGTACCTGTAATCGACCGTATGGCTGACAAAGGTATCATCCACAAGAACAAAGCTGCTCGTCATAAGAGCCGTTTAAATGCACAAGTTAAAGCTTTAGCTTCTAACTAAGTTGCGTTAAAAAAAGCCCTTTAAGGGCTTTTTTTATATCTTTAATTTATCAACAATACTTAAATAATATTAAAATTACTATCTTTCTTGCTCTACAAATTCACGAATAGATAATTCATTACATTCACCACGCCATATCCATTTCAATTTTGCATCTATGAATGCTTCACCTTCAAACCAAACAAACAAACCTTCCATCATTTCTGGCCAATCATGCTGACGAATCTGTGTTTTACCTGAAATCACAGCCAGAATACCAGCCAGAATAGTGTCATGGCTAACCGCCAAACTTAATCCATGATTCTGTTGAGGGTGAGTTTGATAAAGCAAATGTAAAACATCAACCACACCTGTAATTGGCTGCTTCATCCCAGGTAAGGTATTGTTTACAAAGCTATTAATAAAGCCCAAAGCACCTTGTTGCTTAAAATATGGCGCAGCTTGATCGATATCTAAAACGAAGCTACCAGGCTCGACCAAAAGCCCCTGCTCAACAATCTTAATATGATGGGTATTTGACTTAGGATTGATTTGATCAGCACCTTGAATCATCAGTGCAGCAGTATCAATACAACGTTGAATTGGACTAGAAATACAGTGTTCTATCATACGATCTGTTTGATCTATAAGATAAGCCCCCCAAGCCTGCGCCAGATCCTTACCTTGATCAGTTAATTGCAAATCATATCCAGCGAGTCCTTGACCCACCACCATTTCACGTATTGAGTGGCGAGTAAATAGTGTAACAGGCACAGCAACATCGGGCAGTAAGTCAACTGCTCTGAGCATACTTGGAGGAAGCAACTTCAGCGACATAATAATTCTAATAAATGAAATTAATTTGACTATAACACGATGAAATTATAGTTCCACTCCCCTAAAGTACATTTGACAACGCATCTAAAGCCAATTGCCTCATTTCAGGATCACGATATGCGATAAAACCATTATTCAAAACAGTATCACGCTGATTATAGGTAAATGGCACAGAATCTAAGGTCAATAAACCACCCCCTATACTCTCTAGCAAGCCTTGTCCAGCACTAGTGTCCCACTCAGAGGTTGGATGAAATCTTGGGTAAATATCTATCTCACCTTCAAGCATCATACAAAATTTATAAGCACTTCCAGCTTCACGACGTATAACCGGTATTTCTCTTTCAATATAATCAATATAGTGTTGATACTTAGGATTTTTACTACTATGACTGAGTCCAATTTGGATGGCATCGACTGGTGAGGCTTTAAATTTGCAATATTTTTCCCAAATATTGTTCATAAATGAATATTTATAAGGAAGATCCGTCAAATAGCCCATATACATAACTTGCTCTGTCGGCACGACTATGACTGAAAATACAGTTTGATGGTTCTGAATAAGACTCAGATTAATCGTAAATTCATCACGCTCATGAATAAACTCCTTCGTACCATCCAAAGGGTCTAGCATCCAACATTGAGGCCATTCATGTCGCTCCGAATAATCACTTTCTTCAGAAATGATTGGAATATCAGGTGTAAGTTTTGCAAGCTCTCTGAGCAGATATTGATTTACCTTTAAATCTGCTTGAGTTACAGGAGAATGGTCATCTTTTTCGTTGATTTTAAAATCACGTCCAGCACAATAGTTTTGATATTCTTCTAATAATATTTGGCTTGCAACAGCCAAAATCGGAACCAAATTTAACATTTGTTGATCTTGGGGAGCATGCGTTGTGATAAACATGGATAAAACCTATTTTTTCTGGCGCTACACACTCTAAGCACGACGATCATATTAAGAACCTCAGCCTAAAATGCAGCGTGATTTAATTTGCATTGTTGGATTTATATTAATAGTAGCAAACCTATAAAATATAACCACTTTGAAACACATAACCCATTTCAATCATAAGAACTCTAACACTTTTAAAACAAAATCCGAAGCGTGATTGCCAACAACCCTCAATACATCTTAAATAACACCCGCAATAGTTCCAAAAATCAGAGAGCGCCTTAGAGTCAGTATCAACATAAAAAAACAAGCCTTCTTAAAGAAGGCTTGTTTTTTATTTTTGCTCTTTGACTGGACTTTCAGGCTGTTCATTCGGTTTTTTTACAGGCTCTTTATTTTTAAAAGAGTCCTGATTCCCTTTATCCTCATTAGATTCTTTGTGTGGTTTCGAACTATTATCATGTTTTGTCATACTTCAAACTCCTATGCACCATTTTCAAAAAATATGATGCTTTCATAGCGACTTCTATACTATTTTTGTATTCATTCTCAATATCTAAATTTGTGACCTCACACATCTAATTCGATATAATGCGAATGGAATGAAATATAGAAGTCACCACGCACACCCATTCTTGAAGTTCAATTTTAAAATGCTGATGCGAGTTCAACCTTTTGCATCAAATGATGGTGTAAGTCGATATTTAAATAACGCCCATTTTGTTGTTTTTATTTGTGCTAAATTGCAACAATACCTGAGGAAAGATGAATGAATAAACCCATCATCATGTTTGACATGGATGGAACCCTACTCGATCTTGCTTTTGACGATTTAATTTGGAATCACAAACTCCCTGAGCGACATGCCAAAACTCATCAAATCAGTTTAGAGCAGAGCAATCAAATTCTATTTAAATTTTATCAAGATCATAAGCACACGCTCGATTGGTATTCTACGCGCTTTTGGACAGCCAAAGTCGGCGTTGATACTTTTCAGCTTCAACACGATCACAAAGAATTCATCAAGCCGAGACAGGGATGCATTGCGTTATTATCAAGCCTTAAGCAAGCTGGATACCGAATATGGTTAGTCACCAATGCTGATGAAAGAGGTTTGGCATTGAAAATGAATCAAGTTGACCTCACCTCTTATTTTGAAGTGATGATCAGTAGTGAAACAATCGGTTTTGCTAAAGAGCGTTTTGAATTTTGGGATCAATTACAGCAAATGCACCCATTTGAACCTCGTCACTGCGTTCTCGTTGATGATACTGCGGTTGTACTCGAAGGTGCTAAATCTTTTGGTATTGAGCATCTAATCACAATTACCCAACCATCTAGCGCTCAACCTGAGCGCGAAAGGTCTAAACTTCAGTATCCTGCAATTAATGATCTAAGATCATTAATCCCCTATTTAGACCAAATTAACCATGAGAAAGAAATGAATGTCAAAACAGCATGAAACTAAAATCACTGATTCAATGCGAATTGATAAGTGGCTTTGGGCAGCACGCTTTTTTAAAACCCGCTCAATTGCCAAAGCAGCAATCGAAGGTGGTAAAGTTCATCACAACAATGATCGTGTTAAAGTTTCCAGAGAAGTACGTGTAGGAATGGAGTTAACGATTCAGCAGGGATTTGAAAAGAAAACCGTCATAGTGAAAGCATTATCATCTGTACGAGGCGGGGCACCTACTGCACAATTACTCTATGAAGAAACTGAAGTCAGTATCGCGCGTCGTGAGTTGCTTTCTGCACAAAGAAAATTGCATAATCTTGCACGACCAGATCATCGACCAAGCAAAAAAGATCGACGTGATATTACAAGATTCCGTCAACAAAATGGTCAGCAATATGACGAAGTTTGGTCATACGATGATGAATAAGTTAAAGCGACAAATACTGTCGTTTTGAAGTTTAAAATTATAGAACAGTTCGATTTTTTCTGTCACTATAAATGCCGTGGACATTAGACTTAATTAAAGACATCCACTTAAGTTATCAGTGATTTACATCGTTTTGAGGTTATGAGATGGATGATAATAAAAGCAAAGCACTGAGTGCTGCTTTAAGCCAAATTGAAAAACAATTTGGTAAAAATACGGTAATGCGCCTTGGTGACAATACTGTTCAAGCTGTAGAAGCTGTATCTACAGGCTCTCTTACATTGGATATCGCACTAGGTATTGGTGGTTTACCTAAAGGCCGTATTATTGAAATTTATGGTCCAGAATCATCAGGTAAAACCACCATGACACTTCAAGCGATTGCGCAATGTCAAAAAGCTGGTGGTACTTGTGCATTTATCGATGCTGAGCATGCTTTAGATCCTCAATATGCTCGCAAACTTGGTGTAGATATCGATAACTTATTGGTGTCACAACCTGATCACGGTGAACAAGCACTTGAAATTGCAGATATGCTGGTACGATCTGGCGCTATCGACTTAATTGTTGTCGATTCTGTTGCAGCCTTAACTCCTAAAGCCGAAATAGAAGGTGAAATGGGTGACTCTCATATGGGTCTACAAGCACGCTTGATGAGCCAAGCATTGCGTAAAATTACAGGTAATGCAAAGCGCTCCAACTGCATGGTGATCTTCATTAACCAAATTCGTATGAAAATTGGTGTCATGTTTGGAAGTCCAGAAACCACTACTGGTGGTAATGCGCTCAAATTCTATGCTTCTGTACGCTTAGATATTCGCCGCATTGGTCAAGTGAAAGAAGGCGATGAAATAGTTGGTTCTGAAACACGCGTTAAAGTGGTGAAGAACAAAATGGCACCTCCTTTCCGTGAAGCATTATTCCAAATCATGTACGGTAAAGGTACAAATCAGCTTGCTGAATTGGTCGATCTCGCTGTACAACAAGAACTTGTTCAAAAAGCTGGTGCTTGGTATTCATACCAAGGCAACAAGATTGGACAAGGTAAGAACAACGTGATTCGTCACCTTGAGGAAAATCCTCAACTTGCGCAAGATCTTGATCGCATGATTCGTGAACAGTTGTTAACCACAGCGACACCAGCTCCAACTGAAGAAAATGACGAAGAAGCAGATTTATTTGAAGTATAAGTTTTCAAAAATTTGAAATCGAAGCGCCCAAATTCTGGGCGCTTTTGTTTAAGTGCATGGATTTAAAATGTCAGAGAAGTTTCCCAAGTTCATTCATTATGAGCAATTAAAATCAATAATGAATGAAGATGAACCTCAACATCTCATCAATGATCAACACTCGGCTAGTCAACACCTAACCGATCAAGCACCAGATGAATGTGATTTAGATGATACTCATTCTTCAGTTCTAGCACAGAATAAAAGCTTAACAGGGACTCGTTTGAGATCGTATGCATTTGCAGTCTTAACTCGCAAAGAATACTCAAAAAAAGACTTAATCGATAAACTTGCTTTGTATGCACAAAATAAAGAAGAGGTTTTGAGCTTAGTTGATGAGCTAGCGCGAGAAAATTATCAAAGTGATGCTCGCGTTGCAGAAATGACGGTACGCAGCCAATTACGTAAAGGAAAAGGCCCAAATCGAATAAAGCTAGCGCTTAAAAGCAAACACGTTGATAAAGCGTTGGCTGAACCAGAAATGGAAGAAATAGATTGGTATGAACAAGCATACTTATTGAAGGTCAAAAAATATGGCTATGAAGTTGCTCAGGACGCAAAATTAAAAGCAAAACAAATTCGCTTTTTACAATATAGAGGCTTTGAACTGGATGCGATTATGAAAGCTATAAAAAGAAAAGAGAATGAAGAATAAGAAATAAAATTATTATAATGGTGGCAACCCTACTAGCAAAACTCCGGCACATCATAGTTCTGATACCGTTGCTACCTTCCGGTCCTGGCGGGGTTCTCAGAGTACAATTGCGAAGCCACCAGCAGGGCTACCATTGCAAGAACAGAGTATAGAGATTTTTAACGATCTTGCAAGACCATAATGGGCTTTAAAGGCACTAAAAAAGTTCAAGTGAATATTTACTAATCTATTAACAACAAACTTGATATTTTTCATCTAAATAACTTCAACTTAAATTTCTTCATTTATACAGTTTCATTGTAAATTTATATTGATTTTAAATGCTATGACGTTTTTAATGATCTGATTATTAAGAATTGAAAATACTCAAAGTTCAAATTTGAGTATGGATACAAATGGAATAATGAACATGCTCAATAAGCGTACTTTTCTTGCACTAGCATTGATGAGCTCAACATCAGTTTTTGCCAATATTCCTATCGAATCAAAAGGATTAAGCCAAAATTCAAGTTTGAACCAAACAGCAGTCGCAGTGAATAACACCGCTACCGCTCCTACCAACACCAGTTGGCAACTTATCCAACAAAATCAACGCTTAGAAAATCAAATTCGTGCACTTCAAGGCAAATTAGAAGAACAAGAACATCAAATTAATCAACTGACCAACGAATTAAAAAATCGCTATACAGATCTAGATCAAAGATTAGAACTCCTTCAACAAAAAATTGATCCTGTGGAGGAGTCCAATACCGAAGATCCTAATGCTGCACCACCCGCTCCCAATGAGCCAACTGCACCAAGCACTAGCACTAACTCAAATACCACAGCATCACAAAATGCAACGAACTTGAATCAAACCAACCAACAAGAACTTGATAAAGCAGCTTATACAGTTGCCTTAGATGCATACAAGCAAGGTGGCGCAAAAAAAGCTATTGCACCTATGCAAAACTTTGTACGTAACAATCCAAATAGTGTGTATACAGGTAATGCCTATTTTTGGTTAGCTGAGTTCAATTTAGCAATTGAACCACCCAATTATGAAGAAGCAAGAAAACACTATGAAACTGTCGCTTCGAAGTTTCCAAATTCAGGGAAAGCAGCGCGATCTTTATATCAGCTGTATAGCATCGCGAAAGATGTAAATAAAAATGTTCAAACTGCTGAAATTTACAAAAATAAATTATTAAGCACATATCCTGACTCAGAAGAAGCTGGATATTTCAAAAAAAGTTAAATAAAAAAGACATCATAAGATGTCTTTTTTTATGCTAGCAAAAGCCCTTAACGAACAATACCGCGCTTAGATTCATTCAGAGAATCTATAAGGAGCTGTGCTTCAGAAACATTTGGTAAAATTTCAGCAGTAATCTGCTCAATGGCTTGTTGTGTCGTCAGACCACTCTTATAAATCAACTTAAATGATTCTCGCAAACCATTGATTACATCTTTGGACCAACCCTTACGACGCATACCTTCTACATTCATTCCAAATGCATGCGCCGGATTACCAGACACCATCACATAAGCAGGCACATCCTTCAAAATCAATGATGCTCCACCAATCATGCTGTATGAGTCGATCTTACAGAATTGATGAATACCTGAGTTACCACCGACAACAACGAAGTCACCAACATGCACATGACCTGCGACACCAACATTGTTTGCAAAAATGTTGTTATTACCCACCACACAGTCATGCGCAATATGCGTATTCACCATCAACAGATTATTACTACCAATTTTAGTAATACTTTGATCCTGCACTGTACCGCGATGCAGACTGCAATGCTCACGAATTTTGTTGTTGTCTCCAATCTCAAGCCAAGTTTCTTCACCTGCATACTTAAGATCCTGACACACCTCACCCACACTGGCAAACTGGAAAATTTCGTTTGATTTACCGATGCGAGTATATCCACCAACCACCACATGAGAATGTAATACTGTCCCACTATCAATCGTCACATGAGGACCAATAATCGAATAAGGACCAATTTTTACATCAGAAGCAATCGTTGCCGTAGGATCAATAATTGCTGTAGGGTGGATTAAATCACTGTTACTCATGCTTGCTCTAATTTCTGATGAGAGATAATAATTTCAGCTGTCGCTGCAATTACACCATCAACGCTCGCACTACAAAGATACTTGTAAATACCACGTTTCTGCATTACAAGCTCTGATTTTAACACGAGTTGATCACCAGGAACGACTTGTTTTTTAAAACGAACTTTTTCAGCGCCAGCGAAAAGAAAAAGTGAACCAGGTTTGGGTTTTTCATTGTTCATGATAAAGCCAAGAACGCCAGAAATTTGTGCCATCGCCTCAACGATTAAGACACCCGGCATGATTGGATAACCTGGAAAATGACCTTGCATAAACTCTTCATTTATGGAGACATTTTTAAATCCGACAATTCCATTCTCAGTCACTTCTGTAACACGGTCTACCAATAGAAATGGATAACGATGCGGCAAATATTCACGAATTGTTTGAATATTCATCGGCAATTCAGGAATTGAAAAAGATAAAGTAGACTCTGTCATATTATTTACGCAATTTTAAAGTTGATTCGATTGACTCTAACTGAGCCTGCATATCATCTATTTGTTTGACTAATTTGGTCAATGGCACATCTGCTAATTGTCTTAGACGAACAACTGTTCGTTTCCAACGAGAATTTTCGAGCAATCCCATTCCTGAAGAATATGTACCAGCTTCTAAAATGCTACCTGTGACCATTGACATTCCAGTTAGCGTCACATTATCTACAATTTTTAGATGTCCTGAGATACCACAAGCACCTGCAAGGATACAGTTTTTGCCAATCACAGTACTGCCCGCGATACCGCATTTTGCAGCAATCGCAGTATTTTCACCGATTTGAACGTTGTGTGCGACTTGCACAAGATTATCAATAATCACACCATCATGAAGTATAGTGTCATCCAAAGCGCCACGATCAATACTACAGTTAGAACCAATTCTGACATCATTTCCAATTTGAACAGACCCGAGTTGAGCAATTCGGTTCCACTTACCTTGATAAGGAGCAAAGCCAAAACCCTCTCCTCCAATTACGGTATTCGCATGGATACGAACACGTTTAGCAATTTTAGATCGACCCGTAATCGTGACATGCGAATCAATGAAACAATCCTCACCGATTTCAACATACTCATCAATTTTAGTTTGCGAATGAATTACTGTATTTGAACCAATCACGGCATGTGGGCCAACTACAACGTAATGACCAATGTATACATTATCTCCAATCATAGCACTCGGATCGATTACTGCGGTGGCCTCGATTCCACGTTGCACAGTTTTAGATTCGAACACATGAGTTAAAATCGCGAAAGCAAGATACGGATTTTGTACGACAATAAAATTATTATGCTGATTAAGCTGAGCCTGCATCTCAGAAGTGACAATTAAGGCACCTGCTTGAGATGAAATCGCTTCGTCTAAATACTTATCAGAATTTACAAAAGAAATTTGGTTTGAGTTCGCTTGAGTTAAACTTGCAAGACCCTCTAGCAACAGATCTGCATCACCAATAACTTGGCCTTGTACAAGTTTGGCCAAGTGATCGAGACGAAATTGATTTGATTTCATTGACTATTTGATTGCATTAACCTTTTGAATCATTTTAGCAGTTAAATCGTATTTTGGGTCATATGCCAAGGCAGCATTTTTATTTAAAACTAAATCAAGATTATTTTCTTTGCGCAATTGTTCAGCAATTTGTTTAATTCTTGAGTCAAAAACTTTGTTTGTATTTTGAATGGTGCTTTGAACACGTGATTGAACAGTCTGTTGTAAAGATTGAAATTCGTTCATCTTCGTTTGATATTGAGAGGATAGTTGCTGGGCATTCGATTGATTGGCTTGAGCTGATTTAGCCAACGCTTCAATTTCTTTACCTAACTGTTCCAACTTTACCGTTTGCGGTTTAATTGTCTGCTCAAGCTGAGCATTCTGCTGCTTTAAATACGTGCTATTTTCTACCACTTTTTCTAAATCGATTACCCCATATCCTGCTGCATGTGCAAAGCCAACTACAGATGTGAGTAAAGCCGTTGATATCATTGTTTTAAATATATTCATTATTATTCCTTTTAAGGCAAAAGGCCGTACTAGAAAGTACGACCAATTTCAAATTGAACAGACTTAGTTTCATCACCAGGCTTATCATTCAGTGGGTACGCATAGCTTAATGATAGTGGACCAATCATCGTAATCCATGTGAAGCCTACACCAACACTATAACGCATATTTCCGGCATCGAAGCCAAAGTTATCTTTACAGTACTGTCTAGCATCGAATGCCGTCGGATTGGTTGCGCCAAAATAAATATTTCCAGTAGGTACGTCACATTGAGTGTCGAACACTTGAGCACCTTCTGCAAAAATAACAGGACGGACCTGTCGCGCCCAGTCGCCTTTGAAAGGAACTGGTAAGATTAATTCAGTGCCAAATTGAACTAATGCATTACCCCCCACCTCTTCAGGGTTTCTATCTTCTCTAGTTAGAGCAGCATCTGTAATACTCGGATATTTTGGACCTAATGTACTATTATCGTAACCACGAACAGATCCATAACCACCAGCGTAATAGTTTTTATAGAATGGTAAATCATTACCGAAACCTACCTTACCATAACCACGCCATACAAAATCCTTTCCTAAAGGAATAAAGGCTTGAGTATCGTATGTTACCTTCTGATATTCAACATCACTACCCGGCAATGCAATCTCTGCATTAACACGATGAGACATACCCGACGTTGGGAAGCGTGGATTATTTAATGTGTTATAAGACCAACCTAAATTTAAACTATAAGTAAAGAAATCACCTTTAAACTCATTACCGTACTCAACTTCAGGTTCAGAGCAAGGTTCATAACCAATTACATTACCGTTATCATCTTTAATTGGCTCTAAGTCGACTGGACAATACTTACCAGTACTTGTTTCCCTACCACCATTGGCAAGTAAATAATCACGTACATAAGTAGAAACAAATGGACCAGTCGTTACTTCAGTTTGATCAATATTAATACCAGCACTTAAGCTCTGATTCTCATCAATTGGGTAACCAAAGCTCAGACCACCACCGAAGCTATCTGTAACATAATTGTTAACGTTATAGTCTTCGTCTAATTTCGTCTTACGATAATAGAGATTGTAACCACGGCTGACACCATCAATTGTAAAGTATGGATCAGTAACACTTAGGTTATAATAATCTTGTGTCTCAGAACGAGAAAGATCAATCGCTACACGGTTACCTGTACCTAAGAAGTTAGTTTGACTTAAGCCTGCTTGGAATGTGATACCACCATTTTGCGAATAACCAACAGCTAAAGTACTTGATCCTGAGTGTTGTTCTTCAACAGCGATATTCAAATCGATTTGATCAGGCGCTCCTGGAACACGTACCGGCTTAACATCAACTTTGCTGAAAAATCCAGTACGCATCAAACGGACTTTTGAAAGATCAATTTTTTCATTACTCGCTAATGCACCTTCCATCTGGCGCATTTCACGACGTAAAACTTCATCAGCAGTCTTGGTATTACCTGTAAAATTAATACGTCTAACCGTAACTTGCTGACCCGGATTGATGTAATAATTCAAATTAACTTTTTTTGTTTCATTGTCAATTTGAGGCACAACATTAATTTCCGCATAGTAATAACCAGCATTACCATACTTACGCTGTAATAACTGTTTTACTGCATTCACCAACTCTTGTGAGTAAGTTGCATCATCTTTATAAATCTTTAGTGCACGAAGATCTTCGTCTTTATATAAAGCATCACCTAAAAATTTGGTTTCACCAAATTTAAATTGCTCACCCTCATTCATTGAAACTTCAATGAAAATATTTTTTTTATCTTCACTGATATTCAAATTAGAGTTGATAATTTCAAAATTGATATAACCTTTATTAAGGTATAAAGCTCTTAATGCTTCAAGGCTTGCTGCCATTTTTTCACGCGCGTAGCGATCATTTCTGGAAATGACAGATAACCATCCGCTTTCCTTGACAGCAAAGACTTGCTTAATTTCATCGTCTTTAAATACAGTATTACCAATTAAATTAATTTCAAAAACTTTAGCTGGTTTACCTTCAATGAAATTAATATTGACATCTACACGGTTATTAGCTTTTGCAACAGTTTCAACCTGAATATCCGCATTGTAGCGACCTTGTTGTGAATACTGTTGTTCAAGCTCGGTTTCTAGCGTCTGAAGTGCAGATTTAGTGAGCACCTCACCTTCAGCTAGACCCATTTTCTTCAAGCCCTCTTCCAAGGCTTCTTTTGGAATGAGCTTATTACCCTTGAAATTGATTTTAGAAATAATAGGACGTTCAACGACTTTGAAAACCAGAACATCGTTTTCTTTGAAAGCTTGAATATCATCAAACGAATTAGAGGCATACAACGCACGGATCGCATTCGCAATCACTGGATCATTAATGCGATCCCCAGCATTCACCGGTAACATTGCGAGTACATTAGCTTGCGTTAGTCGAACTAATCCATCAACACGCACATCCCGCGCGATAAACTCGTCTGCTGCATATACTTGTTGTACTGCTGCCATTGCGCTAACGAGTGCCAATGGCATAAATAAATGTTTGTGCTGCATGCCTATTGTTTTCCAGTAAGTTAATTATCCATCTATAACGCTTATAAACGCATAAAATCATTAAATATTGCGAGAAACATCATACTTCCCAGCAACACCATACCAATTTTTAATCCAACCAATTGTATTTGTTCAGAAACAGGTTTACCACGAATTAATTCAATTATGTAATAAACTAAATGCCCACCATCCAACATCGGAATCGGAAGCAAATTTAATATCCCCAAACTTACACTCATTAATGCCATAAATGAAATGAAAGTTTGCCACCCCATTTCAGCACTTTGACCTGCAACTTTAGCAATCGTAATTGGACCCGAGAGATTATCCAAGCCAATCAATCCACGAATCATTTTGACAATTGAGCCAAGGATCATAGAAGATAATTGACCCGTTTTTTCAACCGCAACCACAAAAGCTTCCGCTGGATTATATTGAATTGTATGCTTATATTCAGCAGGAATATTGATCTGACCAGATTGAGCTTGCACTCCCAACATTCCTGTCGTGTTGCCCATATTGTCACGCTTTCCTTGCGGCATGACCTTTAATTGAACAATCTCGCCTTGACGCATCACTTCAATATTCAATAGTTTTTCTGGTGATTTTTGTACTATATCAACAACTTCAAACCAATCGTTAATTTTTTTATTATCAATCGCGACAATTACATCACCTTCTTTCATCCCTTGGCGTATAGCAGCACCATCTTCAGATAATTTATGAACAACTGGTTGAATATGAGGTCGATATGGTAAAAACCCCAAGACATCCAAAGGTGATTGAGACTGATCTTTTAGAAATTGCTGAATCGGTAAATTAAAAGTTTGTACCTGACCATCACGATCAGCTTGAATTTGAATCGTACCAGTTTCACCTACGCGATCAATCAGCGCATAATTCAATTTTTCCCAAGTTGGCGTCGCAGCTCCATCCACTGCTATGATTTTATCACCAGAACGCATCTCTACTTGTGCGGCTGGCGTATTTTCAATCACTTTACCAACTCGAGTGTTTAATTGTTCCTGAGCTGGTAAGAACAGAATCCAAAACAGTAAAACAGCAAAAATTAAATTAACAAGTGGTCCCGCAGCAACGATTGCAATTCGTTTTAAAGGGGATTGCCGATTAAACGCATAAGGTAAATCTTCTGCACTTACATTACCTTCACGCTCATCTAGCATTTTTACATAACCACCTAAAGGTAATGCAGAGAGCTGATATTGAATGCCTGACTTTTTAGAGGTCCACTTTAGAACTGTTGGACCAAATCCAATTGAATACACAAGAACCTTAACGCCAAGTTTTCGTGCTACCCAGTAATGTCCAAATTCATGAATTGCAATCAATGGACCTAGAAGCAAAATAGCCGCGACGATAATGAAAAGTATATTCATCTTAGGTACTCAGTGAATTCGTGAGTTGAATAGCATAACGACGTGAAAGCGAATCAGTCTCTAGGATTAGCTCTAAAGAATCAGCATTTGAATTTTGAATATGGTTCAAAGTTGATTCAACAACTTTAGGAATATCTAAAAATTTGATTTTATTTTTTAAAAATGCTTCAACCGCGATTTCGTTTGCAGCATTTAAGATCGCAGGGGCCAATCCTCCAGATTTCATTGCTTCACGAGCCAATTGCAGCGCTGGAAAGCGCACAGTATCAGGCTGCTTAAAATTAAGCGTATCGTTTACAAATAAATCTAGCGGAGGAACATGTGTTTCAATCCGATTTGGCCATGCAAATGCATGTGCAATCGGCGTACACATATCAGGATTACCCATTTGAGCCAAAGTACTACCATCAACATACTGAACCATTGAGTGAATAATACTTTGTGGGTGCACAACCACTGTAACAAAATGTTCTTGAATTGAAAATAAATGACAGGCCTCGATCAACTCGAGACCTTTGTTCATTAGCGTTGCCGAATCAACTGATATCTTCTGCCCCATAGACCAATTAGGGTGCTTACAAGCCTGTGCAGGTGTCACCTTACTGAGCCCATCTAGCGTATGATGCAAAAATGGCCCCCCAGAAGCAGTCAACAAAATTTGTGAAACACCTAACTGGGGTTTACCACCTGTATCTAATTGTAAATAATTTTGAGGCAGGCACTGAAATATTGCGTTATGTTCAGAATCTACAGGTAATAATAAGGCTTTATTCTCTTTAGCGGCCTTCATCATGATGTCACCAGACATCACCAACGATTCTTTATTTGCTAGAAGAACACGCTTACCCGCTTGAACAGCAGCGAGTGTTGGCAACAATCCCGCTGCACCCACTATGGCCGCCATCACAATATCCACCTGAGGATGCTCAGCAACAGCGATCAAACCCGATTCATCGGAGAGAATTTCGGTTGAAGTGATATTTTTTAATTTGAAAAATTGATGTAGTTCATCCACCTTGCCCGAAGGTACAACAGCATACTTTGGATGATATTGTTGACATATTTCGCTTAACTGCTCTACACGACTAAATGCAGATACCGCAAAAACATTGTACTTCTCTGGATGTCGATCAATGACTTTTAAGGTACTTTGTCCAATTGAACCCGTTACACCTAATATACATACTGATTGAGACATCTATAAATCTACACCAACAAGTTTTAAAACAAATATTCCCGCAGCAAAAATAGGTGCGGCAGCAAGCAATGAGTCAATGCGATCTAATACACCACCATGACCAGGCAAAATACGACCTGAATCCTTAATACCTGCACGACGCTTAATCATTGATTCAAATAAATCACCTTGAACTGAGCTAAATACTGTCAGCACAGATAGGAGCAAAAATAGAATATGCTCTACTGCGGTTAAATCTAAATAGTTAAATTGTACGAATAAGATAACAATGATGACTGTAATTACACCACCGATTAACCCTTCAATAGATTTATTCGGGCTCACCTCAGGTGCAAGCTTACGCTTACCAAGCTTCCTACCTACAAAGTACGCCCCACTATCAGCACCCCACACTAAGAGGAATAAATACATGAGCCACCAAGGTGAACTTATCCAGACTTCGTATATTGCCGATACTGCAGCACTAATAATCACTACACCAATCCAATTCAGTGAAGTGTTATACCACGCATCATAAAGAGGATATTTCTTAACCCAATAAATGGTAGTAACCCAAGTAATAATCGAAGCACTCCACAACAGCAGCACTAGATCATCAAAATAAAGCGCAATTGCAGAAAATACCGCAGTGATTACACCAAAGCATCCTGCTTTAAATTTATTCACTTGATCAGTTTGACGAGGCATGAGTTTAAACCACTCATAGCCAGCCCCCCCGGCAGCGATAATCATTAACGCTAACATTGGATAAATGGATGTAGTTGCAAACATACAGCTCAACACTACAGCCACTAAAATCAATGCGGTAATTATCCGCTCTAACATTATTAGTTCTCTATTTTCTCTTGTTGGACCTGCTCAGAAGTTTTTCCAAAGCGCCTTTCTCGCCCTAAAAACACACCAAAGGCATGATCCAATTCTTCTGTTGTGAATTCTGGCCACAACGTCTCAGTAAAATACAATTCAGCATATGCAGATTGCCATAATAAAAAATTAGACAATCGATAATCACCACCTGTACGAATCAATAAGTCGACTGGAGGTAAGTCACCTAAACTGACATGCTGAGCAAACAAATCAACATCAACTTGATCAACATCAATTTTTTGTTCTTTGACGAGTTGTGCTATTGTTTTAGCAGTTTGTGCGATATCCCACATTCCACCATAGCTCACAGCAATTGTGAGCGTCATTTCTGTGAAAGTAGCAGTCCTTTGTTCTGCTTGCAACATTAATTGTTGCAATTCTGGCGACAAACGAGAGCGATCCCCGATGAATCTTAGCCCAATTTGGAACTTAATCATTCGAGGGATTTGTTCATTAATCGTCTCTTCCAACAGTTTCATGAGCAAATCAACTTCGTATTGAGGTCGATTCCAGTTTTCACTTGAGAAGGCATAGACAGTAAGTGCTTTCACACCCACTTTACGACAATGCTCTACAATCGGATCAAGAACATTTTTTCCTTCACGATGTCCATCACCTTTTTGTAGATGTTTCTTTTTTGCAAAACGATTGTTGCCATCCATAATGATGGCAACATGTTGTGGCAGAAGCTCTGCTGAGATGGTCATTATATAGCTTAGACCTTCATCAACTCTGCTTCTTTTGCTGCTAAACGCTTTTCAACTTCAGCAACAAATTTATCTGTGATTTTTTGAATTTCATCGCCAGCACGACGCTCATCGTCTTCAGAAATTTCTTTTTCTTTCAACAACGCTTTAATATCACCTAATACATCACGGCGAATATTACGAATCGCAACTTTTGCATTTTCAGCCTCGTTACGTGCCACTTTTTGCATATCACGGCGTGTTTCTTCAGTTAATGCCGCCATTGGTACACGAATTGAATCAGCAGTAATTGGGTTCAAACCTAAATCTGACTCACGAATTGCTTTATCAATTGCAGCAACCATGGTTCGCTCGAAAGGTTGAACAAGCAATGTACGCGAATCTTCAACACCAATGTTAGCAACTTGGTTTAATGGCACATCAGAGCCATAGTAAGGAACCATTACGCCGTTAAGAATTGATGGATGTGCACGACCTGTACGAACTTTAGCAAAACCATGCTCTAATGAGTCCAATGATTTATTCATGCGCTCTTCAGCATCTTTTTTAAGATCGTTAATCATGTGATCTTCCTTACCTAATTCTCAAAATTTAAATCAAAATAGTGTTTAGTATAAATAGCTTTGAAAGCCACGTACATCAATTAGTAACGTGAGTACCTTCTTTTTCACCCATAACCACTGACAATAGCGCACCTGATTTATTCATATCGAATACTTGAAGTGGAACATTATGGTCACGGCATAAGCAAATTGCGGTTAAATCCATTACACCAAGTTTCTCATCTAAGACTTGGTCAAATGTCAATGCATCATATTTAATAGCATCTTCGTATTTGCTTGGATCTTTATTGTAGACACCATCTACTTTAGTCGCTTTAAGAATTAAGTTGGCCTCAATCTCAATACCACGTAAGCAGGCAGCGGTATCTGTTGTAAAGAATGGATTACCCGTACCCGCCACAAACACACAAACTTCACCATTATTTAAATGACGAATCGCATCACGGCTAGAATATGATTCTACAACTGTACCGATTGGTAATGCTGACATTAAACGAGTTTTGATATTACGACGTACCAATGCATCTCGTAGCGCCAAACCATTCATAACAGTTGCTAGCATACCCATTTGATCACCTGTTACGCGACCAACCAATCCATCCTGCTGTAATTGGCTACCACGATAAAGGTTACCACCACCCACAACGATACCAACTTGCACACCTAGACCAACCAAGTGAGCAATAGATAAAGACATTTGATCAAGGACTTGTGCGTCGATACCCATATCTTTATTGCCTGCTAGCGCTTCACCCGAAAGTTTTAGCAGAATACGACCAAAGCGTGGTTTTTTAGAATCTAACATTACAAACTCCAATATCCGAATTCATTTATATGTATTACTTCAAACAATTATGCGGTTTTAATTTCAATCAATTCTGCATAAAGGTCGTATTCATCCGCATCAGTGATTTTAACAACCAGTAAATCACCTGCTTTAATCTTGCTCTTATCAATATCTTCTACAAAGACATTTCCATCAATTTCAGGGGCATCTGCATAAGAACGCGCCACTGCAACTGGAAACTCTTCTTCTAGATCATCAACAAGCACGGTCATGGTTTGACCAATACGCTTTTGTAGTTTTGCAGCAGAAATTTCTTGCTGAACCTGCATAAAGCGTTCGTAGCGTTCCTGTTTAATTTCTTCAGGCACATGATCTGGCAGATCATTTGCAGTTGCACCTTCAACTGGAGAGTATGTAAAACAACCAACGCGATCGAGCTGAGCTTCTTTCAACCAATCTAGAAGTTGCACGAAATCTTCTTCAGTTTCACCCGGGAAGCCAACAACAAATGTTGAACGAATGACTAAATCAGGACACTTTTCACGCCAAACTTTTAAACGCTCTAGCGTGTTTTCACTATGCGCTGGACGCTTCATCAGTTTTAAAATTTTAGGGCTTGCATGTTGGAATGGAATATCTAAGTAAGGCAAGATCTTACCCTGTGCCATCAAATCGATAACCGCATCAACATGTGGATATGGGTAGACATAATGCAGACGCACCCAAATACCCAATTGACCTAATGCTTCACACATATCATAGAACTTAGTTTTTACAGGCTGACCATTCCAAAAATCAAGCTTGTATTTTGTATCTACACCATATGCCGAAGTATCTTGAGAAATAACCAAGACTTCCTTTACACCAGATCGTTTTAAAGCCGCCGCTTCTTCTAATACAGAACCAACTGGGCGAGATACGAGATCGCCACGCATACTTGGAATAATACAGAAGGTACAACGGTGGTTACAGCCTTCAGATATCTTCAAATATGCATAATGTTTTGGTGTTAATCGAATACCTTGTTCTGGCACAAGATCAATAAAAGGATTGTGCTTAGGAGGCTCAGGAACATATTGATGCACAGCTTCCATCACTTCTTGATAAGCTGCTGCACCAGTAACTTTAAGTACGTTTGGATGCATTTGACGAATTTTTTCTTCATCTTTACCCAAACAACCTGTTACGATGACGCGACCGTTTGCACTCATCGCCTCGCCAATCGCGTCTAATGACTCTTGTACTGCAGATTCAATAAAACCACAGGTATTAACAACAACTAAATCAGCACCGTCATAATCCGACGCTACATCATAACCTTCAGTTTTTAACTGAGTAAGAATTCGCTCGGAATCTACCAATGCCTTAGGACAACCTAAAGAAACAAAACCGACTTTGGGGGATTTCATGAATCTGCGCTCCACTAGAATCCGCGTATTGTATGTCTTTTCAATTCATAAAAACAGTTGAAAACCCCACTCTTTGCATAACGCACCAAAATATTCCCATAAATTTTAAAAAATATTGCAATCGCACCAATATGATGCATTATTAAATAACCCCAACTTTGCATGAATATTTTGCAATCGCTTCGCGCTTTTTTTCTTAATAAATGAGTTCATTTTAGTTGTATTTAACGATTTTAAACAAAGTTGGCTCATATTTTGCTTTATTTGAGGACGTTAAAATTAAATAACTCCCTCTTTGTGAGCAGTGATGGAAAAATACATAGATGCAATTGCTCTATTTTAAGACAGGATTTTGAGGTTAATGAATCAACAACCAACGATTGATTACCGTTTACTCGTAGACAACTTGAGCACTGCGATACTTTTAGTCGATAGTGAATTAAATATTTTTTATTTAAATTCCTCATGTGAAGCACTCTTTGATATCAGCTTATTGAGAGCATCAGGTCAATCTGTGCTCAGTATTTTACAATCTCCAGGTGATTCATTTAACACTGAAGAAGCACTCACAAATACGTTACTCACGGGGCAAGCTTATACCCGCCGTGAAGCGACTATTATTGTGAACTTTAAAGATGTACATGTTGACTATTCTGTTGCCCAACTTAACACTGGAAAAAGTTATCACCCCCTCCTTCTGATTGAACTCAATCCAATTGATCGAATGTTGAAAATTTCTAAAGAAGAAAATTTTATTCAACAACATCAGGTCGCACGCCAATTAATCAGAGGTGTCGCGCACGAGATTAAGAATCCATTAGGGGGCATACGTGGCGCAACTCAATTATTAGCACGTAGTTTAAATGACCCTGAATATAAAGAATTTACGGACATTATTATTAGTGAAGTAGATCGCCTGAGAAATCTTGCTGACACAATGCTCGGCTCTCGGCAGTTACCAAGCTATGAACCTGTAAATGTTCACGAGCCTTTGGAGCGTGTGCGTTCGTTAATTGTAAATCAAACGAAAAAGAAAATTAAAATTACTCGTGATTATGATCTTTCATTACCTGATGTTGAAGCAGATCGGGATCAACTTATTCAAGTGATGTTGAATATCAGTGTAAATGCTGTTCAGGCCATGACTGAAAACAAAGAGTTTTTTCAAGACACTCAACCTGAATTAACCTTGCGTACACGTATTCATCGCCTTGTCACGATTAACGGAACTTTACACCGCTCAACTGTTCGAATTGATATTGAAGATAACGGCCCTGGCGTTCCAGAAGAAATTTTGGAGTCCGTATTTTATCCATTAGTCACAGGACGCGCTAAAGGAACAGGCTTAGGTCTGAGCATCGCACAAAATATTATGCATCAACACAATGGAATGATTGAATGCCAATCCGTTCCGGGCAAAACCGTATTTAGTCTTTATATACCTTGGGAGTTAAACCATGTCGCGAAATAAAATTTGGGTAATAGATGACGATCGCGCCATGCGTTGGGTTCTAGAAAAAACATTTAAAGAAGAAGGTTTAGATGTTACCAGTTTCGAAGAAGCTCAATCTGCACTGGATCAGTTACTTGATGATACACCTGATGTAATTTTGACAGATATACGGATGCCAGGAATTGATGGTCTTACCTTTCTCGCTAAAGTCAAAGGTCATTATCCTGATCTACCTGTGATCATCATGACGGCACATTCGGATCTAGAGTCAGCAGTATCAAGCTATCAAACGGGTGCTTTTGAATATTTACCAAAACCATTTGATATTGATGAGGCTTTAGCACTTGTCAATCGTGCCATCATGCACATTAATAAGCTCCAACAACAAGAATCTGCGAAATCAACCGTACAGCCAATTCAATCAACTGAGATCATTGGAGAATCTCCTGCAATGCAGGAAGTCTTCCGAGCAATTGGACGTTTGTCGCAATCACACATTACGGTATTAATTAACGGTGAGTCAGGTACAGGTAAAGAGTTAGTCGCTCATGCATTGCATCGTCATTCACCTCGTAGCAGCAAGCCATTTATTGCGCTTAATATGGCTGCCATTCCGAAAGATTTGATTGAAACTGAATTATTTGGTCATGAAAAAGGTGCATTCACTGGCGCTAATACTCAGCGACAAGGTCGTTTTGAGCAAGCCAATGGCGGTACATTATTCCTTGATGAAATTGGGGACATGCCATTCGAAACCCAAACGCGCTTATTGCGTGTTTTAGCTGATGGCGAGTTTTATCGCGTCGGTGGACACATTCCAGTGCGTGTTGATGTCCGCATTGTCGCTGCGACTCACCAAGATCTAGAAAAATTAGTACATGATGGACGCTTCCGTGAGGATCTTTATCATCGTCTGAATGTAATTCGTATTCATATTCCTAAACTTGCTCACCGCTCGGAAGACATTCCGATGCTCGCACAACACTTTCTCGCACGAGCAGGTAAAGAACTTGGTGTAAGTCCAAAGATTTTACGTACAGAAACTATTGAATACATGAAACAGTTGCCTTGGCAAGGTAATGTACGTCAACTTGAAAACACATGTCGCTGGCTGACAGTGATGATTACTGGACGAGAGGTTTACCCAGAAGATCTTCCTTCTGAGTTAAAACAACTGCCAATCCAAAAATCTGATGATCCAAATCATCCACACAATCAAGCAGATCGTATCGCTATTCAGCATTGGGATGAGTTGCTTAGTCAGTGGGCTGTACAAAAACTCAAAAATGGTGAAATGAAATTATTGGATATCGCCACGCCTATGTTTGAACGCACCTTAATTAATGCGGCACTACAACAAACTCGAGGAAGAAAACGCCATGCTGCTGAGCTTTTAGGTTGGGGTCGCAATACCTTGACTCGTAAGCTAAAAGAATTAGGAATGGATACTGCTGAAGATGATGAAGATGAAGTCGTAAGCACTACAGCCGAGTAAACTTCTAGATTTAGGTTAATCAACACAATTGATTAACCTATTCTTCATCATAATTCTAAAATTTTAAATCATGCTCAATATAAGATACAAAAAGATGAGTCCAAATGAACAATAATCACTTAAAGCATAAAATTTATCTAGGTATCATCTTCTGCCTTATTTCTTCACCCTCCTTTGCCACAGTCGGCGGTCCCGAGACAATAGAAGTACTAGGTTCAGATATTAAAGATCAGAAAATATATTATTTACGCCATTACCATGATGAATCTGGTCGACCACCAACACTTTATTATTATTTGCTCAACAGCAGAAACCCACATAAAGCGATTGAGGTTCAATCCATTTATACCCCATTAAATAGCCGAAATCACATTACTGAAATTCAGCATGCGCTACGCAAAATTCAAAGTATTCAAGCTCGCCTTGTCAAACCAACACCATTAAGCCCCAAGACTGCTAAACTAAAATTCAATAGACAAAGAGAACAGACTGGAAATTTTTGGTTAAACGTGCCAGAAATTAAAGTAAGTAAATTCCAATCTCAGGTACAACTCAGCCAAAGCTCTGATCCTTCAATGTATAAAAGTCAACAATTCGAGAATATTCGATATCATCGTAATTTACCTCAGATCAAAAAACTTTACGCATTTCCTTACACTTTCCCCAATTATCGCGTTGCAGTCATTAGTTACATGGGTATTCCTACTGAAACAGGCTACGAAAAACAAGATGCCATTTTACTCAGCTCAACAAAATAAAAAGCTCCCGAAGGAGCTTTTTATTATGCTTTTTAAGCACGCTGTTCAATTGGTACAACTTTGCGTAATTCAGGTCCTGTGTAATCTGCACTTGGTCGAATAATACGGTTGTCCGCACGCTGCTCCATCACATGTGCCGCCCATCCTGTTACACGAGACATCACAAAAATTGGCGTGAATAGCTTAGTTGGGATACCCATAAAGTGATAAGCAGAAGCATGGAAAAAGTCTGCATTACAGAATAATTTTTTCTCTCGCCACATGACTTCTTCACAACGTACTGATACTGGATATAAAACTGTATCTCCTACATCTTTGGCCAAGCGTTCAGACCATACCTTAATAATCCCATTACGTGGATCATTGTCTTTGTAAATTGCATGACCGAAGCCCATGATTTTTTCTTTGCGTTCAAGCATACCCAGCATTTCACGCTCAGCTTCTTCAGGAGAGCTCCACTGCTCAATCATATCCATTGCCGCTTCATTTGCACCACCATGCAGTGGACCACGCAATGAGCCAATCGCACCTGTAATGCACGAATGTAAATCTGATAACGTCGAAGCACACACGCGCGCCGTAAACGTAGAAGCGTTAAATTCATGCTCCGCATAGAGAATCAATGAAACATTCATGACTTGTTCATGCAATTCATTAGGTTTTTCGCCACGCAATAAATGCAAGAATTGAGCACCAATTGAATCGTCATCAGTACTTTCTTCGATACGAACACCATCATGGCTATATCGATACCAATAACAAATAATGGCTGGCAATGTTGCCAAAATACGATCAGCTACATCTTGCTGCTCACCAAAGGACTGTTCTGTTTCTAAGTTACCCAACATAGAAACACCAGTACGCATAACATCCATAGGATGTGAGTCTGCTGGGATACGCTCAAGCACTTCTTTTAGTGCTTGTGGTAATGCTCTCAGTGATTTTAGTTTTGCTTTATAGTCCGCAAGTTGTTGCGCCGTAGGTAGTTCACCAAAGAAAATTAAATATGCAACTTCTTCAAATTGGCAGTTTTCCGCCAAATCCTGAACATCATAACCACGATATGTTAAGCCTGCACCACTTTTCCCAACGGTTGAAAGTGCTGTTTTACCTGCGACTTGTCCACGCAATCCTGCGCCAGTCAATACTTTTCCTTCAGCCATTTTTTTATTTCTCCTGAGTGAATAGCTTATCTAGTGTGTTTTCGAAAGTATGATAATCAAGGAACTCGTATAATTCTTTTCGTTGTTGCATTTTATCAATAACATTCACTTGCGTGCCATCTTTACGAATTGAATGCATTACTTCTAATGCTGCTTTCTGCATCGCACGTGTCGCAGACAATGGGTATAACACCATTGAAATCCCCTGTTCTGCTAGCTCTTCGGTTGTATAATAAGGGGTATCACCAAATTCAGTGATATTCGCTAGCACAGGCACACCTACAGCATCACAGACTGTTTTATACATCGTTATATCAGTCATCGCTTCCGCAAAAATAGCATCAGCTCCAGCTTCAACACATGCACATGCACGATCAATGACGGCTTGAAGCCCTTCTTTTTGCAGCGCATCCGTACGTGCCATGACCACAAAATTAGAATCAGTTTTTGCATCAACAGCAGCCTTAATACGGTCTACCATTTCTTGTTGTGACACAATTTCTTTATTCGGACGATGTCCGCAGCGTTTTTGCGCAACTTGGTCTTCAATATGAACAGCAGCAGCTCCAGCTGCGATCATTTGCTTGATACTTCGTGCAATATTAAACGCACCACCCCAACCTGTATCAATATCCACAAGTAAAGGTGTATCTACACGTTCAGTGATACGACGAACATCTTCAAGCACATTATCTAAACTCGTCATTCCCAAATCAGGAAGACCATAGGAATAGTTTGCAACACCTGCGCCCGATAGATAAATTGCTTTATAGCCAACTTGTTTTGCCATCATTGCTGCATATGCATTTACAGTTCCGATGATTTGTAATGGCTTTTCCACTTCTAATGCTTGTCTAAATCTTAAGCCTGCAGACGATTGTTCTGTCATATTCCTTTCCACAGTGTTTACTATAATTATCGAGTTTTTAGTATATCTATAAATTTAGTTTGATATATGACCGTTTAGTATTTTTGCTCTAAAACTTTAGTCATATAAAAGTGAATTGTCATTCATTTTTTGATTTTGTTATTATTTAGAGTGACAGGCGTTAAGTGCTTTAATTTGTTATACTCCATCTTCAAATTCATTTTCACTATTGTTACTGCATGCAACATCCATTTCCACATATTGAAACTTCTGGTTGTGATATGCCCCATACTCGCCGTGGTCAAGAACGACGTTTAGCATTATTGCTAAGCGCCAATACGCTATTCTTGGAACGTGGCTACGATGCTGTGTCTTTGGATGATATTGTTCAACATGCTGGAGGCTCCAAAGCATCTATTTATAAATATTTTGGCGGCAAAGAAGGCCTTTTTACTGCTATATGTGATTATCGACGTGAACTCTTTTTTAAAGATATCTGTGTTGCATATGATCCAGATCATGGCGATTTTAGATCTTATCTGATACATACACTACTTAACTTTCATCGCCACATTAAAAAAGAAGATCATACTGCCTTTATGCGCCTCGTGATTGAGCAATCCCAAAAAAATCCAGAACTTGCTCTTTATTTGCACGAAAAAGGCCCTAAACATATCCAGTTAGCGATCGCAAATGCATTAGAAAATGCGCATAAACTTGGTGTGTTAAAATGTGAAAATCCTTTATTTTCTGCTCAATTATATTTTGGAATCTTAAGAAATTTAGAATGGAAAATTTTAATGGGGATACCAGTACTTGAAACCGATCAAGAAACCATCGAATACATCAGCTATTCTGTCGATCGCTTCCTAGATGGGCACCAAAAAGTCTAGTTTTTTTGCAATTCTCTTTACATATAGTATATTAGTCGATTCTCGTTTTTTTTCATCAACCAACAATTATTGGTCGTCTCATTCACTATTTTGACGAAACAATGATTGTGGAGTAACCATGGCTCTACGACATTTTCTTACTTTACGTGACCTTTCAACTGCAGAATTAAATCGCATTATTGATCGTGCTATAGAATTAAAACGCATGCAGCATAATCATGAAGTCTACCAACCCTTTGTTGGTAAAGTAATGGGAATGATTTTTGAAAAATCGAGCACACGTACCCGTGTTTCTTTTGAAGCTGGTATGACCCAATTTGGTGGTAGCGCAATTTTCCTCTCGTCCCGGGATACGCAATTAGGTCGCGGCGAACCGATTGAAGATTCAGCTCGCGTTATTTCAAGCATGCTTGATATTGTGATGATTCGTACTTTTGGCCACGATATTGTCACACGTTTTGCAGAATATTCTAAAGTCCCAGTTATTAATGCACTGACCGATGATCACCACCCTTGCCAATTGCTTGCTGATGTTCAAACATTCGTAGAACACCGTGGCTCTATCCAAGGCAAAACCGTTGCGTGGATTGGTGATGGTAATAATATGTGTAACTCATATATCGAAGCTGCACATATGTGGGGCTTTAAACTTAAGATTGCATCACCAAAAGGTTATGAACCAAAACCTGAATTTCTCTCTGAATTCGCGCACTGCGCCGAAGTTGTAGACTCTGCTGAAGATGCTGCAGTGAATGCCGACCTTATCGTTACTGATGTTTGGGCCAGCATGGGACAAGAAGAAGAGCAAAAAATTCGTGAAAAAGCTTTTGCTGATTTTCAAGTCAATGAACGTCTAATGGATCTTGCTCATCCAGACTGTTTATTTATGCACTGTTTACCTGCCCATCGCGGTGAAGAAATTTCAGAAAATATGCTCGATCACAAAAATGCTGTGGTATGGGATGAAGCTGAAAACCGCCTTCACGCTCAAAAAGCACTTGTTGAGTTCCTCATCAATGAAAGCTTAAAAAAAGATTAATTTCATCCACTAAAAAAGCACCCTCGGGTGCTTTTTTATTTTCTAATTCTTAATGATCATCTTTTAAATATTTAGGTTCTTTGGGAAGTTGCCAACTACAAAAGAAACATACGATTAAAATAATGATCACGTAAATAAAAAATGAATTTTCAATTCCTGCGGCCTTAAACTGCAAGGCAACAGAAGGTGCAGAACCACCAAATACGGCATTACCTATCGCATAAGAGAAACCTACACCCAACGCACGTACATGCGGAGGAAACATTTCAGCTTTTACAATACCGCCAATAGAGGTATACAAACTAAGCAATAGCATCAGGAAAATCAGTAGCATCGCGACAATAAATGGAGTTTCGCTAAAATATCTCATCCCGATAGCCATGACTGGATAGATAAATATAGCCATCAGACCACTAAATAACAGCATAGAATTTCTGCGACCAATACGATCTGACAATGCACCAAAGAATGGTTGCGCCACCATGAGTACAAAAATGCAGGCTGTCATCATCAACCCTACCGTTTTAGGATCTATTCCAATATTGGTAAGGTAAGTTTTTGAGTAAACTGTAATCACATAGAAACTAAGAGAGCCTGCTGAAGTATAACCAACTACCAAAAGGAAAGTTTTCCAGTGATTTTTAAAAAGCTCACGAAGTGTACCAGAATCTTCTTTATCACTTTCATCACTGGATAAAGTCTCTTCTAATCTACTTCTCGCTAATAAAGATAAAATTGCTGCAACACCACCAATAATAAATGGAATTCGCCATCCCCCATCATAAAGCTGCTGTTCAGACATAAAAGCTAAGAATATTACACCCAATAAACTTGCAAGGAGTTGACCACCCGTGAGCGTTACGTATTGAAATGATGAAAAAAAGCCACGTTGACCTTTTAAACCCAATTCACTCATATAAGTCGCCACAGCACCATATTCACCACCAACGGATAAGCCTTGAAGCAATCGAACCATTAATAATAAAAACGGTGCAGCCATACCCACTTGCTCATACGTTGGTAACGCTGCAAACATGAAAGAACTTATAGCCATCAATATAATTGAGATGACCATTGATTTTTTTCGACCGTGTTTATCTGCAATTCGACCAAAAAGCCAACTACCGATAGGTCGCATAAAAAAGCTTGCTGCAAATACACCCCACACATAGATGGCTTGGGTAGAACTATCCATATCTGGCGCAGTTAAAGCTTGGGTAAAATATACAGCAAATACTGCATATATATAAAAATCAAACCATTCAACTAAATTACCAGAAGCTGCACCAATAATTCCTTTGATACGGCTGGTTTTTTCTTGCTTGGAATATGTTGTAGACAAATGAAAAATCCTTATTCTAATTACATTGTTTATTGTCGAATAATGATGAAACTCTGAAGTATTTCAAAATTATAGGCGGAAAATATATGCCTATTTCATGCCAATTTAAAAAGCCTTTATGTAAATTTTATTAAATAGGCTTCTAAATTTTTATCAAAAATATTCAAGGTCGATTTATTATTAATTTAATTAAACAGACTTTCTCCTATAACAGCTCACCGAATTAAGCCTTGTGGCTGTAAAATGATAATCAGCGCCCCGAAAATAACCACTCCGCCACCAATGATATCCCATTTAGTAAGATCCATTTGATCCACAAACTTTAACCACAACAATGCCGAACAAATATAAATACCTCCATATGCAGCATATATTCGACCTGATGCTGCTGGATGCAAAGTCAATAACCACACAAAAGCAGCGAGTGCGACAAAAGTGGGTAGCCACAACCAATGCGAACGCCCTTGATTTAGGATCAAATATGGAAAGTAACACCCTAATATTTCCATCAGTGCTGTCAGAAAAAATAAAGCTGTCGTAGATATTACTTTTGTAACTTGTATGTCCATACTTTCACCCAAAAATTAAAGCCCGTTTAAATAAACGGGCTTTAATACAATTAATAACACACTATGCTGGTTCAGCTGCAGAATCTTCAAATACTTCCAACTTTAATCCAACAGCTTTGCCATCTTCTTTTTTAACTGTTACTGCTACATTACCGCCGTTTTCAGCCAACTCACCAAATAAAATCATTTCAGCAAGCGGCTTTTTCAAATGCTCTTGAATCAAACGCTGCATTGGACGAGCACCCATCAGACGATCATAACCATTTTCACTTAACCAATCTCGTGCAGACTGATCTACTTCTAAAACAACTTTTTTGTCATCAAGTTGAGCTTGAAGTTCTGTAAGGAATTTATCTACTACAGAATCGATTACTGTCGTAGGTAGAGCTTTAAATTGAATAACCCCATCTAAGCGGTTTCTAAACTCTGGTGTAAATGCCTTCTTCATTGCTTCCTGATTATCACGACTATTATCTTGCTCTGTAAAACCAATACTTGTACGGGAAATACTTTCAGCGCCAATATTCGTTGTTAACACTATAATGACATTTCTAAAGTCTGACTTACGACCATTATTATCAGTTAATGAACCATGATCCATGACTTGCAGCAATAAATTAAACACATCAGGATGTGCCTTTTCAATCTCATCCAATAACAATACACAATGTGGATTTTTATGTATTGCGTCAGTCAGTAAGCCACCTTGATCAAAACCAACATAACCTGGAGGTGCACCAATTAAACGTGAAACCGCATGGCGTTCCATATATTCAGACATATCAAATCTGACTAGTTCAACACCGAGTAGTTTTGCAAGTTGTTTTGTTACCTCAGTTTTACCTACACCAGTAGGTCCTGCAAATACAAAACTACCAACTGGCTTATCTGGTGCTTTAAGCCCAGCTCGTGACAATTTAATTGCAGAGGATAATGCGGTAATCGCCTCATCTTGACCAAATACAACTCGTTTAAGATCACGCTCTAAGTGCTCAAGTACAGATTTATCATCTTTAGACACAGTTTTAGGTGGAATTCGTGCAATTTTCGAAACAATATCTTCAATATTTTCAACTGTAATCAAAGTGTTATCTTGATCAGCTCTCAAACGTCGTTGTGCCCCTGCTTCATCTATTACGTCAATCGCTTTATCTGGGAGGAAGCGATCATTGATAAATTTAGCCGATAACTCAACTGCAGAAACAAGAGCTGCATCATCATATTGAACTTTATGAAATTCTTCAAATTTAGACTTGAGTCCACGAAGAATATCAATTGTTTCATTAATTGATGGCTCATTAACATCAATTTTTTGGAAACGGCGTGATAATGCATGATCTTTTTCAAAAACTTGACGATATTCTTGAAACGTTGTTGAGCCAATGCAACGTAAAGTACCATTTGCCAATGCAGGTTTGATTAAATTCGATGCATCCATAGTGCTACCCATACTTGAGCCTGCACCAATGATCATATGAATTTCATCTATAAACAAAATTGCTTCGGGCTTCTTCTTTAGGGCATTTAACAATTGCTTTAATCGTTTCTCAAAGTCACCACGGTATTTTGTACCTGCAACAAGTGCACCGATATCCAAACTATAGACTTCCGCATTCAGCAGTGGCTTTGGTGCTTTATTGTTAACAATCAGCCAAGCCAAACCTTCTGCTATGGATGTTTTACCCACACCTGGATCACCCACCAAAAGCGGATTGTTTTTACGACGTCGACATAGAATTTGAGCTGCACGCTCAATTTCTTTTTCACGACCAATCAAAGGATCGGTTTTACCCTTTAAAGCTTCTGCATTGAGATTTAGGGTATAAAGTTCTAATGGACCTGCATTTGCTGAGGCTGAGTTTTCACCATCTAAGTCATCCGTTTCTTCTTCAGCTGGAACATCTTCCTTACGCGCACCGTGTGAAAGATATTGAGTTAAAGTAAGACGATTGATTTGGTGGCGTTTTAGCAAATAAACCGCAAATGAATCTCTTTCTGAGTACATTGCAACCAGTACATCTGCACCTTCAACTGTCCGATCTCCACCACTAGACTGAACATGGAAAATTGCACGTTGCAATATACGATCAAAGCTTTCTGTAGGATGAGGCGCTTGCTCAGCATTATCGCCTAATTTAGGCGTATGTTGCTCTACATACTCTTCAAGTTCTTTACGCAAACTGACAATTTCTGCACCGCAGGCTTTTAGTGCATTCACGGCAGAATCATTATCTAAAAGTGCGAGTAACAAATGTTCAACTGTAAGAAACTCATGTCTCTTTTGACGAGCCATGCTAACAGCCAAACGCAGTGATACTTCTAATTGACGACTGAGCATGTGATCCCCTTATTCTTGTGGCTCGATCTGGCAAAGCAATGGATGACTTTGAGAGCGCGCATAATTGTTGACTTGATTCGCCTTGGTTTCAGCAATGTCTCTAGGATAGACACCTGCGATACCTTTCCCTTGATAATGTACTGTTAGCATTACTTCGGTAGCTTGGTCAAGATTCAATGCAAAGTATTGTTGTAAAATTTCAATTACAAAATCCATTGGCGTGTAATCATCATTCAACAATACCACATTGTATAAGGGAGGTCGCTTAAATTGCGGTGGTGCTGTTGCTACAGCTAAATCGCCATCGGCTTCATCATTTTGTGCATCACTCAATCGTGGATTGAAGTGCCAATCCACCAATCCAGATTGTTGAAATGATAATTTAATGTCATTGAGACATTTATGACGTTTATTACTTCGCATAGCACTCTATAATCTATTATTGAGAATTTGCCGCAGCTTGCGGTACTTCAGCTGCAAATGCAGCAGTTGATTCGATTGCTTCACCACGTTGCCAACTAAAGCGCTTGGTTTGAGCACTTGAGCCTTTTACACGGATTTCAATAAATTGGGGCGTAAAGCCTTTTGGCATGGTCCAACGACCAGTTAATCGCTGATAATGGTCGAAATTGAATGATTTTTCTGAAATTGGAACAACCAAGACTTCCGTATCTTGAATTAATCTGATTTCAATTTCACCAGATGCTTTACGTTTATTCGGACTGACTTGAACTAAATCAACCTGATATTCATATACATTTTCTGGAAGCGACTTAACAGCTAAATTTTGCACAGTTAAACTCAATCCACCACGTTGTCTCAGCACTTCTCGGAAAATCGCACTCTGACCTTCAATTTGAAGTTTTTCAGCGTTGGCTTGATTTAATGCAGCATACATATCGTTTGAGTTAGTTACAGCAACATCACGTTCTTGAACTGAGGTATTTAATTTCTTATTCAGCTCAGATAATTCTTTTTTTTGTTTTTCGACAACTTCAACCAATTGTTCCGCGTCAGCATCATAACCAACTACAGTTAGACCTTGACGATGACCAACCGTATAGCCCAGAAGTAAACTGCCTGCACATAAGATGATCCCACCCGCCATAAGGGGTTTATTCGATTGAAAAAAACCGATATTTTTTTCATCTTTATGCTGTGACGTATTATTTGATTCTGAGTTTTGCATCGTCATCTCTAATTTATAAAATCAAAACACACATTTAACTGCAAAGTTAAATGTGTGTGAAGTCAAAAAAGGTTTTTTATGGTAATAAACCAATCACGTTAAGGCCTGCATTTTCCGCAAATTCAAACATTAAATTCATGTTTTGAACAGCTTGTCCTGCTGCACCTTTCACCAAGTTATCTTGGGCAACTAAAATGACTAACTTTGTTGGTTGTGGTTTATACAACGCAATACGTAAATCATTTGATCCACGAACAGAACGAGTTTCTGGTGAACTTCCTGCCGGCATAACATCAACAAACTGCTCGTTTTGGTAGAACTGTTCGTAAATTGTTTGCAAATCGGCTTGCTGACCTGCTTCTGTTAAGTCGATATATATTGTAGATAACATGCCACGAATCATCGGCACCAAATGTGGAACAAAAAGGATATTGTCAAATACACCTTTCTGTCCCGATATATTTTCAAGCGCTTCAACAATTTCAGGATGATGGCGATGCCCTGCTACACCGTAGGCTTTGAAGTTATCAGCATTTTCAGTATAGATCATGCCTAAACTTGCTTTGCGTCCAGCTCCAGATACACCAGATTTTGCATCAATAATAATACTTTCAGGTTTTACCAATACTTCTGAAGATCTCAGTACAGGCGCCAAACCAATTTGAACTGTCGTTGGATAACAACCAGGATTACCAATCACTTGGGCTTGTTTAATTTTTTCACGATTGAGCTCAGAAAGCCCATACACTGAATTTTTAAGTAGATCTGGACAAGCATGCTCCATACCGTACCATTTTTCAAATTGCGCTAAATCCTGCAAACGAAAGTCAGCGGCTAAATCGATTACTTTTGTATTCGCTGCTACTAATTCTTCAGCGTGTTTCATCGCTACACCATGTGGTGTCGCAAAAAACACAACATCGCATGACTTTAATAAATCTAAGCTTAAATCTGAAAACTCTAGATCGGTATGACCACGTAAACTTGGAAATATATCATCGACACGACGACCAGCCTCAGTACGAGAAGTCAGTGCTTTCACTTGAACATTTGGGTGTCGCAGCAAAAGACGCAAAAGTTCAACGCCTGTATATCCTGTACCACCAACAATACCAACTGAAATCACGATATCTACCTCTAAATGACTGTATTCGTTACAGGCAGTAGTATGACAGGAACTTGTGACTTTCTGAACCCTTTCATATGGGAATGCTGTTATTTTATAAGTTTAATAATTTAGATGGCTCTGTTAAGCATCTAATAAAGTCTATCATGTGACTTCATTGATTTACCTGCCAACTCAAATAGCATAAATACAGTGCAAATATAAACCCTGGGAGAGCAAGAAATACGATCGGATCCTGTTTCACAACAAAAGGAGTTACTCCCCATACCGAACATAACCCTCCACTCACGGAAAGCAATTTAGAAATCTTTTTTTTGATTTATCTATAAAATTGCCATGATCAATAATATCAACCACGCTATAGCCCCGCCAAAAAGCGATAAATAGTTCGTCCAATGAAAGTGAATAGGATTACTCGGGTTCAGTAGAATATACATGAGGATGCTATAAAGCATTAAAGCAGGTACAGACAAAATTAGAATCAAAAAAACACACACCAATTCGTCTTATGAGCATATTAGAGACAAACTAACCAAACAGAGCAATCATGATAGCCAAAATTTAGAATACCAGTCGCCAGATCAGACTAATTGACTAGCGCTAAACAATTGATTTTTTAATATCGACAAAGCAATCCCAGCATAATAATTAATTATGCATCCACCAATATGGCAACGGCGTTATTTTTAATTTTTTTCGGTTAAGGTTAAAATCTGGATCATACTTCGCCACTTCCGCCCAAAACTGAGCACTATGATCAAAATGCTTTGTATGTGCTAATTCATGCACACAAACATAGCGTGTTATTTCCTGAGGAAAAAGCACCAAAGCACTATTCAACATAATGTCATGACGTGCTGTACAACTTCCCCACCGCGTTTTTGGCTGACGAATCTTACAGCCATGATAAGCTAAACCACACTGATCAGATACTTGAGCCAGATATACAGGCAGATGCTGTTTAGCATAATCAATAACAAAGGCTTTTAAATATTGTTCAGGCTGACGATCACTCACACACAGCTCATTCATCACTGAATCAAACTTATAGTTGAATTTCTGCTGAATATATTGAATTTGAATAGGATTTTCTAAATTAAATAACTGTAAAGATAAAGGTAAAACGCGATCAATCTGTTGAATTTTACTTTGTTGTGCCTGCCAAGTTTGAACAATCCAAGCTTCTGAATCTTGAACAAACTGTTGTATTTGTTTATGGGTACAAAACCATGGCGCAGTCACACAAATTGACGTTCCATCTATACGTAGACGTAGTCTTTTCGATCGAATACTTTTGGTGATTTCAATATCAGGAAGGTCGGATAAAGTCATTGTTATTCTTTAATTATTAAATCCCCATCCCCCCCTTTAAGAAAGGGGGAAGAAAAGCCCTTCTATTTAAAAGAGGGAGTTTGGGGAGACCAGCTCGTCAAGGAGTTAAAATTAAACTGCTGTACGCTCTTCAATACCATTGTTGGTCGCAACAATCGCAATGTCTGCTTTATTCAAAGCAAAGATACCGTTGCATACCACACCAGGGATATCATTCAATGTTTTTTCAAGCTCAAGTGCATTTAAGATATTTAAGTTATGCACGTCTAAAATCACGTTACCATTGTCGGTCACTACACCTTCACGGTACGCTGGGTCGCCACCTAAAGAGACAATTTTACGTGCAACAGCAGAACGTGCCATTGGAATCACCTCAACAGGAAGTGGAAAATCACGCCCCAACTGATCTACCCATTTAGAATCATCTACGATACAGACGAATTTTTTTGCAATCGATGCCACGATTTTTTCACGTGTCAATGCCGCACCACCACCTTTGATCATGTGCATATGACGATCAATCTCATCTGCACCATCTACATATGCATCAAGACCACCCACTGAGTTCATATCTACCACTTCAATACCCAGCTTCTTCAAACGCTGCGCAGTCGCTTCCGAACTTGCAACTGCAGCTTCTAATTGAAGTTCAGGAAGTAAATCAATCAAAAAGTTAACAGTACTGCCTGTGCCTACGCCTAAAATGCCCCCTTTCGGTAAGTGTTTTAAAGCTGCTTGTGCTGCTGCTTGTTTTTTCTCATCTTGGGTTGCATATAGACTCATGACTTCACTCAACTAATTTGGACTTTTGCAGTTATTTTAAACCGCTAAGCCTTATGGTTTGTTACAATAAGCGCCTATTTTAAACTGTTAGATGGAAAATTAACATGCTGTCTCGTTTGGTTCGACAAATTTTACAAGCAACGGTATACGACGTTGCTATCGAAACCCCACTCGAAGCGGCACCACGAATTAGTGAACGTCTTAATAATAATATTCGTTTTAAACGTGAAGACCTACAACCCGTATTCTCTTTCAAACTCCGCGGTGCCTACAACAGAATCAGCCAACTTCCTAAAGCTCAACTAGAACGAGGTGTCATTACCGCTTCTGCTGGTAACCATGCTCAAGGTGTAGCTCTCTCAGGAAAAAAATTAGGAATTCGCGCGATTATTGTGATGCCTAAGACAACACCAGACATTAAAGTCCAAGCAGTAAAGCGCTTAGGTGGCGAGGTCGTACTTCATGGTGATTCTTTTGACATCGCAAATAAATACGCAATTCAACGTGCGCAAGATGAAGGAATGACTTTTATTCCGCCTTATGACGATGAACTCGTTATGGCTGGTCAAGGTACAATTGCCAATGAAATTTTACGTCAATGGCGAGATGTGGATTATGTATTTGTTGCCGTTGGTGGTGGAGGCTTGATTGCAGGTGTTGCTGCTTACCTTGGTGATGTAGCACCGCATGTCAAAATTATTCCTGTGGAATATGACGAGTCAGCTTGTTTAAAAGCTGCTTTAGAAGCAAATGAACGTGTGATTCTGCCTTCAGTTGGTTTATTCGCCGATGGTACAGCCGTGGCGCAAATCGGTGAAAAACCTTTTGAAGTGATTCGTCTGCAAAAATCTGACAATTCAGGTCCAATCGTAGAACCAGAAGTTGTTCTTGTGAATACTGATGAAATATGCGCAGCAATTAAAGACACCTATGATGAATGCCGTAGTATTGTTGAGCCGTCAGGTGCGATGGCACTTGCAGGGATTAAAAAATATGTGGCTGAGCACGGCTTAGAAGGTAAAAACATCGTTTCAATTGTATGCGGTGCAAATATGAACTTTGACCGTTTACGTTATATTGCAGAACGAACTGAATTAGGTGAACGTAAAGAAGCTATTTTTGCTGTCACGATTCCTGAACAAAAAGGTGCATTCCTCAATTTCTGTCGTGCCCTTCAAGGTCGAAATATTACTGAATTCAACTACCGTGCAAGTAGTGCGACTGCAGCGCAAGTATTTGTTGGAATTAGTTTAAAAAGCGGCGAAAAAGAACGTCAAGAAATATTCGAGACATTAAAGTTTCAGTATGATGTGGATGACTTATCTGACGATGAAGTTGCCAAATTACATATTCGCTACCTGATCGGTGGTCATGCTGATATTGAAAATGAACGTTTATTCCGCGTTGAATTTCCTGAACGTCCAGGTGCATTATTAACATTCTTGGAACGTCTTGGTCCAACGCATAACATTACCCTGTTCCATTATCGTAATCATGGTGCGGCTGAAGGTCGTGTATTGGTTGGACTCGAAGCTGAAGATGCACAACAAAACCCTGATGGTTTAGTTGAAACGTTAGAAAGTATCAATTATCCATACGAAGAAATTACCAATAATCTTGGTTATCAACGTTTCCTCAAATAAAATCAATACAGCCTGTCATTTTGACAGGCTTTTTTAATTCAATAATTGATATACAATTAAAATCGAAAGATAGAAAAAACGATCACTTTAAAATTTTAGATATTAAGATAAATCATGCAAATATGGTTCAGTTTTGTAGTAATTCCTTTTCTCATGTGGATCATCTTTTCCGCACTTCTGTTTATTTCGAAATATCTATATCCTGAAGTTACCACCTTAAGCAAATCCCTCGAAGTTTTTATTTTTTTAGGTTATGCAGCACTACCCTATATCATGTTGGGATTAGCACCTATTTATCGTTATCGTATGACGTTGATATATATGATGGCAATTGTGCTCATGACAAGTTTCGTTCATGCTAACTTTATGATCGATCATATTCATTTAACTTATATTTACTTAGCACTTTCATGGACATTGATTTCAATTACGATTTACTATTTTTATAGTGATCACAAATAATCCTCAATAAATGAATTGAATCAACTCAGATCAACAAGATAAACTCACTCGAAGCGAAATTAAAATCAAATCATTACTTTCTGATCTTTAAAATTTTAGGATATTCAATGGCGCTATTTGCAGTAATTGGCTTAGGCAGCTTTGGTGGTACAGTTGCATTAGAACTCACTCAATTAAAACATGATGTGATTGGAATCGATACTGAAAAAAAATACGTTGAAAATATCTCTGATAACATCAGTCATGCTGTCATCGCCGATGCCACAGATGAACATGTACTTCGAGAACTGAATGTACAGAATTGCGATGCCGTCGTTGTCGCAATTGGAGAAGATATTGAGGCCAGTATTCTATGTGTCCTCAACCTTAAAAATTTAGGCGTAGAAAAAATCCTAGTAAAAGCAAAATCGAAAGCCCATCATATGATTTTGACGCATCTCGGTATTGGTCAAATTATTCATCCAGAAGAGGACATGGGAATTCGCGTTGCACAATCATTAAGCTATCCAATGGTCAGACGCTATATGGCGTTGAATGATGACCGTTATATTGTCAAAGTGGAAGTGGGTGAAAAACTACAAGGTGTAGAATTTAAAGATATCATGGAGCACAGCGACGGCGTACAAACATTATTATTACAACGTGGCACACATGTAATTTATGACATCGCACCTGGTACATTACTGCAAAAAAATGACATTTTAATTGTTGAAGGTCCTGTCAATCTTTTACGTAAACTCTCATCGAGATTTATTTCGAAATGATGAAATTTTATGATCAATTGATCAATAAAAAAACGCAAAGTATTAATTTGAGTCCACCAAGTTTGCTTGCTTTGGGCTTTCTCAGTTTTATTATCATTGGAACATTACTACTAAAACTTCCCTTTGCTCATGAAGGAAATGTCTCTTGGCTAGAAGCCTTATTTACTGCCACATCCGCAGTGACAATTACGGGACTTTCTGTGGTCAATATTGGCGAGGCGTATACGACTTTTGGTCAGCTCATCATTATGCTACTCATCCAATGTGGTGGCTTAGGATTCATGACCTTCGCAATTTTGGCTGCATTGAGCCTTTCCACTAAACTTGGTTTAAAGCAACAAGTGATGGCTCAAGAAACAATTGGTCAAACCAGTTTAGCAAGGGCCTCGTTCACTGTTAAAGCCGTCTTATTGTATTCTCTATTTTTCGAAGGGATTGGAACATTCATCCTGACATTTACATGGCTTCAATACTACGATTTTAGTGATGCTTTGTTTTATGCAGCCTTTTACAGTATCTCAGCATTTAATAATGGTGGTTTCTCTCTTTTTCCAGACAGCTTAATGAGCTTTTCAGGTCAATATGCTGTAACTCTAACCATCAGTATGTTGTATATCATTGGTGGAATAGGTTTCGTGGTACTTATGGATATCAAACGCGCTCATAAGTGGAAAAAACTCTCAACCAACAGCAAACTCATTCTTTCTACTATCGCAGGACTCAATCTATTTGCCTTTATTATGATTTGGTGTTTAGAAGCAAATAATCCATTGACCCTCGCCCCAATGTCAATTGGAGACCAAGCATTAAATGCTTGGTTTCATGCCACAGTACCACGATCCTCTGGATTTAATAGTATTGATATGGCCAGTATGAGTGATCCAGCAACCTTGGTGACTATGCTATTAATGTTTATTGGAGGCGGATCTTTAAGTACTGCTGGTGGTATTAAAGTAGGTACATTTATTATTGTTGTATTGAGTGTGATCACGTTTTTGAGACGAGCTGACGAAGTCACTGTTTTTAAACACTCGATTCCCGCAACGGTCACCTATAAAGCTCTTGCGGTCATTAGCATAACTGCTATGCTCATTTTCATTGGTTTCTTTACGCTGTTAATTTTAGAGCCTAATAAACGTTTTCTAGATTTACTATTTGAAGCTGTTTCCGCGGCTTGTACAGTCGGATTATCTAGAGGTATTACTTCAGAATTACAACCTGCAAGTTTATATATGCTCATGATACTGATGTTTGCGGGTCGTCTCGGTCCTTTGACATTAGCATATTTAATTGCAACCCCTAAAAAAAGCAGGTTGAGTCATCCTAATGCTGAAATCCAAGTGGGTTAGATAGAATTCACTTGGATCTAAGGTGAAGTTGATCGATAAAACACGAACCAATCCAAAAGTAGATCAGATGTTTATAGCCATAAGTGCATTTTATGATAGCCGTGATTTATTAATTAAAAGCATTGAACTTATCATGAATTAACACAAACTTAGAACTTTGCAATCAGTATCAAAATACAATGAAATTAAAAGACTCAAGGAAACCCCAAGTCTTTTCACCATATGCGTGTGATTAAAAAAATTATGATTGGAAACCAATATAACGATTGAGGTTTTCGACACCCAATGCAACTTTATAAATTTTAAACTGAGGTAAATCAGAACGTGTAATCTCAGTAAACACATCCGAGTTTTCATCATCTGCATGAATTTCATCTACTGTGCGAGGCATAGTTGCTTCAAATTCATCTGAAATAAATTCAAATCCCAAGTCCATAGCAATAAACAATGTATGCTCACAAGGTTGAATATATTGCTCTTCATTCCAGTCGATAACAGCATGTTGACAATGCGGGCACTGTACATTTTCTTGAGGATCTTGAAGTTCAATTGTTGTATAAGCCATGTCAACCTTAAGTATTACGCGCTATAAAACATAAGTTTAACCATTGCTTTTAGATTTTTAAATAGCCCTGTTTATTCATTACTACATATAACAACCTTAGATTTTTGAGAAAACACAGCAACTCAATTGACTATTCAGAACAATAATGTATTTTTTAACAAAACGTCGCATATATGGAATGAATCCATGCTTTCAGATTTAGATGATTTTTATTGCTTTGCCCTTGTTGTCGAACATGGTGGTTTTAGCGCTGCCGAACGAGCAACCGACATTCCCAAATCAAAATTGAGTCGACGTGTTTATAATTTAGAAGAAAATCTCGGTGTAAGGCTTATTCAACGTAGTTCACGTCATTTTGCTGTCACTGATATTGGAATGAACATTTATCGCCATGCGCAAGTAATGATGAATGCTGCCCAATCTGCTCATGATTTGGTAGATCATTTAAGTGAACAACCAAGAGGCTTAATTCGTGTTAGTTTACCCGTATCAATTGCTCAGCATGAAATGACCAAAATACTGCCAAATTTCCTTAAGCAGTATCCTGAAATCAAAGTTCAATTGATGGTTACTAATCGACGTGTCGATATCATCAATGAAGGAATTGATTTAGCGCTTCGTGTTCGCTCAAGTTTGGATGATGACCCAAGTTTGGTCATTCGAAAATTTGAAAATATTGAACAACATCTTTTCGCCAGCCAGGCTTATCTTAATGAGTTTGGATCTATCAAAAAACCTGAAGAACTCTCAAATCATCGAATATTAAGTATGGTTGATGAACATACTGATCAACAACTCGTACTACATGATTCAAACAACAAATCGACTAAAGTCAAAGTGAGTCCAGTCGTGATGGGCTCTGATTTACTTATGCTTGCACAACTTGCAAGTGACAATTGTGGGGTAGCATTACTCCCAGACAGTATTGTTGTAGATTATATTAAAGATGGGCGTCTAGTTAAGGTTCTGCCTGACTGGAATGCACCACACGGTATTTTTCATGTGGTTTACCCTTCTCGCCGTGGTTTATTACCAGCTGTACGAGTGTTCATCGACTACTTAGTTGAGCACCTCACCAAAAGATAGTCACAACAGCATAAAGATTTAGAAGAATGTTGGCTTATTATTTGCTACCATTCACTCTGCTTTGTGCTAGTTTTTTTTAGATTTTATGACTTCTATTTATCAACAACAACTTGATGCAAAAATTGAACGTATCCGCAATCAATTTGCTGAATATCAACCACCTGAACTAGAAGTTTTTTCATCTCCTGAAAAACATTTCCGTATGCGAGCTGAGTTCCGTATTTGGCATACAGAAGATGATATGTTTTATGCCATGTTTGAACGCACGGAAGATGGTATTCAAAAGAAAGTTGTACGTGTTGATGAGTTTCCAATCGCGGATAAATCTATTAATAATTTAATGCCAGTTCTCCTGTCTGAACTAAAATCAAATGCAGTGCTCTCTAAGCGTCTGTTTGAAGTACATTTTCTTTCAACGTTGAACGGTGAAATGCTGGTTTCATTGATTTATCGTTGTCCGCTTGATCAAGACTGGGAACAACTAGCAAAAAATTTATCTTCAAAACTCAATATTAAGATTATTGGTCGCAGCCGTGGTCAAAAAATTGTATTGACGGATGAATATGTAGTTGAAGAATTACAAGTATTTGACCGTAAATTCAAATATAAACAAATTGAAAGTAGCTTCACGCAACCTAATGCGCAAGTTTGTCAAAAAATGCTGGAGTGGGCATGTAACGCAGCTCAAACCAGTGATAAAGATCTTTTAGAGCTTTATTGCGGTAATGGTAATTTTACCCTTCCATTATCGCTAAAGTTTAATCGCGTTCTAGCGACGGAACTGGCTAAATCATCAGTTTATGCAGCGCAATGGAATATTGAGCAAAATCAAATAAACAATATTCAAGTTGCTCGCCTTTCAGCTGAAGATTTTACTTTAGCCTTCAATGCAGAACGTGAGTTTAGACGTTTACACGAAGCCAATATTGATATTCAAAGTTATGACTTCGATACTGTATTTGTAGATCCACCTCGTGCAGGCATTGATGATGATACCTTGAAGCTGCTTCAACGCTTTAACCGTATTATTTATATTTCATGCAATCCAGATACTTTACACGACAATTTGAAGATGTTATCGGAAACTCATAAAATCACTAAATTTGCGCTGTTCGATCAATTTCCTTATACCCACCATGTCGAGTCAGGCGTTCTTTTAGAGAAAATTTAAACAATTTATTTCTTACTAAATGGACAGTTCTTACACTGTCCATTTTTTATGCTTTTTGAATTTCACTTAAAAATCATATAAATAAAGAAAAATTTAATTTTTCAATGTCATAATTTCGTTAAACTTTAGGTTTATCATCGAAATATTTATTTTAAAATGTGCCTTAAATCACGATTACAAACTTGCATTAAATTTTAAATCGACTATATTTCGACCTATCTTTGGTTGCAAATGAAGGCTCTATGAGTTTTTGGCAAAAGCTGTTTTCATCAGATTCGCAGCAGAACGAGCATAAAAATCAAATTGCTTGTGTTGAAAATGATTGTTCATGTAAGACTAACGATCAGTTGATCGAGGCTTTACAAAAGGCATCAGATGAAGATGTAATACGCGGAATCAAAAAAGTTCTTATTTCGCGTGGCTATTCAAAAAAAGATCTTACTGATTTATTGAGTAACAAAATCACCCTTCAGTAAAGAAAAAAAGCACTGCATAGACAGTGCTTTTTTTATGATAAATTTTCTGTTCAATTTAAAAATGTTCAATTAAGATAAGCTCATAGGATAATTAAAAATACATTTGGGGATTCAATGAAAAATATTCTATTCATTATTTTAGGGGCGACTTTCATATCGCTTAGTGGTTGTAATAAGCTACCTTCAGCATGTGAGGAAGTTTGGGGCAACATTGAAAAATTAGCGAAAGAGAGCGGTATTCCTCAAACTGCCATAGATCGTCAAAAAATCGAGTTTGAAGAGCAAATTAAACAGCTTCCTAAAGAAGATGCAATTAAAAATTGTGAAGCACAAAATGCTTTCTTCTCATAACTTCATTTGAGTTGAATAAAAAATTTAGGCACCTTTTTAGGGTGCTTATATTGTATTTATACCTCATTATTTATTTCCAATTCGGTTATACTGTGGACTCTCTTTCAATAAATGTACATCTGTAAAGTTATTGGAATATTTTATAAATGCGGCATAAACACGTCAAAACATTCCCTCTTGGTGCTCACTTAATTGTTAAGCATTTTGGTTATTCACATCATGGTATTTATGTGGGTAAGGGTCGTGTTATTCATTATTCAGGTTTTGCCCATCTCTTTAAAAAACATCCGATCGAAATTACATCTCTGCAAAAATTTGCACATGGCAAAAAAATTACGATTCGTCATTATAGTACCCCCAAATATTCAGGTCGTGCTGTCGTAAGACGAATGCGCTCTCGAATGCATGAAAATAACTATCATCTCATTATTAATAATTGTGAACACTTATGTTCTTGGGCGATCACGGGCATCGAAAGTAGTCCACAAGTCATCAAAATGATGAATAGGCTCACCACTATTGGTTATATCAGCTCACTCATGAGCTACTTAAATAGTCTTCTTTTAACTTTAGCAACCACCTGTTTTGCTTTGGTATTTTATATTAAGAAAAAGTTAAATGATCAGCGCAAACTGAAAGGCCCTGTGTATATCGCTTTACAGCAACATCAGAAACTAAAGCAAAAAAAAGCCCCGCTTAAGCAGGGTTTCGAGGAAAACAAAGTTTCAAATTAACCTTTCGGTTGAATTAAATATGCGCTTGAAAATCCAAATAGTCAAATATATATTTGAAATATAATGTTATTTTAGTTTTTATTTATAACTTATTAAATTATTCTTAAATACTCACCTTTATCTAATCATGTGAATTTAATCACAAAAATTATTTATTAACCTAAATTTGAATAAAAAAAAGCCTGAATCAATCAGGCTTTTTTTGATATTACCAAACTTTATTTTGCAGGCTTAAAACTATCTTTTAAATCCAAAATACGGTTAAAGACAGGTTTTTCAACAGTATGATCAAATTGATCAGCGACAAAATAACCTTCGCGTTCGAATTGGAATCGATCTTCAGGTTTCGCTTGAGCTAAAGCAGGCTCAATTACCGCTTGAACAATTTTTAGAGAATCTGGATTTAAATTCGCTAAGAAATCATCGTCCGCATCAGGTGCGGCTTCAGTAAATAGACGATCATAAATACGAACTTCAGCAGGAATCCCTTTATTTGCAGATACCCAATGAATAACACCTTTGACTTTACGACCTTCTGGATTCTTACCTAAAGTATGCGGATCGATAGAGCATTTAAGTTCAACAACTTCGCCATTTTCATCCTTAATCACTTCATCACATTTAATCACATAAGCATGACGTAAACGGACTTCACCACCAGGAATTAAGCGTTTAAACCCTTTAGGCGGCTCTTCCTCAAAATCTTTACGATCAATATACAATTCAGAAGTCAGTGGAATTACACGATTACCCATATCAACATTTGGATGGCGTGCGTGTGTTAAATCCATATCCTCTGGAAGGTTGGTCAATGTCACTTTAAGAGGATTCAATACCGCCATACCACGTGCAGCAGTATTTTCTAATGATTGTCGAATGCAGAATTCAAGCATTGCAACATCGACAATACCATCAGTTTTAGATACGCCCACACGCTTACAGAAATCACGTAAGCCTTCTGGAGTAAAGCCACGACGACGCATTCCCACGACTGTAGGCATACGTGGATCATTCCAACCATTGACATAACCACCTTCGACCAGCTTACGTAATTTACGTTTTGAGGTGATGGTATAATCAATATTCAAACGGCTTGATTCGTACTGGCGTGGAACTGCTGGAGAATTTACCTTAGCGACAACCCAATCATAGAACGGGCGATGGTCTTGGAATTCAAGCGTACATAGGGAGTGCGTAATGCCTTCAATCGCATCAGACAAAGGATGAGCATAGTCATACATTGGATAGATTTTCCAAGTATCGCCTGTTTGATGATGCTCAGAATGTAAAACACGATAAAGAATTGGATCACGCATATGTACGTTCGGTGATGCCATATCAATCTTGGCACGAAGTACTGCTTGGCCTTCTCCAAGCTCACCATTACGCATTTGTTCAAAACGTGCTAAGTTTTCTTCAACCGTTGCATCACGTTGCGGAGAATTTTTACCTGGTTCTACAAAATTCCCACGATTCAGCTTAATTTCTTCAGGAGATTGCAAATCGACATATGCATCACCTTGTTTAATTAATTGAATCGCCCATTGATACAATTGATCAAAGTAACTTGATGCGTAGCGTGGTTCACCATTCCAGTCGAAACCGAGCCATTTAACATCGTTCGCAATACCATCTACATATTCTTGTTCTTCTGCATCTGGATTTGTATCGTCAAAACGAAGATTACATAAACCAGAAAATTCTTCTGCAATACCAAAATTCAGGCAAATCGCTTTAACATGTCCAATGTGTAAATAACCATTAGGCTCTGGTGGAAAGCGCGTCACGACTTTATCTGTACGCCCTGCTGCAAGGTCTTCTGTAATTACTTGACGTACAAAGTCTAAGCCCGGTTGTTGTTCTTGCTGCGCAGCATCGACTGATGGATTGTTAGTCGTCGGGGTAATTGGCAGGGATGAAACAACATCATTCGGCTTCATAGTTGATAAATCACTTCTATAAGATAAAATAGGATAATTAAAACGCTATCTTCATATTATTAACAAAGAAAATAACGTTTTTGCTTGCCTTGTAGTTTACAGTTTGCTTATGCTTCTCTCAACCACAAACCCATGGCTTTTTGTCCATGATCAGGAGATTATAGAATGAGTTTTCCTCAAGTCGAATTAAACACCAATAAAGGACGTATTGTTCTAGAGCTTAACTCTGAAAAAGCACCTAAAACTGTTGCTAACTTTTTAGAGTACGTTCGTGATGGTTTTTATGATGGCGTAATTTTCCACCGTGTAATTGACGGTTTCATGATCCAAGGCGGTGGCATGGATGAAAACTTCAAAGAAAAAGCAACTCGCGATTCTATTGAAAATGAAGCTGACAACGGTTTAAGCAATGACGAAGGTACGATTGCTATGGCACGTACTCAAGCTCCTCACTCAGCATCTGCACAATTCTTCATTAACGTGAAAAACAATGCTTTCCTTAACCATACGGGTAAAACAGCTCAAGGTTGGGGTTATGCAGTATTTGGTAAAGTTGTAGAAGGTATGGACGTTGTTAATGAAATCAAAGGCGTTCGCACTGGCAACCGTGGCTACCACGCTGACGTTCCACTAGAAAACGTTGTGATCGAATCTGCTAAAATTATCTCTGAATAAAAAACCTATTCCCTAACTTATTAAGTTTTCAAGCACTGCTTTAAAACGAATATCATGTTCAAGGGATTGTTTCACCATCTAAAGTTGATGGGGATGTAGGCAAATAAGGAATATTAAGTGACCTATCTGTTTATTTCAGATTTACACCTGTCACCTGAACACCCTCGACTCGTTCGAGGGTTTTTAGATTTATTAGATCATTATCAAGACCAGCAAACCCAACTCTATATTTTAGGTGATTGGTTTAATGCATGGATTGGTGATGACTATACAGCTCCTTGGCTCGATGAAATCGTTGAACGCTTAAAAAGATTTACTGCTCAGGGAAATCAAGTTTTATTTTCTGTCGGCAATCGTGATTTTGCGCTGAATCAAATTTTTTTAAATAAATTTGGTGGTCAGTTGCTACCAGAAATTTCTTATTTACAAATCAACGATGTCAATATTCGTCTCGAACATGGTGATGCCTTGTGTACAGATGATGTCGCCTATCAACGTTTTAAAAAAATAATCAGAAATCCACTCCTCATTTGGATACTGCGGAAAACCCCACTTTCTTTTCGTACTCAACTTGCAAATGGATTTAGAAAAAAAAGCCACGAATCAAAAGAATTTAAATCTTATGATGTCATGGATGTAAATCAAGATACTGTCCACGATGCATTGAAAGAAGTTGATTTATTAATTCATGGTCATACGCATCGCCCATCGATTCATCAAGTAAATCATAAAGTACGCATTGTTCTTGGTGATTGGCGTCTTGATCATGCTCAGATTTTATTGATTAATCAGAATCAACTTTTTAAAAATCAATTAAGTTCACTTCAACTTGAAAACTGGACATATTGAATATTTTTGTAATGAAGCACCCTTTCGAGTGCTTCCATTTTTAGGATAAAACCTTATTTTCTTCTGCAACGCTTCTTGAAATTTCATTTTCTTGAATCGCATCCACATCAACTTTCGTTGGTTCAAATTTAATAATGAACCCGATAACAATAATTGGAATAATTGCGAAAACCGAAATAATAAGGAAAACATCTGTACTATATTTTGCCATCCAAATCGGTAACACAAATAGTGCGATCGCTTGAGCAACACCAGTCGTTGCACGATTAAATCCTACACCCACCCCACGAATATGAGCTGGATAAGCCATGGTTGGGTATACCATCATCTGAGCACCAGGACCAAAACCTTCTGCGAACAACCAAATACCAAGTAAAAGAATTGCACCATAGAGTAGATATTGATTTGATGGTTCACCAATTACTCCCAAGAGAATGAGTGCAAGAAACTGAAGCCCAAAGCCAGTTAACAATACGAATCGTGAACTAAAACGACTCGCCATATAAACACCCAACAAACCTCCAGTGAATGCAAAGGCTAAATTTAATCCAAGCGTGGTTGTAATCGTCGTTAAAGTATCGGTATTGAAAAATCTGGTTAAAATCGAAGGTAAAAAGAAAGCAATGGTCGTATATTGAAAAGCAACAGAAATGTGGATCACAATGCTTACAATTGTTCTATGCAAATATACTGGACTGAATAACTCTTTAAAGCTTGCTTGAGGTTTTTGAATTTTCTTGGTTTCCTCAACAACCTTAGCATCTGGATCTACTTGTGCATTGATATCATAAGATTCACGTAAAATTTTAGCAGCACCCTCAAGATCGCCTTGATTAGCGAGCCATATTGGAGATTCTGTTAAATATTTACCCCGAATAAAAATAATCAATAATGCGGGTACTGCACCAAAGATCAGTGAAATTCTCCATAACCAATTTGCATGTTCTGGCGGTAGAATAAAATAGAGAACTAAAACAATGGCGAAACATACACTAGATGCTGCATACCACATTGGGCACCACGCGGCTAATCGTGCTGCTTTGTTACTCTTACCATTAAATTTTGAAAATTCTGATAAGTACGACATTGCTACAGGTAAATCAACCCCGACACTGATGCCCATAATAAATCGGGCCGCAATTAAAACCCAGACATTTGGGGCCAAACCTGCAACAATGGCTGCAATCACAAAAAGCACCATATCCGCCATAAAAACACGGTATCGTCCAATTTTATCTGTTAACCAACCACCTAATAAATTACCAACAATTGTACCGACTACAATTGAAGATGCCACCACACCCGTCATTACAGGTGTCAATGAAAAGTCATAAATAACTTGCTCAATACCAAATGACAAAGTCGTGAGGTCATAGGCATCAATAAATACACCTATTAATGCTAACCAAATAACTTTATTCGTCTTACCCTGACCCGCATGCTTAGAAATAAGATTCGAAACATCTTCTGTTCTTTTGATCAGATAACTTTGTTCATCGTTGCTTAATGTTGACATAAGTCCCCCCTTGTGCGAGGAAGCTTAATCATTGAATATTATTTTTATAAATATTATATTATTAAAAATATTTTATTATTTTATATATATTAAATAATAATAAATTTTGAATTAAAATTATTATTAATATATAAATTTAAAGCTTCAATTTGACTAAAAGACTATTTTATATAATTAGAAAAATTAACTATGACTCATAACAAATAAATCAAAATTATTTTAAAGAAAATCAAAAATAATATTCTTTTTTTCTGCTATAGAATTTTTTACATATAAAATCCATAAAATAATATTTTTAAAATTAAATTTAAAACAATATATTTCAACAACTTCTATTGTTTTGAAACTTTCAGCAATGTTTGAAATCAAAAATCTTTCTAAAAGCTATCCCCTAAAAAATGGTGGTGAGGCTCATGTCCTCAAGGATATAAATCTAAAAATTTTGAAAGGAAAAATCACGGCGATCATTGGTCCGAGTGGTTCTGGAAAATCAACATTGTCGAAATGTCTAAGCTTGTTAGAAAAACCATCTCATGGTGAGCTGATACTTGATGGAATTAAATTAAATCATCTAAATTCTGAAGAACTTCGATTACAACGTCAAAAAATTGGCCTAGTGTTTCAATCAGCATCGTTACTCAAAAGAAGAACAGCTGCCGAAAATATAGCATTACCACTCGAATTTTTAGGCGTCGTTGAAAATCAAATTCAAGAACGTGTTGAATATTTACTTGAAAATGTCAAATTGATGGATCGGGCTCATCACTACCCAAATCAACTCTCTGGTGGTCAGCAGCAACGAGTGGGTATCGCACGAGCACTTGCATTACAGCCAAGTATTGTTATAGCTGATGAAGCGACATCAGGCCTAGATCCTGATTCCACACAATCCATATTGAAATTATTAACTGAGCTTCGTGACGAACTTGGTTTATCGGTCATTCTCATCACGCATGAAATGGATGTTGTTCGTCAAATTGCTGATGAAGTTGCAGTGCTCTCTCACGGTGAAATAGTAGAGCAAGGTCCAATTATTGATTTAGTTTTAGATCCAGAATCAAATGTTGGTTCGAAAATATTTCCTACACCTAAATCAGCATCTATAAGTGCAGATCATATTGTTATCAATGCAACGTATTCCACAAAAAAAGGAACACCTTTAGATTGGTTGACTCAAATCAGTATTGAACTCAATTTATCTTTTGAAATTAATGCCTCAACAGTTGAATCCATTAATGGCTATACAGTAGGTAAAACAGTTTTTAGTCTTCCTGAACATGTATTTGCTGCTCATGCAGAAAAAATTTATTCCAGATTAGACCAACTCAATATTCATTACGCTCCTATTCATAAACTTAATGTACAAGCTGGCCAAGCGGCGTGAGGATGAAAGATGTCTAATGATATTGTTTTAAATCAAAATACTGCTTGGGCTGATATTCCAAGCATGATCATTCCAGCTTATTTAGAAACTTGGACAATGGTCGGCATCGTAATGACTTTAGTCATTATTTTTGGCGGAATCATAGGAATAGCATTATTTAATAGCTCTAACCGTGGATTATTTGAAAATCCTAAACTTTATGCAGTCTTAAGCAGCATAGTGAATATAGGTCGATCACTTCCATTTTTAGTGCTCATGGCAGCCATTATACCTTTAACAAAATGGCTTACAGGCACAACTATTGGTATTGCAGCTGCTGTCGTACCTATGACTATTGCAGGGATTCCTTTCTTCGCGCGCTTAGTCGAAAACGCACTGAATGAATTACCGCCTGAAATTACTTCAGTTGGGCGTGTTTCTGGTGGTACTCCTTTACAAATTATTCATCAAGTTCAGCTTAAAGAATCACTACCAAGTTTAGTTTCTGCTGCGACATTAAATTTAATCGTGATGATCGAATACTCTGCAATCGCTGGCACTATCGGTGCTGGAGGCATTGGTTACCTTGCTGTTTTATATGGTTATCAGCGATTTGATCATCACATCATGATCGCAACAATTATCACGCTTATTATCACGATCCAAGCTGTTCAATTCACGGGTAATCGTATTAGCGCTTCTCTCAAAAATCATTAATGAGTTAAACCATGAGTTCTAAACAACATAACTTTGAAATAAAGAAAAAATCTAAACTCCCTTTCATATTGGGTGCACTAGTCGTTTTGATTATAGGAGTGATTGTTTGGTTCAATCTTTCTAAATCAGATGAGAAGAATGCATCTTTTGATGATGTTTTAAAGGTTCACTATGAGCCTGCTATGATTGGTGAAAAAAATCTAATTGAATATGCCAATGAAAATATTGCACCTGATTATGGCATTAAGCTTGAAGCTGTTGGTGTTCAAGATTCTGTACAAGCTAATCGTGCGGTGAATGATGGGGAGTTTGCAGCAACGATTCATCAACACCAATGGTGGTTGAAACAAGTAACCGATGCTAATGGTTTTAAACTCATTCCAACAACTGAAATTTATCAATGGGCTTTTGCGATTTATTCAGATCGATATAAAGATGTTAAGGATATTCCTCAAGGTGCTAGTTTTGCGATTCCAAATGATTTGGCAAATCAGGCTCAAGCATTGTGGCTTTTAGAGCGTGAAGGCTTAATTAAACTTGATCCAAGCATTGAACCACGTACAGCACGCTTAAAAGATATTAAAGAAAATCCACGAAACTTCGATTTTAAAGAAATTGAATTACTTTCGCTTGCTCGAACTCTAGATTCTGTAGATGCAGCGATTGGCTATGTTGCTCAATTTGATGCTGGTAAAGTCTCTCGTAGTAAAGGAATTCTCTTCCCTGCAGCACCTCGCACCTTTGCAGCGCGCTTAGTGATTGCTGAAAAACATAAAGATAATCCTCAAATTAAAAAATTACAGCAAGTATTCTCTGATCCACGAATTGAAGAATATTTAAAAACAACCGATGACGTCAATGTCAAAGGAATTTTGAGTCCTGTGTCAAAAAATTAATTCATTACATTCCAAAATATGAAAGAGCCCAAGGGCTCTTTTGTCCTAATTTTTGTATATATTTTTTTAAAAATAACTTATGATATTTTAATATTTTTCTTTTTAAAACAGTTATTTACAATACAAAAATCATAATGCCTTACAACCTAATCATGCTAAAAAAATCCTTAATATTAACCAGCTTACTCTCTGCTGTATCGGCATTCTCATATGCCGAAGAAAACAAAACTGATTTCGATTTGAATGGAACCATTCGACTCAAATATACCCACAATGATTATTTACCAGACAGTGGTAATACCATTGATTTTGCTGATGCAGTTCTATGGCTCAATTATAAAAATGACAACATTACGGGACATTTAGACTATCGAATTTATCAAGCTTATGGGAAATTAAGTGGTATTCATTTACCGGTCAATGCTTGGATTGATTATGAAGTACAACAAGATCACCATATAAAAGCAGGTCTACAATCTGTACCAGTCGGCTTAGGCAGATATCAAAGTAGCACCTATAATCTTACTCAACTCTACCATTTAGGCTTGGAAGATTTAAATAATTGGGGTATCAGCTATCAATACTCCCCTAAAGATTTAAATCTAACAGCAGCATATTTCTTTCATGATGCTGGGAGCTATACTGGTAAAAGTAAAAACTCTGCACACTATTCAAGTAATTTAACTGTTGAACCTGAATTTACCAATGGAACTCAATTAGATGAAAAGCATACCATTGCCCTTAAAGCTGACAAAGAACTCCATTACCAAATTAATGATACTCCAGTGCATATTAAAATAGGTGGTTCTTACTTATATAGTGAGCTTGATAATAAAATAAGTAATCAAACTGGTGACCGTCAAGTATGGAGTGTATTTCAAAATACTAAATTTAATAATTTTGGATTTAACTTAATATACGGCAACCAAAGTATTAATAATAAAGATAAAACATTCAATGATGTTTCAACTTTTGGATTTTTTGATGGTCAATATAATGTAGCGAATGAAGCTAATTTTTTATCAACCGAAATTAATTATACTTTAGCTTCAAGTTATAAAAACTTCAACCAACCATTATTTTATTCTAACTACTCACGCTATTTTAAAAAATCAAATGATTTTAATGATTCTGAACGATTCATTAATGGTGTAACTGTTAAATATAAGAAGAATTTTCAATTTTATTTAGAAAACATTACTTCTAAGAATGATACTGTGTTCGGCCCTGTTGCTGATGGCTATGCAGAAGGTAGTGAAAACATATGGAATAATTTGACCTACTTAAGCTTAGGCTATTATTTTTAATCCATATTGATCAATTCTTGTAGTTTAGTCATCAAGCTACAAGAATTTTAAATTAAAAATTTTGTATCAGAACAAATACTCAATTCTCAATCCTACATTATTTGAGCATGTGCACCTTGAATTAAAATCATAAGACTTGATAATTAAAGTTCAAATAAATTTGTGAGTTTATGATGTCTAATTTCAGCAATATCACTGTACAACACCATGAAGATGATAAAGTGTCATTATTAATCGATGGTAAAGCAATCTCAGAACGTTATGATGTACGCCTAGATGCCACAATTATTGATGAACTCCAAAATCTTGCTGATGGCGCTGCATTGACAATTTTTGAACAATTTATATTTTCTCATCAAGACCTCAACTTTGAGCATTCATATCAATATGTGACTAACATCGTAAACCATAATAACGATTACAAATTGATCACCAACCTTGTCTATAAAATTAAAGCCGCAGACCAAGCTCCGATTGAACATAATATCAGTAAGAATGGTCAGCCTATGACTGAAGAAGATGTACGCGCATTCATCAATCAACAAATTGCAATGTCATTAGAAAAATATACTGATTTAAAATATTCCTATTGATTTAAAGACAAGTCAGGCCTTTCATATCATTTAGCATCAACTATAGAAAATATTTCAGTTCGGACTCATTTAAAATTTTTAGATGAATATATTGTTAATAATCGGAGGATAATATGGATCTGTTAAACATCTCCCAATCTCGCTACACCACCAAAGCATACGATTCTTCAAAAAAGATCCCTCAAGAAAAGTTTGAAAAATTATTGGAATCTTTAAGGCTCGCACCTTCATCTATCAATATTCAACCATGGCATTTCTTTGTTATCGAAACTGATGAAGCCAAACAGCGCATTGCTAAAGCACTGGTTGGTAAGTATGTTTATAATGCACCAAAAGTCCTTGAATCTTCACACACCATTCTGTTTTGTACGCATAAAGACATTACAGACTCTCATCTAGATCAATTATTAAATCAAGATGAAATCAGCGGTCGTTTTAAAGATGACCAAGCAAAACAAGCTCAAAAAGATACGCGTTTAGGCTATGTTGATTATTATCGCAACGAAAAAGGCGATATCCAGCGCTGGTCTGAAAATCAAACTTTTATTGCACTTGGGCAAACCTTATTTGCTGCAGGTTTAGAAGGTATCGATGCCACTCCAATTGGAGGATTCGATGAAAAAATTATCGCTGAAGAGTTAAATCTTGACGCAAAAGGCCTGATTCCATCAGTGCTATTGGCGCTTGGTTATCGAAGTGAAAAAGATTTTAATGCCAAATTACCTAAATCTCGTTTGAATGCAGATCAAGTTTTCACTCGACTATAAATGTATTTGCCACAATAGCTTTCATGCTATTGTGGCTTTTCATTAAGCCGCTATTTTCTGTGAAATTTCTAAACTGATCATTGCAGCAGTTGCAGCTGACAGCGTCCAACCCAGATGCCCATGACCGGTATTATAAAAGACTCTCGGATGCTTTCCTTGTCTTACCACTGGCATCATATTCGGCATCATCGGTCTTAATCCAGCCCAAGGGACACAATGCTCAGTTGAAATATCAAAATTACGATTCACCCAATGAACCAAAGGTTGTATGCGATCCATACGGATGTCTCGGTTATAGCCATTAAATTCCGCAGTACCAGCAATTCTTAAACGACCTCGACCTAATCTCGACGTCACGATTTTTGCACTTTCATCCAATAAACTTACCCATGGTGCATGTTGTTGGCTATGTTCATCATTCAGCTGAACTGTAATCGAATACCCTTTCACCGGATAAACATTGACACGATCTCCAGCCTGTTGTGCTAAATGATAGCTTCCAACTCCACCACAAATAACCATTGCATCAGCTTGAATAAATCCATCGGGTATATCTTTATTTTTGGGATCACAAGCCCGATATTTAGCTGAAACTTGTTCTGTTGAATGATCCAGATTTAAATCTTCAACTTCTACACCGTATAAAAATTTCCCACCTTTATTCGCCACCACTTGGGCTAAATGCCTGGTGTATTTGTGTATATCTCCTGAGGCATCGTCAGGACAATAAAAACCACCGTAATATTCTCCCTTCAAACTTGGTTCAATACTGTGAATTTCTCCATTTGTAACTGCGTGACGCTCTAATCCACCTTTGCATAACAAATCATTCACTCTTATTGCGACATCATAATCCTGCTGATTATGATAAAAGTGCAAAATTCCACGCTTTTCCAAATCGAATTGAATATTTTCTTTCTGTGCAATTTCGAATAGCCGTTTTCTTGCCAATAATGCCAGCCTTACCGTTTCTTGTGTGTTGGCTTCGTAATGCTTGATATTACCCATAAATTCAATCAGCCAAGCGTATTTATGCAAATCAAAAGATGGGTTGAGTAATAATGGTGCATCTTTTTGGGTCATCCACTTGATACCCTTCAGTACCGTTGCTTTCTGATTCCACACCTCTGCATTACATGCAGAGAGTTGACCTCCATTCGCAAATGAAGTCTCCATTGCTGGGTATAAGTTTTTATCCAAAATCGTGACTTGATAACCAAGTTCTAACAATTCGTAGGCAGTGGTTATTCCTGTAATGCCAGCACCAATCACCATAATATGTGACATAAAAGCTCCTTGAAAATTTTATATTTTCAATGCCCCATCTGTCACGGTACCTGAGAGCTTCGGAAATCTTCATAACATATGATTATTTCCATCCCCTTCGGTGAGTCTAAACATCATTAGACTTCTCTCCAGATGATTGAGAATAATTACAGTCCTTTTGCCTGAGAGATTCCGGGGTCGTTGCTCCTTCGGCGGATCTACAGAAGACCTCTCTCCTGCAATATTCGTTTAATTCTTATTCAGCAATTAATATGCCATAGTTAATTTTTTTATACATCTACGAAAATCAATTTTAAAAAATATTTTTATACAAATGGATCACCAAGTTTAAGACAACAGCTAAGACAGGAATTTTTAGCTTGGGAAACGTTACAAAGATCATTGTTTAGCTCAAATTTTCTCTACCATCGATAAAAATTTAGTTATTACAAAAAAATGAGGAAATAAGTTAATTATTTTAGAGTTACTCTCTCAAATAGCATAGATCAACTTCCATCTACACTTTCATCTTCTTCAGCATAAAAGTGTAATGACTGATTAGAGCAATCATTGAAGCTCAAAGTTTCAATAGATGTGAGAGTAAGCAGAATGTGAGTTGAAAATTTGCTGTCAACCCTAGATGTTTTAGCGATGAGTATGTATAGACATTACAATGCCCATACCTGCAAGCGTTGCAATGACTGCCGTACCACCATAACTCATGAGTGGCAATGGATCACCCGTTACTGGAAGTATTCCACTCACCATTCCACTGTTCAAAAACACAAAGAAAAAGAAAGTTAAACCTGCCGCACCGGCATAAAGACGTCCAAAATTATGGAAGCTGTTCATGGAAATAATCAAACAACGAATAATGATCGCAGCAAAAATAACAAATAATACGAACACACCAAAAAAGCCAAATTCCTCTGCATAAGCAGACATAATAAAGTCTGTATGATGTTCGGGGAGATAACCTAAATGAGACTGTGTTCCTTCATTAAAACCTTTACCAAATAGTCCACCAGAACCAATCGCAATTTTAGACTGAATGATATTCCACCCTGCACCTAGCGGATCTGATTCAGGATCAAATAAAGTTAAAATTCGCTTTTTTTGGTATTCCTGTAGAAAGAAATTCCATAATAATGGTGCAACCACTGCAAACCCAGCGACCACAGCCCCAATCAAACGCCAAGAAATACCACTTAAAAAAATGACAAAAATTCCGGGAATAATTAATCCAATGTTTAAGTCAGGCTGTAATGCGACTAAAACAAAAGGAATCATCATCAGAAATAAAGCAAAGAGAATATGCATAAATTTGGGTGGTAAAGTCCGCAGACTGAAAAACCAAGCCATCATGAGTGGCATCGTAAATTTCATAAATTCACTGGGCTGCACACTCCCTAATCCAGGAATAGAAATCCAGCGTTTTGCGCCTAAGCGGACATCACCAATTAGCAATACCAAAAGCAGAAGCACAATCGAAAATGCATACAGATAAGGACTGACAATTTGATAAACTTTTGGAGGAATTTGTGCACAAATAAACAGCAAAATAAAACCGATACCAAAACTGGTCGCCTGACGAATCACCATGCTTGAATCATGATTGGTTGCACTATAAACAACCATGAGTCCAAAAGCTGCGTTTAATATCAAAAAACCAAGTAACCATGGATCTAAATGTAATTTAGTCCAACGTGACGAATCATGTTTGATTGTTCGTCCATCTCTCAAGGCATGACGCAAAAAACGGTACTGTTGTGAAGGTATCATTGGCTGAATTGCATATTCTAAGTGGCGTTATTATAAGACAATGTTTTGGCTATTTAAGCAAAGTCCCAAACATAAAACTAAATTATTTCGAGTCAGACTGTGACTGAAGAATCAGACGAGCAAGTTCTAAATCTTCAGGATAAGTAATTTTAATATTATCAGATCGTCCAATCACCACATCTACTGGATGATGAGCATATTCAAGCGCACTCGCTTCATCCGTGATTGTGATCTTGTGAGTTAATGCATGTTCAATCGAGGTTTTTAGCAATTTAATGGTCGACAATTGTGGAGTTTGTGCTTGCCACAATGCACTTCGATCAACAGTTTTTTCAATGGCACTCGACTGATCTACTCTTTTTAAAGTATCACGTACAGGCGTTGCTAAAATTGCGCTATGCTTAGATTCGATAACATGGCGAATTAAAGACTCTAAATTGCTCAAGCTGACACAAGGTCGAGCAGCATCATGCACAAACACCAGATCATTTTCATCTGCAATATTGGTTAAATACTTTAAACCGTTAAGTACAGAATCAACCCTCTCCTGACCACCTAAGCAGAAATGAAGGATTTCTGATTTAGCAAATTGAAGTGTCTGAGCAAATTGGTCATGCTCTGAGATTGCCAACACATAGCCAGCAATAGGCAATTGAGCAATACGTTCTACAGTATGCTCAAGTATAGTTTTATTCTGGATAATTTGATATTGCTTTAACGCTGATTTGGAAAATCGACTACCAGAACCTGCTGCCGGAATAATAGCCCATAATTTACGGTTGTTCAGATTCAGGTTGTCTAGACTCATTGGTTCTTAAATCTACGTTAGCATTTGGGTCGATGTAAATCGGCTTGTAATTCGTACTGATTGTACTCATTTGAATAAAAGTTTCATGAGGCTTAATTAAGCCAAGATCTAAACGTGCATGTTCTTCAATCGCCTCTACACCATTTTTTAGATCATATACTTCAGCAGCCAGAATACGATTACGCTCTTTTAACTCTTCATTTGTTTCAGCTTGTTGATTCATTTGCTGAAGTAGCGCCTGATGAGGGAAATATCCTCCTTCACCGAGCCAAAAGCGATATTGAAAGATGGCAATTAAAATTATTGCCACCAGCAAAATCACTTTACTTGAAGTAGTTTTAAAGACGTCTAACATTATATTTGAGGCTTAGTTAACATCATGAAATTAGAGCACTAATATACCCTAAAACAAAGAAAGGTAGTATGTGTAACTGTGTTAAATATGCAAATGTTAAACAAATTCACATTGATTGATTTCTTTTAAAAATATGTACTGTTAAATATCAAAAGTTATTGAATATTCTAGAGTCATTATATTTACACTTTTTATTTCATAGCTTAATAACAAAAAAAACCACTCTTTACAGAGTGGTTTTTTGAAATTCAAAATAATCTAAACGATTAATTTAAACCTTTAAACTCAGCTTTACCGCGGTAAATAGCATTCGTTAATTCTTCAATACGAAGTAATTGGTTGTATTTCGCTACACGGTCAGAACGGCAAAGTGAGCCAGTTTTGATTTGACCAGCACCAGTACCTACTGCAAGATCCGCAATTGTAGAATCTTCAGTTTCGCCAGAACGGTGAGAAATCACTGTAGAGTAACCATTTGCTTTAGCAAGATAGATCGCATCTAAAGTTTCAGTCAACGTACCGATTTGGTTATACTTAATCAGGATAGAGTTACCAACTTTTTCGTTGATACCACGTTGAAGGATTTTAGGATTTGTAACAAACAAATCATCACCAACCAATTGAATCTTGTCGCCAAGAATCGAAGTTAGGTAAGACCAACCTTCCCAATCAGATTCATCTAAACCATCTTCAATAGAGATAATTGGATATTGGTTTACAAGACCTGCAAGGTAGTCAGAGAATTGGTTGTTTGTGAATGCTTTATTGCCTTCACCAGCAAGGATGTACTGACCATCTTTGTAGAATTCTGAAGATGCACAGTCAAGCGCAAGCATAATGTCAGAACCCGCTTTGTAGCCAGTTTTTTCAATCGCTTCAAGGATAACTGTGATTGCTTCTTCGTTTGAACGTAAGTTCGGCGCGAAACCACCTTCATCACCAACAGCAGTATTTAAACCTTGTTTCTTTAAAACTGATTTTAAAGAATGGAAGATTTCTGCGCCTGCGCGAAGTGCTTCAGAGAATGAAGTGAAGCCAACTGGCTCAATCATGAACTCTTGGATATCAACGTTGTTGTCAGCATGTGAACCACCGTTTAAGATGTTCATCATTGGAACAGGCATTGTTAAAATGCTGTTGTTACGAAGGTCTGCGATGTATTGGAAAAGAGGAATTTTCTTTTCGTCAGCAGCAGCACGCGCAGCAGCCAAAGACACTGCCAAAGTTGCGTTCGCACCTAATTTTTCTTTGTTTTCAGTTCCGTCCAAAGCGATCATCGTATTATCGATGTCTTTTTGTTCGAATACTGATTTACCCACTAACGCGTCACGGATTAACGTGTTTACGTTGTTCACAGCTGTTTTAACACCTTTACCTAAGTAACGTGCTTTATCGCCATCACGAAGTTCTAAAGCTTCACGAGAACCAGTTGAAGCACCAGATGGTGCACATGCACGGCCAACTACGCCAGATGCTAAGATAACGTCTGCTTCGATGGTTGGGTTACCACGAGAGTCCAAAATTTCACGTGCACGAATGTCAACGATTTGGCTCATGAACAATTCCTCAGTTGATTAATAAAACGATGCGTCTAACGCTGCATCAGTGTGTATCTAATTTTTTGAAACCTTTAACCAAGGTATCCAATTCTTTAAGCTGAGCTAAGAATGGCTCAAGTTGAGACATTCGAAGAGCGCAAGGTCCATCACATTTTGCTTTTTCTGGATCAGGATGTCCTTCCAGAAAAAGACCTGCTAGACCTGTAGCCATACCCGCACGCGCTAATGTCGTAATTTGTGCGCGACGGCCACCTGCTGAATCTGCACGACCACCTGGGGTTTGAAGTGCATGTGTCACATCAAAGAAGACTGGCACATTCATTTCTTTCATGATGTCGAAACCAAGCATATCGACAACTAAGTTGTTGTAACCAAATGCTGAGCCACGCTCACATAAAATCAGCTTGTCATTCCCGGCTTCCAAACATTTATGCAAGATATGACGCATTTCATGCGGTGCTAAGAATTGCGCTTTTTTGATATTGATAATGGCTTGAGTTTTTGCCATCGCCTCAACAAGATCTGTTTGACGGCTAAGGAAAGCAGGTAATTGAATGATGTCAGCCACTTCAGCCACAGGTGCTGCTTGATATGGTTCATGAACATCTGTAATGATCGGAACATTAAAATGTTTTTTAATGTCAGCTAACCACTCAATTCCTTTTTCAAGACCAGGTCCGCGGAAAGAATTTAAGCTCGAACGATTTGCTTTATCAAAGCTTGCTTTGAAAACATATGGAATATCCAAACGTTTGCAAATATCAACATAAGTTTCTGCAATTTCAAAAGCTAAATCTTTTGATTCAAGTACATTCATTCCGCCGAATAATACAAATGGCAAATGATTTGCCATTTGTATATCGCCTAAACGTACAATTTCTTGTGCTTTTAATTGTGACATTTAAACTTCCTAGTTATGTCCTAAGACATTCATTATTTCGATTTTTGATACTGTTTTTTAGCAGCATCAATAAAACCAGCAAATAATGGATGACCATCACGTGGAGAACTTGTAAATTCCGGGTGGAATTGTACAGCAATAAACCAAGGATGTTGAGGAATTTCAACAGTTTCAACTAAACGTTGGATTGGTGAATAACCAGAAATTTTCATACCTTTTTCTTCTAAAGTAGGAATATAACGATTATTCATTTCGTAACGATGGCGATGACGTTCAATAATTTCTACTGAACCATACACTTCTGCAGTTTTAGTGCCTTCAACCAATTCTGATTTTTGAGCGCCAAGACGCATTGTTCCACCAAGGTCAGAATCTACAGAACGTTGCTGTACTTCACCACGTTCGTCTAACCATTCCGTAATTAAACCAATTAAAGGCGATTTAGTTGAACGGTTAAATTCTGTTGAGGTTGCATCTGCAATACCAGCAACATTACGTGCGTATTCAATGACCGCAAGTTGCATACCTAAGCAAATACCAAGGAATGGAATTCCATTCTCACGTGCGAATTTAATCGCTTGCATCTTACCTTCAGTACCGCGCTCGCCAAAACCACCAGGAACTAAGATTGCGTCAGCATCTTTCAACACTTCTGCTACATCTTGGCTTTCTAGTTCTTCGGCATTGACATAATCAATTTGAACTTTAACGCGGTTTTGGATACCTGCATGTAAAAGTGCTTCGTTTACAGATTTATAAGCATCTGGAAGTTCAACATATTTACCCACCATCGCAACACGAACAGTGTACTCAGGATTTAACAGTGCTTCTACGACATTATCCCAATCTGAAAGATCGGCTTCTGGTAAATCGTTATAACCAAAACGCTCGCAAATTAAATCATCAACGTCTTGTTCATAGAACGTACGTGGAATTTCGTAAATTGTGCGTGCATCTTTACACACCACAACTGCACGAGCTTCTACGTTCGTGAACAACGCAATTTTACGCTTTGTATCAGCATCAACATCGTGTTCAGTACGACAGATCAAAATATCTGGTTGAATACCGATTGAGAGTAATTCTTTCACTGAGTGCTGAGTTGGTTTTGTTTTCAACTCTGCAGCTGACTTGATATATGGCAACAACGTTAAATGCATCAGCATTGTGCGTTTGTGACCAAGTTCAACCATTAACTGACGAACAGATTCCATGAATGGGAGAGATTCAATGTCACCTACTGTACCGCCAATCTCAACAATAGCAACGTCATAGCCTTCGCCAGCGCGAAGAACACGTTCTTTAATATTGTCTGTAATGTGTGGAATAACTTGAACTGTTCCACCAAGGTAATCACCGCGACGCTCTTTATTTAAAACGTCTTGGTACACGCGACCAGATGTAAAGTTATTAAGCTTGGTCATTTTCGCACGACGCAAGAAACGTTCGTAATAACCCAAGTCTAAGTCAGTTTCCGCACCATCCTCTGTGACAAAAACTTCACCATGTTGGAACGGGCTCATCGTCCCTGGATCGACATTAATATATGGATCCATTTTCACCATGGTTACTTTTAATCCACGGGCTTCTAAAAGTGCAGCAACTGAAGCAGCTGAAATACCTTTACCTAGTGATGAAACAACACCACCAGTAACGAAAATAAAATGGGTCATTGGGTTTCTCGTACAATCGAGCCTAAATCGGCCTGCAATGTTGCGCAATTTTACTTTACTCTGTACCTATAAAGCAAAGTCAATCCGCATCAATTCAAAGAACAATAAACAATTGGTTATTCTATCATCATTTCCAATAAAGATTCACGCACACTTTCAGTGATTTTCATCTGTTAATTTGCTGTTATACTACGTCAGTCGATCTAGCTAGTTTGTTTTGAGCAACTATGAATAAAAAATTTTTAATCGGTGGTGCAATCTTATCTGCACTCCTCGTTACTGCATGTGTAAAAAAAGAAGCGCCTAAGGAAGAAGAACAGGAACAAACTGTTGAAACAACTGAACAGGCAGAACAAATTGAGAACATTGAGATTTCTGAACCAGAAATCGAACCTGAGCCACCAACTCAAGTTGAAATTGAGCATCAGGAAACAAACAATACGTCAGCGACTATTCGTCGTGAATACCGCGATGCTCCTGCACAAACGAATCCTGCCCCAGCACCAGCTGTTGAAAATGTAGAACGCCCTACACCTTCTCCAAGTGCATCAACAGGTGGTTCTCAATCTGAAGATGATGCTGTTGCCGCTGCTATTGCTGCTGCTACCCCTGCTTTAGAAAACTAATTTTCGAATTTAAAAAAACCGAGTGACAAGACTCGGTTTTTTTATGTCAACATAAATGAAAGTCAAATTGTTATTCATTTATAAACAACAAAAATTGTCAGGCTTTCTCTAATTCTAAAAAAAATTCTGCAATTAATTTGTGTGCCCAAGATTCTGGATTTTTATTACCTTCATAGAAACAGCAATGGCTTCCTTTTTTTGTGGTCACTACTGCCATGTTCGGCATATGTTGAATCACTTCTTTATAAGGCTCTAAATTGCGGATATGGCATACTGGATCGTCTTCCGAATTTAAAATCATCAACGGCACTCTAATGTTCTCAAAGACATAGATGGGATTTGTCGCTTTACAATATGCGTCATAATTTTCAAATCCAGCGAACTGATAATATGTTTTTTCAAAATCAAATAAATCTTTAGCAACACTCAGTTGCTTTAAACTTTCTAAATTTCGCCAATGTTGCTCATAAGGTTTTAAAAAATGTGCATTTAACTTTTTTGCCATCAAACGGCTATAAAAAGGATGAACATTTGAAAAACCAGTTTCCGTATTGTATCCAGGACAAAGTGCGAAAGCCGCTTGAATTGGTGTGGAGCTTTCTTCCTCACCTAAATATCGAACCAATAATCCAGTTCCTGCTGAAGACCCAACTGCATACAATTTAGAATATGGTAAGCGCTGTTGAATATGTTCAATCTGCTCTCTTAGATCTTGCGTGTTTCCAAAAAGATTAATTTTAGGAACTGAAAGTGGTAGACCTGCATGCCCTCGTCTTAAACACAATGCAATACGCCAACCAGTTACTTGATGTAAGTCTCTGACCAATTCTCTCATACTGGCTGGGCTTCCAGTAATGGTATGCAGCACTAAAATAGTAGGTGTTTCCGCAGGCAGATGCATGCCATACCAAGCAATACCCGTTGTTCCCCCATCAGACATTGTTAACTGTTCAATGAAGTCATATTCTAATTTTACGGTTTTCTTTCGAATTTTATCAAAATACACCAAGTGAGCATGCGTATTCGAGAGCCACGGCGTTGGTCTATATTTATAATGCAGACGTTTCAAGTTTGAAATCACATGCGCTAACTCACCTTGCGGATTAAAATAGATTGAAGGTATAGCTGCACCAGTAAAATAATCAAATTGGGTTTGAGTGAATTCCTGCACCCACTTGAAACGCTGATTAAGATTCATACAGACTCCGAATTTACTTACTCCAATTCATAAGCCAAAACATGCCTAATTTATTTTGGTAAAAATTGAGCCATACGTTGGCCCATTTGCAACGCCAAAGCTTCTAAACCACTTTTAGGCCGAATCATCACCTCAAAGTCAATAATTTGACCTTGCTCATTAAACTGGATCATATCAATCCCTTTTAATGTTTTTTCACCCACATTTGCGGAAAATTCAAGCACAACACTGAGCCCATCTGCTGTGTAGAACTCACGGTGATAACGAAAATTTTCAAAGATCTCAATCACATTGGTCAAAATAAAAGTAACAACTTGTTTGCCTGGATAGGGCTTAAATGCGACGGGTGATTTAAATACGACTTCTTCAGACAAAAGCTCATTCAATAGACTTAAATCATGCGTTTCAAGCATGTGGTGCCAACGTTGAATAGATTTTTGTGTGGTTTCGAGTGTCATTTTTATGTCCTTTTTGTTGTATCATTTCAACCTTTTAGAAGAAAAGGGAGAATACTGCGTCAAGGAGAGATCTCATTTAATTAAGTACCCTCTCCAAATCCTCTTCTCGCACTTTCATCTAGAATACAGGAGAGAAATTTTCTGGCTTAAATCTTGGCAGCCAATTCAGCACCTTGACGAATCGCACGTTTTGCATCTAGTTCACCCGCTTCTTTCGCCCCACCAATTAAATGAACTTTTTTACCTGCCTGCTCAAGTTGATCAAACATAGCCGTATATGATTCTTGACCTGCACAAATCACCACATGATCCACGTCTAAGACGGTAGTTTGTTCGTTTATTGTGATATGTAAGCCTTGGTCATCAATTTTGTTATACGTTGCACCTGGAATCATTTTTACATCGCGATTTTTTAATCCAGTACGATGAATCCAACCCGTCGTTTTACCCAAGCCTGCACCAACTGAAGTGGCCTTACGTTGTAATAAGTAGATTTCACGTGATGGCTGTTCTACTTGAGCAGGTTTTAAACCTCCTACATTAGAATATGATGTATCAATTCCCCATTCATCATAAAATTTTTGAGGATTCAAGCTTCCACTTTCCCCCTCATGGGTTAGATACTCAGCAGTATCAAAACCAATACCACCAGCACCAATAATCGCAACACGCTGTCCGACTGGTTTTTTCTCTCTTAAAACTTCGATATAAGACAACACTTTTGGATGATCAATTCCTTCAATATCTAAATGTCGAGGTGTCACACCTGTAGCGACTACAATTTCATCAAACTGATCTGTATTGAGCTCTTCAAAAGTTGCAGTATGGTTAAGTTTTAATTGAATTAAAGGCTGCAACTCAATTTTTCGCTTAAAGTAACGCAATGTCTCATAAAACTCCTCCTTTCCTGGAATCGTTTTTGCAATATTAAATTGCCCCCCAATTTGATCGGCTGCTTCAAAAATGGTGACCTGATGACCACGGTCAGCTGCATAAGTAGCAAAACTCAATCCTGCAGGACCTGCACCAATGACAGCAATTTTTTTAGGCGTATGGGTTTCTTTAAAAATGAGTTCAGTTTCATGACATGCACGTGGGTTAACCAAGCATGACGCAATTCTGAGTGAAAAAATATGATCCAAACACGCTTGGTTACAGCCAATACAAGTGTTGATTTCGTCACTTCTACCCTGTTCAGCTTTTAGTACAAATTCTGCATCTGCAAGCATTGGGCGAGCCATAGAAATCATATCTGCATGACCTGAAGCTAACACGTGTTCAGCCATTTCAGGGGTATTTATACGATTTGAGGTAATCAATGGAATATTGACTTCACCTTTTAGCTTTTCTGTCACCCATGTAAATGCTGCTCGCGGTACTTTCGTTGCAATCGTGGGTATACGCGCTTCATGCCAACCAATACCTGTATTAATGATAGTCGCGCCGGCTTTCTCAATTTCTTTTGCAAGATGGATGACCTCCTCAAGCGTTGAACCGCCCTCAACCAAGTCGAGCATCGAAAGTCTATAAATGATAATAAAGTTTTCACCCACCTCTGCGCGGGTACGTTTCACGATTTCAATAGGCAAACGAATACGGTTTTCATAACTCCCACCCCATTCGTCATCACGGTGATTGGTACGTGCTGCGATAAACTCATTGATGAGGTAACCTTCAGACCCCATAATCTCAACACCATCATAACCTGCATATTGAGCCAGCTTTGCACAGTTTGCAAAATCATCAATGGTTTGATGAACTTCAGCTGAGCTTAAAGCATGAGGTTTAACTGGATTAATTGGTGCCTGAATTGCTGATGGTGCAACATTTTCAGGCTGATATGAATATCGACCAGTATGCAAAATCTGCATTGCAATCTTACCACCAGCATCATGTACCGCTTGCGTAATGATTTTATGTTTCTCAGCTTCAGCAATCGAGTCTAATTTTGACCCTCCAGCAAAAGTCACACCAGCATCGTTGGGTGAAATTCCCCCCGTCACGATAAGACCGACCTGTCCTTGAGCACGCTCAGCATAAAATGCGGCCATACGTTCATAGCCACCTTCAACCTCTTCTAAACCTACGTGCATTGAACCCATCAATACACGATTTTTTAAAGTGGTAAAACCTAAATCTAGTGGTGCAAGTAAGTTTGGATAATTTGACATTCTGACCTCATGGCTCGCGTTTGCTTGCTATTATTGTGTGCTTCATGCAACTTGTTGCATAAATATATATTCTAATTTTGCTTTTTATGCAACATGTTGCATAATAAAGTTGATTCAAGATTTTACGATATATGATTTATGTCTTTAGCACATGTTTTGTTGACCAGTCTCATTGAAAAACCAAGTACAGGTATTGAACTTGCGCGTCGCTTTGACCGTTCTATGGGATTCTTTTGGAATGCAACTCACCAACAAATCTATCGTGAACTCAATGCTATGCAAAAAAAAGGTTGGATTTCGACTATTGATGAAGGCGATCCAAACTCGAGAAAGAAAAAATATAAAGTTGATGCTCTAGGTCGAACTGAACTTGCCAATTGGATGGTACAGCATAGTGAGCCTGCCCAACTCAGAGAAGAATTGATGGTGCGTTTAAGAGCTGAAGCACAATTAGGTGGTAATAATGTGTTGACAGAATTGGAATCTCATTTAGAGATTCATAAAAATAAGTTAAAAATATATCAAGCGATTTACGATAAAGATTTTGCCAATAAAGATAATGATGACCGTACACTCTATATTCATAAAATGATTCTTCAATTAGGCATTGAACTAGAGCAAGGTTGGATCAGTTGGTTAGAACGTGTAATTCCACAATTGAAAATAATGAATACAAAATAAAGGATATATCTATGCCATTTTTTACTATGCATGATAACGAAAAATTATATGTTCGTGAAATTGGTCAAGGTGAACCTGTTTTGGTGCTATCTGGTTTAGGAATGCAAAGTTGGCAGTGGATCCCTTTTTTTGCATTTAATTTAAAAAAATATAAATTCATTATTCCTGACTGGCGTGGTTTTGGTGGGTCTAAGCATTGTAAAATTCCAGATACTGATGCTATTTCAAGTCACTGGAACGATATTCAGGCATTGATCAGTCAACGCCCTAGACAACATTATAAAGTGATTGCTTATTCTATGGGGGCAACTACTGCCATGCATGGTATGCAATATGGTCAATTTGCTGATCAAATCAAAGCATACTTGCATATTGATCAAACCCCTAAAATACCTTCTGATGAAACTTGGAGTTTCGGGCTATTGGGCGATCGCTATCCAGAGTTCAAAAAGCTACTCATCGAACTTTCTTCTTTTTTACATCAACATGAAAATTATCAAAACCTGAGTGAATTACCTACTCACTTAAGCCGCGAATTAGTCGAGCTTTGGGTTAAATTTTTATCTTTACAAGATAATCATCAATTGAGCGCTAAAATTTTTAAAACAACGCTCAATCAACCGAAAATTCAAAAGTTAATCCTCCCTATGCAACGTCTCGACTATATGCGTTGGTACATTGACAACTATCTAAACCATAAAGAAGATTACAGAGCCGCGATCTCAAAGTTAGAATGCCCAGCAACTTTTTTTATCGGCGCTAAATCCGCACTCTATCCAGCGCAAGGGCAAAAGCTCATTGCTGAATCGGTTAAAAATCATCGTATCGTACTGTTTGAGCGCTCAGGGCATACGCCTTTGATCAATGAACCCATTAAATTCGCACAAGAAATTTCTAAATTTCTGAATCAAACTATATAAGCTCTAATGAATATTTGAATATTAAGTTGATCCAGACGTCATACGTGGGCATAAAATCAATAGGATGGAGATTGGATGAATCAGTCTAAAAAAAAGCTTGTGATTTTTTCGGGTGCTGGTATGAGTGCTGAAAGTGGTATCAATACATTTCGAGATAGCGATGGACTTTGGGAAAACCATCGCATAGAGGACGTCGCAACGCCTGAAGCTTGGCGTAACAATCCTGTTTTAGTACAGCGCTTTTACAATGAACGGCGAAAAAAAATTTTAGCATCTGAACCTAATGCAGCACATTTGGCGATTGCAGCACTTGAGCAACATTATGATATCCATGTGATCACGCAGAATATTGATGACTTACATGAACGCGCTGGTAGTAAAAAAGTACTGCATCTTCATGGAAATATAAGACTAGCCAAAACCTCGGGGCCAGATGCTCAATTCACAGACAAATTTTACACAATTGAAGGAATTGAACTGGATATTTCTCGTGACTTCTGTGACGCTGGATATCCGCTTCGTCCACATGTCGTATGGTTTGGTGAATCCGTTCCCGCTTTTGAAGAAGCAGAAGTGATTTGCCAGCAAGCTGAAATCTTTGTTGTGATTGGAACAAGCTTAGCTGTTTATCCTGTTGCAGGCTTAGTACACAGTATTTCACCAAGCTGTGATGCGTATTATATCGACCCTAAAGCCGATCTCGGCCGTGTGCCACAATACTATACATGTATCTCAAAATCAGCAACCGAAGGAATGCAAGATTTGGCCAAACTTCTTTCTTCAGTTCAGCCAAATTGAGGCATGGGCTTATTTGAGTTTATCAAAATAAGGTTTTAACCATCGATATAACAAGAAGCCAAGTAAGACAATCAAATACAAAGGCCAAATCATTAATAAAAACACCAAAAGATCGAGCACAAATTGCCAGCCATATTTGATGCTATTCCAAACACGCTGAATAAAGTGATCACCATTTAATCGCGCCACTGCATCAATATCAATATCAACCCTTTCTCGGACCAGTGTTGGTTGATTCAGTTGTAAACTGATCGTACTGAATTTAACACGGTCTTGAACTTCGAGTTGAGTGAGCAGTGTGATTTCATTCAAATGAGCTGATCGTGCTTGACTTGAAATAGTCTGTGCTTGATTCATTTTTTCTTGAAGAAGCTTCAATTCAAAACGTTGTGCACTATAGCGTTGCTGATTCAAAAAAAACATTAAAGGTAAAAGTTGATTAACAACATGTGGGGCACGCTCACTCGGTACACGTAGCACCATAAAAGATACAGGTTCAACTTTTTCAAATACTTTTACTTTGCCTTCTGAAATATTCTGACGTTTAAGATCAACCACATTGAAATCAATATCTTTTCTTTCAATAAATCCGCCAGCTTCAAGGGTTATTTTTTCAAACTCTAAACTGCTTTTCACCACATCTTTAACGGTAAAGTTAACTTGCGCCTCTCGAACCATACGACGAGTAAGATCAACCGAATTAACCTCTTGATTTAATATGACCTCAGGTTTTTACTCCTGGACGGGCAAAGTATTTGGTTCAGCTGCTTCTTGCATATCAACTTGCGTATCAGCAGTGTTTTCTTGAACTGCTTCAGCAGAGTGTTCCTCTATTTTTTTGAACAGGATGCCAGCATCATCGAACACAGCAGCGTGCTTATTACTATTCTTTTCATTCATTCTCTCTAAATTATAATGTTTGTATTGATAGCTCATAATTTTAATTATTATAAACATTAGATCTCTTTCATAAATCAAAAAACGATCTATTTCTTGCTGATTATTTGTACCGAAGAATTTTAAATATTCATGCATAATCTGCGGAT